>DYSZ01000176.1 GCA_020726265.1 Draconibacterium orientale
TAGGGGTCAAACAGATGAAAATCATTGAATTTCCTACTTTTCGGAGTAGGCTCAAAATTTGATAGAAATAACTGCAAAAAAGAGAATTTTGCGGTTGACATGGAACCAGAGGGAGAATACATAACCATACGAAGAACAGAATATGAATTTCTTGTAAATACTGTGAAAGTGTTACAACAAGAGGTATTGAATTTACGTGGCCGGGTAATCGAGTTGGAAGGGATATTATCGAAAACCAGCCGGGGCGCGATTATGAGAAAAAAGACTGTGAACAAAAAGCGTTTGCCCGGTTGGCCGCTAAAATCAAAAAGTACTTTCCCCGTTTGCCCATCTGCATACTTGCCGATGGAATCTATCCAAACAAAACGATTTTCAACATCTGCCGGAACAATAACTTATTTGAAAAGCATACCCTTCAGCCAGGAACAGCTATTGATATTCTTGTCCGATTGAAATCAATGATGTACGGTGTGGAAACCGTGGCGGAAAGTCCCCGTTCCCGAATCCGGGGTAATCAAAATAAAAAAGAATGGAGGTAATACAGAAAAAAAATGGTGGAATTGAAAACGTTGGTAAAACTTGCCAACAGATATTTCATTGCCCTAAAGTAAAGCCAATAAACAAACTGATAGAAAATATTTATTCTCTGAATTGTTGAAATTGATGTGTAGTTTTTTATTGAGATTTGTTTTGTATTACCTTTGCCGTTTCAAATTCATTGAATGATCATTCTTGATTTAAGAAACAGGTATGCAAACACAGGATTTATGGAAATCCTGGGGAAAATCATCAATAAGTTGTTCTTTGTTTTAACGCTGGGGCTGTTTATTCTTTCGGTTTACGATATTGGTTATACATCGCCGGTGGATATGGAAACATTGTACAACAATTCGATTTTCAAAATATTTTTTCCGATTACAAGTTTTCTTTATCTGGTTCGGTCGGTTCTTTTTACCGATCACCGGATGAGTTGGAAGGTATTTATAACAAACACCTTGTTGGGTGTGTTGTTAATTTTATTATTTCTATTTCGCGTAATTTTAGGTGGAAATGTATTCTTTTACCCTGTATTCCATAATTTTACGTTGTTTCATTTTTTTGCTTTTGCCCTGTTTATTCTTGAGGTCTCTCGGTTAAAAATTGAAGCGGCCATGCGATATTTTAACCCGGCGCAAATGTTTATGGTTAGTTTCGCCTTGATAATTCTGTCAGGTACATTTTTGTTGCTGATGCCGCAATCAACCATATCGCCAATATCTTTCACCGATGCCATATTTACCTCAACCAGTGCGGTTTGTGTGACAGGACTAACGGTGGTTGATACTGCTACCCGTTTTACCCCGCTGGGGCGTTTAATTATTCTTGGATTGATTCAGGTTGGAGGTATCGGGGTGATGACAATTACCAGTTTCTTTGGTTTCTTTTTTAAAGAAACCTCTTCGTTCCGCGAACAAATAATGTTACGCGACTACCTCAGCGAAGACAGTTTTAACGGTATTCTGAAAACACTTATAAAAGTGATACTCATCGTATTTTCAATTGAGATTGTTGGCGCAGGACTTATTTTTTACTCGATGTATTTACATGGAATGGGAGCGAGTTATGATAACATTCGGTTTGCTGTTTTTCATTCAGTATCGGCTTTTTGTAATGCCGGATTTTCAACAATGACTGACAATCTTTACGATATACAAATCAGGGATAACTATTTTATGCACTACACCATTGCCAATCTTATTGTGTTTGGTGGTATTGGGTTTCCTGTATTTTTGAATTTGTATAGTTATATAAAAGACCAGATTGTAAGGCTTTGGGAATATTTCAGACATCACAAACCTTTTATTCATCGTGTCGGAATGATCACTTTCAATACAAAAATTGTACTGATTACCACTTTCTTGCTTTTGTTGTTCGGAACTGTAATGTTTTATTTTCTCGAAGCCGGTTCAACCCAGAGCGGGATAAATACACAAGGACGCATTGCCATGTCTTATTTCCTGAGTGTTACTCCGCGAACCGCGGGATTTAATACTGTTAACATGGAAATGCTGACAAAGCCAGCGCTTTTGATAATTATTTTTTTAATGTGGGTTGGAGCATCACCGGTTTCAACCGGGGGTGGTATTAAAACCAGTACCTTTACTATTGCATTTCTCAATGTTGTTCGTATTATCAGGGGTAAAAATCACATCGAAACCATGCAACGCGAAATTCATGAATACTCTGTAAACAAAGCATTTTCAATTATTATGGTTTCGTTATTTCTGATTGCAACCGGCACTTTTGTCATTTATTTGATGGATGGCGAAAAAGGTTTGTTACGAATTGTTTTTGAATGTTTTTCGGCATTTGGTACCGTAGGTCTCTCAATTAACCTGACTTCGTTTCTTACGGCAGGCTCAAAATGGGTACTGATTGCTCTAATGTTTATGGGCAGAATGGGGATGATGACATTATTGCTCTCCATGTCGCCATCGGCAAAAAAAAGTGTTGCTTACAGATATCCAAAAGAAAATATTATAATCACATAAAATATTCAATATGAACGTAGTGGTAATTGGATTGGGAAATTTTGGTGCATCACTGGCCAAAGCATTAACATCGATGGGACATGATGTGCTGGGCGTGGACAAAAACATCGAAAAAACCGAATTTTACAAAGATAAAATTGCAAATACAATTGCACTCGATGCTACCGATCCACATACGCTAAGGTTACTCCCGCTGAAAGAAGCCGACGTTTTTGTGGTCGCCATTGGCGACGACTTCGGAGTTTCGGTGATGATTGCTGCTTTACTCAAAAAAATGGGTGTAATAAAAATTATTTGTCGTGAGTTTTCATCCATTCATCTCACTGTTTTAAATGCAATTGGAATTACCGAAACAATCAATCCTGAATGGGAATCGGCTACAATACTGGCGCAAAAGCTGGCATTAACCGGCATTCATCATCTTTTTAATATTACTGAAACATTGAAAATTATTGATATGAATGTTCCGGGTTCAATGTTAGGCGAACGATTTTTACCAGTTGCATTCAGGGAACAAACCCATCTGAAAGTGATAGCCCTGAAACGTGAGGGAAAAACGTTATACTCATCATCGAAACCAATAAATGACCAGGATATTGAGGAGATTATTTACAAACGAGATGATGTTCTTGTTCTTTCGGGCGAATTAAAGGATATTCGAAAACTTTGCAAAAACTAGAAAAGTACTGAAAACGAATTGATTACGGACATTGTCAGATTTCTGGAACCAAAGATATTCCGATGAAGATTTTGCTGACGGCACCGAACCCAACCTCTTTTTTAAAGAACATATTGAAAGACTTACACCGGGAAAAATTCTGATTCCGGCTGAAGGCGAAGGCCGAAATGCAGTTGATGCTGCCCGGCTGGGTTGGGATGTTACTGCTTTTGATATCAGTGTTCAAGGGAAAAGTAAGGCAGAGCTGCTTGCCGCAGAAAACAGTGTGAAAATAAACTACCTGATTGCCGGTTACGAAGATATTTCTTTCGAGCCCGAAACTTTTGATTGCGTTGTTCTTGTGTTTGCACAAATCGATTCGGACAAAAGAGAGAAATATCACCAAAAATTAATTTCTTTTTTAAAACTAGGAGGGTTTCTTTTGCTCGAAGGATTCTCAAAGAAGCAAATTAATAACTCATCCGGAGGTCCGCGCGATTTCAGGTTGCTTTATTCGAAAACTGAACTTGAAAATGATTTTCAGCAGTTGTCGATTTTGCAGATTGAAGAACCTGATGTTGAACTGAATAAAGGTGATTTTCACAATGGAACAGCTTCGGTAATCAGGGTGGTTGGAAAGAAATAATCGCAACTTGTTTTCTGTTTTCAAAAAACGTTATTTTAACTGCACAATTTTTTAAACCTAAACCTTGAAAAGAGTAGTATTTCCATTGTTGATGATTTTTGTACTCACCCTTTCCGGATTTGCACAACCTGTAATAAAAGCCATAAAAATTGACATACCACCAAACATTGACGGATATGTGAATGATGAAGTGTGGAATCTTGCTTTTGCTGTTGAGGAGTTTTACCAGCGTGAACCTTTTGAAGGACAACCCGTTTCGAAAAAGACCATTTTTTATACCTGTTACGATGCCAACAACATCTATTTTGCCGTAAAGTGCTGGGATGATAAAGACAAAATCACAGCAAAGGAAATGGCTCGCGATGTAAATCTGGGTAAAGACGACCGAATTCAGATTATTCTCGATACTTATCTTGACAAACGAAACGGATACTGGTTTCAGATTGGCCCGCGCGGTTCGATTGGCGATGCTGTTGTTAACGAAAACGGCGCTGTGCTTAATAAAGAATGGGATGGATTATGGACTGGAAAAGCAAAAATAGCAGATTGGGGCTGGGAGGCCGAGTTAGCCATTCCGTTTAAGACCATGGGTTTCGATAAAAATAAAACACAGTGGGGAATCAAGTTCATCCGCAACATTGTAAACAACCTCGAAGCATCGTATTGGCCGGTTGCTAACCTGAATGCAGCCAGATTTCAGGTTTCCGATGCTGGTATTCTCGATGGAATTGAGAATATTACCCAGGGAATCGGGCTTGATATTGCACCATATTTGCTTACTGGTTTAAATACAAAACAGGATGAAAAAGCCGATCCGAAACTCACCGGTGGAGTTGACCTGTTTTACCAGATCACACCAGGTTTAAAGTCTTCGCTCACTATTAACACCGATTTTGCCGAAACTGAGGTTGACGACCGCCAGATTAACCTCACCCGTTTTAATTTGCATTACCCCGAAAAACGCGATTTTTTTTTGGATGGCGCCAATAATTTCAGATTTGGCATTGAGGGAGATGATACTAGTCCGGTGGCAAAAAGTATTATCCCGTTTTTCTCGCGGCGCATGGGCCTCGACTCGTTAAACCGACCCATCTCGATAAATGTGGGTGCAAAACTTACCGGACACATTGACGACTGGAATGTAGGAATGATGTACATTAACGATGATGGTGGGAACAGTAACCACAATTACAGTGTGGCCAGAGTGTCGCGAAATGTCGGGCAACAATCATCCGTGGGCATTATCGGAACTTACGGAAATGCTGTTGGCGACGAAACAAATCTTGTGGTCGGTGTCGATGCAAAACTCTCAACATCAACTTTTCAGAAGAATAAGATTGTTTCGTTTTATCTGTTTGGCCTGAAATCGAATACCGAAAGTCACACAGATAACGATGTTTCGTGGGGAACACAACTCGTTTATCCGAACGACCTAATTAAGGCTCGGCTGGGTTACCATCAGATTGGGAAACATTTTGTTGCAGGAATAGGTTTTGTGCCGCGTGTAAATATCCGCGAATCGTATGGTGAACTTAAAATAGGGCCTCGACCCAACAAATGGGGGATTATGCAGTTGGAATTCGGCGGTGTGTTTGATTATATCACCAACCTTGAAACTGGGGAACTTGAAACCCGTGAGTTTGAATTTCAGCCTTTGGGGATTCGGTTTCTTTCGGGCGAAGTGCTGCGTTATTCAATTTTTAGCCAACACGAAATGCTTACGCAGAATTTCAATATTTTCGAAGACTTTGTAATTCCGGCGGGAACGTATGAATGGTGGCAGCAGCAAATAAAACTTGAAACTAAAGGAGCGCGGAATATTTACGGTGAGGCAAGCTACCGTTTCGGCGATTTTTACAACGATAAACGTAACGACATTAGACTAAACGTGAACTGGAAAATTGCTGTACCATTTTTTGTTGGTGGAACGGTAACCCGGAATAATATTTCGTTACCCGAAGGCAAATTCACCGCAAATATTTACCAGGTAAATGCAAATGTATTATTTAGTCCGAACGTTACGCTTTACAATTATTTTCAATACGATAACGCCAGTAACAGTGCCGGCTGGCAGGCCCGTTTCCAGTGGATAATAAAACCCGGCAACGAAATTATTCTGGCATGGACATCAAATTTCAGGCAACCCGATGAATCGCTGATACCCGATGAAAGTGCAGTAAGGTTAAAACTAAAGTATAATATCAGGCTGTAAAGTTTGTTTTCGGTAAACGAGTGATAAAACCTTTTCAAAAAAACGAACGTATATGACGCCACAACAGGAGAAAATCATAAGACTAAAACGGGCACCTTCATTGCATAAATAATTTTAAATGAATTCAAGTATTAACACTAATTAAAGGAAGCAGCTAAAAAAGCAATTCATAATTTTGTTTGTTTTCAAGTAATTTAATATACTTGCACTCAAATTTATGACATGCTCAATCCCCTGCATTTGTTCCATAGTTTTATTCAACAAAAAATCAAAAAAAACAACAAGGAATAACTTTTTTATCATGTACGATATATTAGAATTAAACAAAAAGCTTTTACCGGAGCTTAAAGAAATTGCCAAAGATCTTAATATTAAAAGGACCGAACTTTTAAAGAAGCAGGATCTGGTGTATAAAATCCTTGATGCACAAGCCATCAGGGAAGCCGAAAAATCGGAGAAAAAAGTCAGTGAACCGGAACCAAAAAAAGAAGATAAGGGATTAAAATCATTTTTGGTTCGGAAACCGGCGCCACAAGAATTTCCGTATGGTGATCAGGATCAAAACAGGCCGGGCCGTCCGCGCCGCGAACGCATTGAGCCGGTTATAAAACACGAAAAAGTGGAAACCGGTAAAAAGAAGCACGTAAAAATTGAATCGAGTGTTCAATCGCGTCAGGAACAAATCAAAGCTATTATTAAAGGATTTGGTCGTGAAAAACCTGTTATTCATGAACAGGAACAAAAGCCTGTTCAGCCTGAAGAAAACAGACCTGTTGTTGAAAAACCATCAGGCGATTTTCGCCCAAAACAAGTACCGCAAAATGAGC
>DYSZ01000336.1 GCA_020726265.1 Draconibacterium orientale
CGAGGTGTTCAACCTTATAGCCGCAAGAAACACACTGAACAGCAGATTCAGTCACGCTTTCTTCATGCCACTTCGTGCATTGTCAGGGCCGACTTAAAAACGTAATTAAATCTCCGTGTTGAAATTGTAATTTTCTTCAGTTTCTTTTTCTTCCAAAATAATAAATTTTTAGAACCCTTTTCTTCATTTTTCTTCCGGTTTTTTCTTCAATTTTTTTCTTCACAAAACATACCCATTCATAAATAGTTGAAACTTTTTGGGAGGTGCTATTTGGATGGGAATTGAAAAAAAGATAAGATGCCGTAACTGCAAGAGGTTATTTGCGCCCGATTACAGAAATCGCAACCGCCAAAAGTATTGTAAAAACCCTGAGTGCCGCAAAAAGGCCAGGGCGTCCAGTCAGCAAAAATGGCTTCGGAAACCGGAGAATCAAAACTACTTTAAAGGTCTTTTGCATGTCCGGCGGGTACAGGAATGGAGAAAGCAACATCCGGGCTATTGGAAACGGAGTTTTTCAAACAAACAAACTGCGTTACAAGATCGCTCAAATGCGCAACATTCTGAAATAGATAAGAATAGCAGCTATTTTACAAACAATGCGTTACAAGATTCCTTAATCATTCAACCGGCTGTTATTATAGGGTTAATTTCTCAATTTACCGGTTCTGCGTTACAAGATGACATAGCAAAAACTCTGCGCCGTATGCAACAATTGGGTCAGGATGTTTTGTCCTGTCAATTTAACGGAAAAAGAGGAGAAAATTATGATTGTAAAGCATGTGATTTTACCGAACCGATTGCGCAAAGTCCCTAAGAGCTTCAGCTGGATTGACCACAGATTGATCAGCGATGGACATATTGAGCGGCTCTGTCATGGTTCGGCAGCCCTGTATTTATTCCTGGTATGTGCAGGCGATGAGAATGGACTTAGTTATTATGGTGACAAATCCATTATGGAAAAGCTTTCCATGGATGGCCGGACTTTGGAGAAAGCCAGATCGGAACTTATCAGGGCCGGACTTGTCGCATGGCAAAAACCTGTTTATCAGGCGCTTTGCCTTGAACATAGCGGTAAAGACCGGGCAAGCGGATCGCCCATAGGTTTGGGAGATATTTTAAAAAAGGCCATGGAGGTGGGCCATGATTGATTACGAGACCTA
>DYSZ01000337.1 GCA_020726265.1 Draconibacterium orientale
ACCTGTTTTCAACAGCCGGGAAAAAGGAAGGTATCGAATTCAGAAAAAACAAATGGATATTTTTTATTGTAATTGCAACAATACTGGGCGCAGTAAGCGGTTTGTACGATAAATTCATCATCTCACGCATCGACAGGATTGCGGTACAGGCCTGGTTTTCGTTTTATCAGGTGGCCATTATGCTGCCGGTTTTGTTGTTGCTTTGGATGCCCAACCGTAAAAACAATACCCCATTTAACTGGCGTTGGACCATTATAGCCATTGGTGTAACTCTCGTAATTGCCGACTTTTTATATTTCTATGCACTGAGTTTGGAGGGAGCCATGATTTCGATGATTTCGGTACTCCGCCGCAGCAGTGTTTTGCTCACCTTCACACTCGGCGCTCTTATTTTTAGAGAACAAAACCTGAAACAAAAAGGCATTTACCTGGCGGGAATTTTAGCCGGTATTTTATTGATTACACTTGGAAGTAATTGACTTGTTTGAATGGCCTACAGACCAATCCAATTCATCAATTGCCTCCAGCTTCAACTGGAGGACAATAAATTCAATCTATTTGATTGGTTTTAGCCAAAATCCCTGTTTATGTTTTGGCTAAAGCCTTTTATATTATTTCATTTTACTATTTGAATGGACTGAAGCACAAGTGGTAAACTTATGAATAGCCCCGTCTCGCCTCAGGCGAGATTAGCCCGGGGTTTGATTACACCCGCAAAAATCGGTAAGCAGTTTGAAATTCAGACGCAAGCAAACAGTTATTGGATTTAGCTTTGAAAAAAAGGAACAATTCTCTTTTTAAACAACGGGGTGCTGAGGGCAATCGTATGCCAGCTGCATCGCATGTTTATAGAAAGACCACATTGCGATATGATATTCGACCCCAGCCAGGGTCGCACCTTTCCAAAGCCATACGATTACTATTAACATACCAACCCACCGGTTTGTGAATTGCTTTCAATTTGTATTTTTATCGGGTTCATTGACAACGCAAAAGCGTGTAGCACTTACAACGGGGGAGTTGTGAATTGCTTTCAATTTGTATTTTTATCGGGTTCATTGACAACACGATAGCATATATCAAAGACGGGCAAGAGGTTGTGAATTGCTTTCAATTTGTATTTTTATCGGGTTCATTGACAACCTTTTTTTATTTGTAAA
>DYSZ01000338.1 GCA_020726265.1 Draconibacterium orientale
TGCCCGTTGGAATAAATAAAAATGCTGCGCCGGCTATCAGGGTTTTGTTTAGCCGTGTTTGTTCGTCATCTTTTGGGTCGCTTCCAAGGCTGGCTATTTGTTCCACCCATTCGGTTATTTGGCGGGATAGGAATTTTTTCGTTTTAGAAAAAAAAGGGGCTGCCAAGTTTATTTTTCCCCTTGTTTGCGCCCGCGTAATTCTTTAATATGCTTTTTTCCAGACTCAGCAACATCCATGCTGGCATCGGCGGCGCGGCGTCCTATCTTTTGCCAATTTAAGGCGCTCATGCGCATGGCAGAAATAAACAGGTCAGAAATTTTATACAGGCAGCGGGCGCAAAGTTTAATTGGCAACAAAAAAATATTCTTTAGCATGGCAAATTCTCCGGTGAAAATAGCATATAAAATTTAGATGCGGCGAAAGGGGAAAAGTGACATTTACGCGCAAAAAAATAAGCGCATGAATTAAACAATCAGGCTGCAAGCCTGATCTACTACTTTGGGTACGCCGCCAACTCTTCGCAGCCCGAATCGTTTTCCAGCAGTTCGCGTTTGTAGATAATATCTTCAAACACCGCCAAAACAATTTCCGCGGTGGTATAGATTCTACATCCCGAAACGAGGTGTCCGCCAATCGTCGCGCCGTTTTCATCCGAGATGGAAATGTGAATGTGCGAGCCGCTCATTGCCACAGTACTGTGATGGATACGATTTCAAAATGGACTTCATGCTTGTTATAGGATTCGCGGTTTGCAAGGCGCAAGGCGGCGCGTGTCAAACTTCCCACAGCGGAAAGCGCGCAGCCTGCTTCGATTTTTTTATCGGCGGCAAATGCCTCGATGGAGTCAAACAAATCCTGATCGGGTTTTAAGCGAAAGGTATACGTTTTCATTAAGTCCTCTTTATTTTTATGAACTGCCGTTGCGCGGTGTTCAATCCCGAAGTGATGTCAGGATTATAGAAGAGAATTTTGCATGGCAGACCAAATCCCGAAGGGCTGACATAATTTTTCCGTAATACCATGACACCCCTTCGGGGTTATTTTGACCGTTTTTTATAAATCTATAATCATTTCACTCCTTCGGAGTTGTTTTGTGTAATATTAGTTAACAGGTACTTGTATAGCGTGGCAAAATAAAACCCTATATATGGGCTATCG
>DYSZ01000339.1 GCA_020726265.1 Draconibacterium orientale
ACGATTTACGATTTACGATTTACGATTTACGATTTACGATTTACGATTTACGATTGAGGGTGCAAAGGTAGAAAATATTTTCTTTTTGCAGGATGTAATGGCGTGAAAAAAAAATTACTCATCACTGTTTGCGGGTAAATTTGTATTTTCGCTGATTCATTCCAGACAAACATCATATTATGAAGAATTTCCAGAAGCTGAACAACATTTTCGGTTGGGCTACCTTTGCCATAGCATCGGTGGTTTATCTGCTAACCATAGAACCTACAGCAAGTTGGTGGGATTGTGGGGAGTATATTGCCACTGCCTTTAAACTTCAGGTGGGGCACCCTCCGGGAGCTCCGTTATTTCAAATGGTTGGGCGCTTTTTTTCACTGTTTGCTTTCGGCGATGTGACGCACGTTGCCATGATGGTTAACATCATGTCGGCCTTGTCAAGCAGTTTTACCATTTTATTTCTTTTCTGGACCATCGTTTTGTTTGCACAAAAGTTTTTCGGGAGTGAATCCGAAATGTCAGATGCACAGCGTTATACTATTTTTGCAGCTGCTTTTATCGGCTCCATGGCCTATACTTTCAGCGATACTTTCTGGTTTTCGGCGGTTGAGGGCGAAGTGTACGCAATGTCGTCTTTTTTTACTGCCATTTCATTCTGGGCCATCCTCAAATGGGAAAGTGTGGCAAATGAAAAACATTCTTACCGGTGGCTTGTCCTGATTGCTTTTCTGATTGGACTGGCCATCGGGGTGCACCTTTTGAATTTATTGGTCATCCCGGCGACATGCATGGTTTATTATTATAAAAAATTTAAACCGACAAAACTCGGGATGTTGTTGACATTCATATTGTCGATCTTCATCCTTGCCTTTGTCATGTTCATGATAATACCCTATGTTGTTGAGCTCTCCGGTAAATTTGAACTCCTGTTCGTAAATAGTTTTGGGTTGCCATTTAATTCCGGTACGATTTTTTATTTTGCGATGATTATAGGGTTGATTATCTGGGGATTAACCTATACTCGTAAAAAAGGCAAAACGGTGTTGAATACCATCTTGTTATCGTTTACTTTTATCCTTATTGGCTACTCTTCGTTTGTGATGCTTGTAATCCGTGCAAATACCGATACGCCGATCAATGAAAATGCCCCCAAGGAT
>DYSZ01000034.1 GCA_020726265.1 Draconibacterium orientale
TTCAAGCTGAATAACTTATCGAGTTCGTAAATAAAAATTTTATAGAACCTCATAAAATTGATGACTCTAATATATAATAAACTCATAATCTAATTTTAAGAGAGTTTAAATTCTTATATGAATTAAAAGTTAATAAGGAAGAAATCAATGAAATAGGTTTTGGGCTTAAACAATTTCTGATTTATCTGGCTGGTGTTGGCTTTTACACTGTTCTACTCAGTATTTTCGATGTTTTTGGATTTACTTCAAGCTGTTTCTCAATATTGATTTTGTTTGCAATAAGTATTTTAATTCCGGTAATTATCAAATTCAACTTAAAAAATGAATTAGTTGAACAGGTCGAACCAGTTGAAATTATTGGGTTTGAAGATTTTTGCCGTTTTTATGAGATTTCGAAACGCGAGGCAGAGATTATCAGGGAAATTTGTTCAGGAAAAAGCAATAAAGCAATTTCTGACAAGTTGTTTATCACACTTCAAACAGTGAAAGACCACACACATCATATTTACACCAAAACCGAAGTCAGCAGCCGCATGCAATTAGCCAATCTGGTGCGCGAAAAAACCGGTGAATTGCTCTGAAATTTGATTCATCAGAATTACTCATCAAAAAACAAATCCTCTTTGAGCTTTTTCATCCGGGTAAGTGCATAATCAATGTTTTTACCCTCCTCACCCGCTTCTTTTAAATACAAATTGTAATAATTGAGCGCCAGCGTTTTATTCGAATGGTATTCTTCGTACGTCGTGGCAATCTCAAATAAAACTTCCGTATTTTCAGGATCAAGCTCGTTGGCTTTTTGCAGGGCAGCTATCGATTCGGGGAATTTGCGTTGCAAACCCAGTATTTGTCCCAGATAATGGTACAAATCAGGCAAATACGAAGGTGTTGCGGCTTCAATTGCTGTTTTCATATAACCTTCTGAAAGTTCAAAATTCTTTAATTTTTTATGGCATAATCCCAGGTAGAACAATGGATATGGATCGTTTGGCTGCTGAATGACACAATTCTCAAGTATTGTAACTGCCTGTTCTTCAGCGCAGGTAAAATACAGGCTGATTCCGTAATTCAGCATCACCTGATAAATTGAATCGCCCTTTATTGAAAAATAAATTTCATAATTCAGTCTGGCAGGTTCATATTTTCTCGATTCAAAATAGTATTTGGCAAATTCGCCCTGCAATTCTGAATCATCAGGAAACTGTTCAATTCCTTTCTGAAATGTTTGAATAATCAACGAATCTTCCTTTCCTTTTTCAAATAGTTTTACAAGATTGAGGTAGGTGGAATAATCACGCGGATTCACTTCCAGCACCTTAGAATACAGTTCAACTGCCTGTTTCCGTTTACCCACACGGAATGCTGAAAAGGCCAATTGTTTGTTCCAGTAAATATTAGTCGAATCTTTTGCATAAACAGCTGAAAAACAATTGTATGCTTTTTTAAAATCCTTCAGACTGATATAATTTCTGCCGTTTTTTGCCAGCAAAGAAAGGTTTTCGGGTTGAATAGCTGTCGCTTTTTCAAACCAAAAGGCAGCATCGTGATAATTACCTAAAATTGAATAATTTTCAGCGAGTTCGGCCATGATTATGGGATTAACCGAATCGGTTTGAATTGCATTTTTAAAAGCAGGAATTGCTTCTCCAAAATTTTGCAGACTGTTCAATACCACTCCTTTTTTATAGTATAATTCTGCCGATGGATTTGTGCTGATTTCATTTTCAATCAAATTCAATGCACCCGTGTAATCTCTGTTGATAATCAGCATTTCAATTTCCTGCTGCGCCAAAACCGGCTCTTTTACGAGAAAAATCAATCCGATTGCTATAAAAATCAGTTTTCTCATGGCATTTTCGTTTATCGCCTTTTGAAACGAGGAAGAAAAAGAGGTTTTTAAGAACCTGATTCTTCTTCTTCGCTCTTTAAATTCTATTATAAGCTATTGCAATTTAAAATTGATCGGCACGGTATAACTTACATTTACTGCTTGTCCGCGTTGTTTTCCTGGTTTCCATTTTGGCAAGCTGTTTACCACGCGTAAAGCTTCAGAATCTAATGATGGATCAACGCCACGTGCTATTGTAGCATTTGCCACGTTGCCATCTTTTGTAACAACAAAAGTCACATAAACTTTTCCCTGTATCCCTTTTCCCTGGGCAACCTTCGGATAATCGATAGAATTGCTGATAAACTGTCGTAAAGCCTGTTCACCTCCCAGAAACTCAGGCATTTCTTCAACAATGAAAAATATCTCTTCGCTGCCCAACTTCATTACCGGTACTGAACTCTTTATAAGTACCTTCTGGCCTGAACTATCTTTTAAAGTAAAAGTTCCATTGTTTTTTGACATTACAGCAATCAGTTTTTCTACATCAGCAGAATTACCATCGAATTTTAAACTATCCCCCGACATAGTTACCATAACCGAATGTACGTTCATATCTTTCTCTGCTATTACCGACTCTTTTTGTTCGCAGGCAAAAGCAATAATGAGTGCAGCAGCCACCAAAATTCCGATAATGGTTTTGGAAGTAGCAAATTTTGATGATTTTATTTTCGACATCATTTTAATTCTGTTTTTAATTAATGAATAATTGAAATTATTGGCGATAACCAATTGTCCACCAATAAATTGATTTAATAATAGTTGTTTGTATTCTCCCCTGCTTGCACCCAAGTTCAGCACGGCCTGGTCGGCAAGGAATTCGTGGTTTTCGCGGATTGCACGTCGCAACAACCACAAAAACGGATTAAACCACTGAAAAGCAGTAAGAATTTCAAGCACAATAACATCAAAAGAATGCCCCTGACGAACATGCTCGAGTTCATGTGCCAGCATCCGGCTATAACCAGCTTCATTCAATAGATTGCGACTTACAAAAACATAATTCAGAAACGAAAACGGGGTTGTTTCTTTATCCAGCAAAACAAGTTTGAAACCCTGTGCCTGCTCTACTTTGTTATTGTTGATTTTCAACAAGATCTGTAAAATACGGAAGATAAAAAGTCCCAATAAAACTGTTACACCTGCAAGGTAAATGTAAATCACCGTTTGAGCTGATAATACCGTCTTTTCAATATGACCGGCGAAACCGTGACCGTACACGGTTATCGATTCCAATACATTTCTGTATTGGGTAACAGTAATTTCTGAAAGCATCACTGGTTTTGGCGCAAAAACCCTGAGCCGCAACATTGGCAACACAACCGAAAACAGCACTGAACCCAATAAAAACAGCCGGTTGATCCTGAAAAAAGTTTCTTTCCGAAGAAATAAAATGTAAATCAGTGCTAATAACGAGATACTTACACCCGATTCGATAATAAAATTGACCTGGCTAATCATTGCCGCCAGGTTTTTCAGTTTCCAAATCGCATTTTACATCATCCATCAGTTCATCCAAATCGGCAACCGACATTTTATCTTCTTTCGCAAAAAACGAAACCATTTCCTGGAACGAACCGCTGAAGTAGTTGCGGATAAACGATTTCATGTAGGTACTTGTATAATCTTTCCGCGAAACCAATGGAAAATACTCGTGCGTTTTTCCGTAGGCATTGTGACCAATAAACCCTTTTTTCTCAAGTATGCGAATGATGGTGGAAACCGTGTTGTATGCAGGTTTCGGGTCGGGCATCTGTTCAACAATATCTTTTACAAATGCTTTTTCCTGCTCCCATAGCAACTGCATTATTTGTTCTTCAGCTTTTGTTAGTTCTTTCATTTTCTCAGATTTAAAGATTAATAGACACGAGCAATCAGACAACAAGAATAATACCTAAGTATTTAGTTCTGAAACTAATTTTTTAGGCAGAATCATTTTTATTCCTTTTTGTCATCCAGCGCAAACTGGATCGGAATTGTGTACGATACATTTACAGCTTTCCCTTTATCTTTTCCAGGAGTCCAGGTTTTGTCTAATGCTGAAACTACCCGAAGCGCCTCTTTGTCGAGCAACGGATCAACTTTCCTTACAATTTTTGCGTCTTTAATTTTCCCCAATTCATCAACTACAAAAGTTATATACACTTTCCCCTGAATTCCTTTTGTTTTGGCCTCTTCCGGATATTCTATATTTGCGATAATATCTGCCTTCAATGCCTTATCACCGCCCGGATATTCCGGCATTTCTTCACAAATTGTATAAACACCATCTTTTACTTTGTCATTCTGAGCCGAAATCTGTGTCGTTCCCGCCCCGATGATTACCATCACTAATAAAAACATTTGAATTGTTTTCATGACTTCAAATTTTTAATTTCTCATTTTTAATTTTTAATTAGACTCTCTCTTGGATATCCGAATCAAAACTATAACTAAAATTTTAGTTTACAAACTAAATTATTAGTTATTTAATAATAAATTTTTTAATGCATTGAATAAATGCACTTTATATAACTAAAAAATTAGTTCATAAATGAAATACTTCTGCCCCGGAATTGCAATCCGGGGTAAATGGCTTGGCATTTGTAATGCCGTGAAATGTTCCTCTTAAATGGGAAGGCGTAAAAGGATTCCGGTTGCGATGGTCAGACTTTTAAACAACCGACAGATTTTTCCTTTTCGCCAAATCCCCGGCATAAATGCCGGGGTTATTCAAAGTTCGCCCCGATGGGACTGAAACAAAAAATACCAAATTTTCAAACCAACTTACAAATTGAATGCACTTTTTCAACCCGGTACGGGTTAGATTTTAGTAATAATGCAATGGGCAAATATTGAATTCAGCAACCCGGTACGGGTTGGATTTGTCAGACATTCGGTTGCGGAAGTTTGCATTTCAATCCACACACAGCATTTCATGGTCATCTTTTTCTACCCACATTTCGCCCCGCCGGGGCTGTTCGTGCCCCTACCCAATGGTAAACTCATCTCTGTCGTTCAGCAACGGGAAATTTTTTCTGAACTCTTGCAGGTCGGAGTAGTTTAATTCAAAAGTTTGAATGGTTGGTTTGTCGCCCAGGTAAGTTGCATACCCTTTCGCATCTACAAAGGCTGAATCGCCAAGGTATTTGAGTCCGGCACCATCATTTCCGGTGCGATTGACCCCTATACAATAACTCTGATTCTCTACTGCGCGCGCTGCCAGCAACAGTTTCCACACATGATGGCGCAGAGAAGGCCAGTTGGCCATATAAATCAGCAAATCGTAATTTTCAGCGTTTCTGCTCCACACCGGAAAACGCAAATCATAACAAATCAGTGGGCAAATCCGCCAGCCTTTGTAATTTACAATCAGTTTTTCAGTGCCCGGCGAATAATGCAGGTGCTCCTGCCCCATGGTGTAAAGATGGTGTTTGTCGTAATATTGAATTTTTCCATCGGGAAAAACCCAGACAGCACGATTATAAATTTTCCCATTTTCTTCAATAATCAAACTGCCAACAATTGCAGCATTTTTTAATGCCGCCATGTGTTTCATCCAAAATACGGTTGATCCGTCCATCGGTTCCTTCAGTTTTTCCGGGTTCATCGAAAATCCTGTGGTGAACATTTCGGGAAGCACAAATAAATCGGTGTGCTCAACTGAAAAAACGATTTCGGTGTAATTGTCAAGGTTTGCCTGCGGGTTTTCCCAGATAATATCGGGTTGAATGATTGTAATTTTAAGGTTTTGCATTTTCAGATTTTTATCACCGTAACACCCACATTTTCAAATTTATCCATATTCATCAGCGCATCCAGAGCATCGTTAAGAGAAATTATTTTACCCACCAGAAGTCCGGGTTTCAATTTTCCGTTTTTTATCATTTCAAACATTTCGGTGTACCGAAAAGCCTGCATTCCGTGACTTCCCAGAATTTCCAGTTCATGCGCCACAACTTTGTCCATCGGTATTTTTGGATGTTTGTGGTCACCGGTCATTAATCCCACCTGAATATGTTTTCCCCGTTTCCGCAAACAGGAAATTGAATTAAAACAGGTTTCCTGACTGCCAAGCGCATCGATGGAAAGATTTGCTCCACGTCCGGTTAACTTCAAAATTTCGGTTGAAACGCTTTCCACTTTTTTGGCATTAACCAAAATAGTGGCACCAATCTTTCGAGCAAGTCCAAGTTTTTCATCATCAATATCAACGGCAATCACATTTGCTCCGGCAGCGGCTGCAATCATAATTGCCGAAAGCCCTACGCCACCGCAACCGTGTACGGCAACGAACTGTCCAGCAGCCACTTTACCCTGATCGACAACCGCTCTGAACGAGGTAATAAACCGGCAACCTAAACTTGCAGCAGTTATAAAATCAATTTCATCGGGGAGTTTTACCAGGTTGATATCGGCATATTTTATTTCGACAAATTCGGCAAATGAGCCCCAAGCTGTAAAACCCGGTTGAAACTGGTGGTCGCAGACCTGGTGATTGCCCGAAACACATTCGGGACAACGACCGCAACCGCCTACAAAAGGCACAGTCACACGGTCGCCAACTTTGAAATTTCTTATTTCTGAACCAGTTTCAACAATAATTCCGGCCAATTCGTGCCCCGGAACATGCGGAAGAACAATATCAGAATCGTATCCCATCCAGCCGTGCCAATCGCTGCGGCACAACCCGGTGGCTTCCACCTTAATGATTACACTATCAGAAGAAACGGTTGGATTTGGAACTTCCTTGATTACAACAGGTCCCTGAAATTTTTCGTAATAAACGACTTTCATAAAATTGACATTGAATTTCAAAAATAGAATCTTCTGAGGACACCATATTCAGTCAAAAAAAGCCTTACATTTTGTTGTAAGACTCTTTTATTATATGCTCATTCGCTTTTTTTATAACTGTTTAAAAAAATCGTTTCCTTTATCATCCACGATGATAAAAGCTGGGAAGTTTTTGACCCTGATTTTGCGTACAGCTTCCATTCCCAGCTCTTCGAAATCAACAATTTCTACTGATTTTATACTGTTTTTGGCAAGAATGGCCGCCGGTCCGCCAATAGAACCGAGATAGAATCCACCATGTTTTTTGCAGGCATCGGTAACCTGTTGCGTGCGGTTTCCTTTGGCCACCATAATCATCGAACCACCGTGACTCATAAATTCGTTTACATACACATCCATGCGTCCGGCTGTGGTTGGCCCGAAACTGCCGCTGGCCATGCCTTTTGGCGTTTTTGCCGGACCTGCATAATACACAGGATGCTTTTTAAAATATTCGGGCATCGGTTTGCCTTCATCCAACATCTTTTTAATCTGAGCATGAGCAATATCGCGAGCCACAATTAAAGTTCCGCTTAAGTTCAGACGGGTTTTGGTCGGGTATTTCGAAAGTTCTTTCAGAATGTTTTCCATTGGCTGGTCGAGGTCGATATCGACAGCAGGCGAAATTGACGGCGCTTTTGATGGAAGAAAACGAGCCGGGTTCTTTTCGAGCTCTTCAAGAAAAATACCGTCTTTGGTGATTTTTGCTTTAATGTTGCGGTCGGCACTGCAACTCACACCCAACCCCACCGGGCACGAAGCTGCGTGACGCGGCAAACGAATTACCCGAACATCGTGCACAAAATATTTTCCGCCAAACTGTGCGCCCACTCCACTTTCCTGGCAAATTTTCTCCACTTTGGTTTCCCACTCCAAATCGCGGAATGCCTGTCCACCTTCATTTCCTTCGGTTGGCAGATTATCGTAATAACCAGCCGAGGCTTTTTTTACTGTTGCCAGCGTGGCTTCGGCTGAAGTACCACCAATTACTAGCGCCAAATGGTAAGGAGGACAAGCCGATGTTCCAATATCCATAATTTTGTCTTGAACGAACTTTGTCAGCGCCTCTTCAGTGAGCAACGATTTGGTTTGCTGGTACAGGTAAGTTTTATTGCCCGAACCGCCACCTTTGGTAATAAACAGAAACTCGTATTTATTACCCTCTTCTGCATAAATATCGATTTGCGCCGGCAGGTTGTTCCCCATGTTTTTCTCGTCGAACATGGTAAATGGTACAACCTGCGAATAGCGCAAGTTCCGTTCCTGGTAAGTATCGTAAATTCCTTTTGATAAATGTTTTGCGTCGTTAACACCGGTAAAAACGTTTTCACCTTTTTTGCCAATCACAATGGCAGTACCTGTATCCTGACAAGTGGGCAATTCGCCTTCGGCCGAAACTGCCTGGTTCATCAACATGGTGTGCGCCACAAAACGATCATTGTCCGTGGCTTCCGGGTCATCAAGAATCTTAACTAATTTTTCGAGATGGGGTGTGCGAAGGTAAAACGAAACATCGGCAAAAGCTTCTTTGGCAAGCAGTTCAAGTCCTTCTGGCTGAACTTTTAAAATCTCGCGGTCATCGATATTTACTGTTGATACAAAATCGCTGGTAAGCAAACGGTACTGCGTATCGTCTTTCAGGATTGGGAAAGGTTTCTGGTATTTGAATGTCATTCTACTTGGTTTTTGATGTATTCTTGTGAAGCAAAGATAAAACTATTCATATTGATTTACTGCCGTAAGATAATTTACGATGCAAATGTTAACTGTTCGAACCCAATTCAATTTTATGCTTTATCAAAATTGTTTGGTATTTTCACCCGCCAAATTAAATTGAAAAACGATGTTCAGGAAATTGCTGATTGTGCTGATTATTTTCGCCCCCATTGTGGTTAGTGCTCAAAAATACGTACTGGTTTGGAGCGACGAATTTAATATGCCAGGATTACCCGACAGCACCCGCTGGAGTTATGAAAAGGGAAAAATCCGCAATGACGAGTTGCAGTATTACACCGAAAAACGATTGGAAAATGCCCGCATTGAAGATACACTGCTTGTAATTGAGGCCCGGAAGGAAAGATACAACGGGGCAGCTTATACTTCGGCGAGTTTAATTTCGAAAGGAATTGGCGACTGGCGCTATGGAAAAATAGAAATAAGCGCCAAAGTACCCACAGGAAAAGGAACCTGGCCCGCACTATGGATGCTGCCCACCAACAGTGAATACGGCAGCTGGTCCCGCAGTGGCGAAATCGATATTATGGAATACGTTGGATATCAGCCGGCATTTCTTCATTATACCTGTCATTTTGTGGGGATCAATGGAACCGGCCACCAGCAAAGCGGCATTAGTAATTCACAAATTGCCAACCCGTTCAACACATTCATCAAATTTGGCATTATTTGGACACCCGATAAAATTGAATGGTATGCCAACGATGTGAAATATTTCACCTACACAAAAAAATCAGACGATTACCGTACCTGGCCTTTTGACAAAGAGTTTTACCTGATTATGAACCTCGCATACGGTGGAAGCTGGGGAGGTGTAGCCGGAGTTGACGATACAAAATTGCCACACAAATTCCTGATTGATTATGTCAGGGTTTATCAGCTTCAGGAAACCGAAGAGCCTTTCAGTATCACCGTACAGACACCGAAACACGGGAAAGTTGAAATTTCTCCGGCAATGGATTTGTACCCCGAAAATACTGAAGTTATTTTAACGGCTATCCCCCATTCAGGATACCGGTTTAAAGTCTGGGAATACCATAGTGGAGCGAATCCGTTTACATTCAGGGTTAACAGAAATATGACGCTGAATCCGATTTTTTATAATCCTGATAATTTGCTTGTGAATGGCGAATTCGATGTAAACTATTCAAAATGGGATTTTTACAATGATAATTCACAAACAATAGCTTTCCTGCCTTCGGTAGCTGACAGTACTTTTGTATTCGATATCACCAAATCATCGGGTACCGACTGGCACGTAGGATTTCAACAAACCGGACTCTCACTCGAAAAAACTGAATATAAACTCACTTTTGAAGCCTGGGCGGAACAGGCTAAAACGCTGTTGATCACTGTTTCAAAAAATTATAGTGATTGGGGAGCACATCTTTCAAGATATGTCAACCTTACCACTACCCGGAAACAATATGAAGTGATGCTAAATATGCCTTTAGCTGATAACAACGTCAGGTTATATTTTGGAGCAGGTAAATTCTCGGGGAAACTTTGGTTCGACAATATCAGCCTTACAAAAATTGAAAAAAGTACTGGCATTTCTGATTTGAAAGAAAACAGCAAATTCTTTACAGTGTACCCAAATCCGACAACCGGAAAATTCAGGGTAAAAATAGCCGGAGAAAAGTTTTATAAAGAATCGAAACTTGAAATGTATTCTGCCGATGGGAAACCCGTTTTCACCCGGATGCTGAAAGAAAACGACAGCGAAATCAATCCCGGAAAATTGCAGCCCGGATTTTACTTTCTGAAAATTACATCAGAGGGAAACAGCTACTCTAAATCACTGATTATTAAGTAGAATTTCAAAAATAAATTCCAAAAGCTCAATTCAAATACTTTTTTTAAATCGATCAACATTAACAGACTATGAAATTCGGATACTTCGACGATGCTAACCGTGAATATGTGATTACCAATCCGCAAACACCCTGGCCATGGATTAACTACTTAGGGAACGAAGACTTTTTCTCATTGATTTCGAATACAGCGGGTGGCTATTCGTTTTACAAAGACGCTAAATTTCGTCGGCTCACACGCTACCGGTACAACAACGTACCAGTGGACAGTGGAGGCCGTTACTTCTATATAAAAGACGGCGAAACCACCTGGTCGCCAGGCTGGAAACCTGTAAAAACACCGCTCGATGATTATGAGTGTCGTCATGGGATGAACTACACAAAAATCAAGGGCGTAAAAATTGGTTTGATTGCCGAAGTGCTCTTTTTTGTTCCACTGAAAACCCATGCCGAAGTGCAGAAACTCAAACTTACAAACCTTTCCTCCGAAGGCAAATCGGTAAAACTTTTTTCGTTTGCCGAATGGGCACTGTGGAATGCTGCCAGCGATATGGAAAACTTCCAACGTAATTTCTCAACCGGCGAAGTTGAAATCGAAGGCTCAGTAATCTACCACAAAACTGAGTATAAAGAACGCCGCGACCATTATGCCTACTACTCCGTGAATGCACAAGTGCAGGGTTTTGATACCGACCGCGAAACGTTCTTCGGATTGTACAACGGGTTCGATGATCCACAGGTTGTTGCCGATGGAAAAGCACGGATGAGCGAAGCACATGGCTGGTCTCCGATTGCATCGCATTATTTCGAAGTGGAACTTGCACCTGGTGAATCAAAAGATTTCGTTTTTGTTTTGGGTTATGTTGAAAACCCGCAGGAAGAAAAATGGGAATCGAAAAATATCATCAACAAAACAAAAGCACGTGAGACAATAGCCCGTTTCGACACAGCAGAAAAAGTGGATGCAGCATGGAACGAACTACAAACATACTGGAATAATCTGCTCAGCATTTATTCTGTCGATTCGGGCAACGAAAAACTCGACAGGATGGTAAATATCTGGAACCAGTATCAGTGTATGATTACCTTTAATTTCTCGCGCTCGGCTTCCTTCTTCGAAAGCGGCATCGGGCGAGGCATGGGTTTCCGAGATTCAAACCAGGATTTGCTGGGGTTTGTACACCAGATTCCGGAGCGCGCCCGCGAACGTATTATTGATATCGCTTCCACTCAATTCCCCGATGGCGGATGCTATCACCAATACCAGCCGCTTACAAAGCGGGGCAATAACGATATTGGCGGAGGTTTTAACGACGATCCGCTCTGGCTGATCGCCGGAACTGTCAGCTACATCAAGGAAACCGGCGATTTTGCCATTCTCGACGAAATGGTGCCGTTTGATAACGACTGGAATGTGGCACACACACTTTTCGATCACCTTACAGGCTCGTTTGATCATGTGGTCAATCACCTTGGGCCACACGGACTGCCACTGATTGGCCGCGCCGACTGGAATGACTGTCTCAACCTCAACTGTTTTTCAAACGACCCCAATGAATCATTCCAAACTACCGAAAACAAAACAGAAGGATCAAAAGCCGAATCGCTGATGATTGCCGGACTTTTCGTGGTTTACGGACGTGATTACGTTGAGCTTTGCCGGGTATTAGGAAAAACAGAAGAAGCTGAACGCGCTGAGAAACTCGTTGAAGAAATGACAGCAGCCGTGAAAAAACATGGTTGGGATGGCGATTGGTTCCTGAGAGCCTATGATTATTATGGAAATAAAATTGGCTCAAACGAAAACGAAGAAGCCAAGATATTTATCGAATCGAATGGCTGGTGCGGCATGGCTGGCATTGGTAAGGAAGAAGGGATGGTTGAAAAAGCGATGGATTCAGTAAAAAAATACCTCGACTGCGAACATGGTATTGTTTTGAACAATCCGGCATTTACAAAATATTACATCGAATATGGCGAAATATCGAGCTACCCTGCTGGGTACAAGGAAAATGCAGGTATTTTCTGTCATAACAACCCGTGGATTATGATTGCCGAAACTGTAATTGGAAACGGCGAAAGAGCTTGGGATTACTACAAAAAGATTTGCCCATCGTACCTCGAAGAAATAAGTGAGTTACACAAAACCGAGCCGTATGTGTACTCGCAAATGATTGCTGGGAAAGACGCTTTTAAACCAGGTGAAGCTAAAAACTCGTGGCTCACAGGTACAGCCGCCTGGAATTTTTATGCCATTTCACAGTATATTCTCGGTATTCAACCCGATTACGACGGATTAACTATCAATCCCTGCATTCCGAAAGACTGGAAAGGATTTAGTATTACCCGGAAATTCAGGGGAACCACCTGTTTGATCGATGTTATAAATCCTAAAAATGTGTCGAAAGGAGTGAAAGAATTGTGGATTGATGGTGAAAAATCGGTAGGAAACAAAATTCCGCTTACTGGAAATAAAACCTGCCGAGTGAAAGTGGTAATGGGTTTGTAGCTTCGGGATTTCGACTTTCCAAAGTCGAAATTTTCTTTGAGTTAAAAACTCAAAGTTTCGAAACTCAAGTCCCGAAAGCCTGAAAATCTGGAAAATTTATGATCAAACACAATTTATTTATACTTAAAAAGTTGATTATTAAAGTCGTTTTTTAGTTTTGCGCCCATGATGCGATTAAAGTACCTATTTCTTGTTGTTTTAACCGGATTTTTCTGTTTAAACTCCCTGGCACAGAGTAACAATGCCACATTAAAAGGCATTGTGTTGAACAAAGACGGAAAACCGCTTGATATGGTAAATATTTCGCTCAAAGATTATGTTTTGGGGACCAGTTCGAAACGCGACGGAACCTTTAACCTCAGGATTCCAGCACAGAAACGGATAATTGTTGTTTTCTCATCGATGGGGTACCAAACCACTTTCGACACGATTACTGCAAAAACGGAAGAAGTTATCACGCTGAAAATCAATTTACAGGAATCGAACCTGAATCTTGCGGAAGTGATGGTAACACAAACCCGGCGTGAGGGTGGAAACGTAACCCGTATCGATCCGAAAATGCTCGATTTGGTTTCAGGCTCGGCAACAGGCGCTGTTGAAACGCTGATAAAAACATTGCCCGGCGTTTCGTCAAACAATGAATTGAGCTCACAATACAATGTGCGTGGTGGTAATTTCGACGAAAACCTTGTGTATGTTAACGATATTGAAATATACCGCCCATTTTTAATTCGCTCCGGACAGCAGGAAGGCCTCAGTTTTATCAACAGCGACATGGTTTCAACCATTGAATTTTCAGCGGGTGGTTTCGATGCCAAATACGATGATAAAATGTCGTCGGTACTCGATATAAAATACCGGAAACCAGCAGGATTTGCGGGATCGGCCATGGTGAGTCTTTTGGGCGCAACAGCTCATCTCGAAGATGTTTCGTTGAATGGCAAACTTTCGCACATCTCGGGTATCAGGTACAAAACCAGTCAGTATTTGTTGGGAACGTTAGATGAACAAGGCGAATACGATCCGCAGTTCTTTGATTTCCAAACTTATATCACTTACCAGTTTTCTGACAAACTCGATATTTCGGTTTTGGGCAACATTGCACTGAATCAGTACAAGTTTATACCTGAAACGCGCGAAACCACTTTCGGAACCTGGGATGCACCACTGAATACGAAAATTTATTTTGATGGTCAGGAGGTTGATGATTTTCAAACTTATCTTGGTGCTGTTTCGGGTAACTATCACCCAAACAACCATTTAAATCTGAAATTTATTGCTTCGGCATATTATGCCACCGAAAAGGAAACCTATGATATTCTGGGCGATTATTACCTTAACGAACTTGAACGTGATATGTCGAGTGAAGAATTTGGCGACAGTGTGCTCAACCTTGGCGTTGGTTCGTTTATCAATCATGCACGTAACAACCTGAAATCAAAGGTGTACAGTTTCGCTCACAGGGGAGCTTTTGATACCGACAATCATTTGATTAACTGGGGATTGAAATTTCAGCACGAAGATATCGACAGTAAAATCAACCAATGGGTGTACCGCGATTCTACCGGATATTCAATCCCATATTCAGATACACAAGTGCTGCTTTACTCCACATTAAACAGCAAAAATAAAATCAGTTCCAACCGGATAACGGGATTTGTGCAGGACAACTTCAAATTATCGCCTTCATACGGCGACCTTTACCTCACCGGTGGAATAAGGTTTCATTACTGGGATTTTAACAAGGAATTTCTGATTAGTCCAAGGGCAACCATAAGTTATTATCCCGAATGGGAAACAAAAATATCGTTTCGCTTATCGGGTGGAATGTATTATCAGACAGCCTTTTTCAAGGAACTTCTGTTTACCGATGGCACACTCGATTATGGGAACAGGGCACAACGGTCGTACCAGATACTTGCCGGAACCGATCTTGTGTTTACCGCCTGGGACCGCCCGTTCAGGGTTACTTCGGAGGCATACTACAAACACATGAACCGGCTAATTCCGTACCAGATTGATAATGTACGCATTCAGTACCTGCCTGAACTTGAATCGTATGGCTACGCAACTGGTATCGACACAAAAATAATCGGTGAGTTTGTAAGTGGTGTGCAGTCGTGGGCAAGTCTCTCGTTTATGTCGACCAAAGAAAATGTAATTGACGACGGCTATGGATGGATTCCGCGTCCAAGCGACCAATGGATGAATTTCAGCCTGTTTTTTCAGGACTATTTACCGGGAAATCCTTCTTATAAAATGCAGCTTTCAGGATTTTACGGGGCAGGCTTGCCAACCGGGCCACCCAATGGAGAACCATCAGACAGGATTTTCAGAATGCCACCCTATCGGCGTATCGATGTTGGATTCTCGAAAGTACTAATTAGCGAGGCAAATCCTGTGACCAGGGGATTTTTCAGCAGTTTTAAAGATGCATGGATCAGTCTTGAAGTTTTTAACCTGCTGAATATCAACAATACAATTTCATACTATTGGGTTTCGAGCATGGAAGGTGACCAGTTTGCAGTGCCCAACTATCTTACTGGCAGAAGAATAAATCTGAAGCTGACTGTAAAGTTTTAGGAACTGATACTGGATATAAGATCCTCGTCACTGGATTTTGAATGACAAGCTTGGAACCCGGAACTTTAAACTGCCTTATGAAACTTGCTATTTACCAGATTGACGCATTTGCTGAAAATGTTTTTGAAGGAAATCCGGCTGCGGTGGTTCCATTAAACGAGTGGCTTCCCGATATGCTGATGCAGCAGATTGCCATGGAAAACAACTTATCTGAAACCGCCTTTTTTGTGCCGTTTGAATCGGGTTTTCACATTCGCTGGTTTACTCCGAAAACCGAAGTAAAATTGTGCGGACATGCCACGCAGGCCAGTGCCCACGTGCTGTTTAATCACCTTGGTTTTACTGAAAACGAAATCAGTTTTAATTCGCTGAGCGGAATATTAAAGGTGCATCGTGAAAACGACCTGATTGTTCTCGATTTTCCGGCATCTGAAATGGTTGAGGTGGAAATCCCGGAAGCTGTTGCCAAAGCTTTTAATATCACTCCGAAAACCTGTATGAAGGGACGTGATGATTTTATGCTGGTATTTGATAATGAGCATGAAATTGAGTTGTTGCAACCCGATTTTCATCAATTGGTTAAATCCAATACACGCGGTGTGGTTTGCACCTCAAAATCAGATAAGTACGATTTTGTTTCGCGCTTTTTTGCACCCGCCGTGGGCGTTAACGAAGACCCGGTTACTGGTTCGGTACACACGATGCTGATTCCATTCTGGGCTGAAAAACTGGAGAAAAATGAATTGCTTGCCAAACAGGTTTCGGCACGGGGTGGAATTTTACACTGCAAAATGGCCGGCGACCGTGTAAAAATCGGCGGGAATGCAGTAACTTTCCTCATCGGTGAAATCAACATTTAAACGTTATAAAAATGGAAATTTTAAATTTCGACGAAAAAATAATCGCCAACTATATCGAAACCATCCGCCCGCCAGTTGAAGTGCGTAAAAAGGTTGATCTGGGTTATTCCTATAATGAAAAGGAGGTGGTGTTGTTCGAAATCAGGCCGCAATGGAACGATTCAGCGAAAGTGAACCACTACCCCTTTGTAAAGACAAAGTACATTAATGCGCACAAACACTGGAAAATTTTCTGGATGAGTGCCACTGAAAAATGGGAATTGTACACGCCCAATCCAACTGTCCGCGACCTGGCTGAGTTTGTGGAGGTTGTGGAAGACGATGAAATGGGGTGTTTCAGGGGGTAATTTGTTTTATTTAATTATTTCGCACTTGTCGTTACTAAATATTTCGAACTACTTGATAAATCAATATTAAAATCATATACAGTGAAAAATGGGTATTATGTATCAGAATTGTTTTTATAATCAAGACAAATTTCAAAGAATACCATGTTATCAATTTGATTTTTAGAAAATAATACTTCAACAACGTTTTTTTTTACGCTGAATCGATGGTTGTGCATTGACAAACAACAACTTAGAAGATACATTCTACCAGTTTATAAACGGATTAACTGAAAGACAGGCATTAAAATACCTTTTATCGGTGCTGACTTCTTCACCCACCCACCAGGGCAGAACAACCGGCTGATTTTCGTGATTCAGTTCAACTTCCGCCATAATTAATCCTTTATTTGCTCCTTCAAAAACGTCAATTTCCCAAAGCATATTTTCAAATATTTCGGTGTAACGGGTTTTTTCAACCGGTTCGTTTAAACACATTCTTAATAAAATCAATGCATCATTTTTCGGAATTCCGTATTCGAACTCAGCTCTCGAAATTCCGGTTGTTTTACCTTTAAAAGTAATATATGCGAAATCACCTGCAATCCGAACCCTGACCACGCTGTTTTCATCAACCGAAAGGTAACCCTGTTTAATTGATGTACCAGTTCCTTTGGGATGCCACTTTTCAGTATCGACCAAAAATTTACGTTCAATTTCAACCATCCGATATTTAACTTTTACTTACCCTGCTAATTTGAAAAATTATATTCTATTTTTATGGCTTACCATAAATCAAATTAACAACTGCTGTGAATTATTTAACCAGAAACGAAGCTGTGACTCTCCTGAAAGAACATGTAAAGGCAGAAAATATGCTGAAACATTCGTTTGCCTCTGAGGCTGTGCTGCGTGCAATCGCCCGTCAGTTAGGTGAGAATGAAGATGAATATGGAATTGCCGGGCTTTTGCATGATATTGATGTGGAAATTACAAACGCCGATCCGCTCACCCATGGCCCGTATGCAGAAAAGATTTTGAAAGGAAAGATAAGTGCCCCGGCACTTGATGCAATTGTGATGCACAACGAAATGGCTACCGGAAAAGAGCGCAGCACCCGATTCCAACATGCATTGGCAGCAGGCGAAACCATTACAGGGTTACTTACTGCAACAACTTTGGTTTACCCCGATAAAAAAATTGCATCGGTTAAAACTTCATCGGTTACCAAGCGAATGAACCAGCGGGCCTTTGCCGCATCGGTGAAAAGAGAAAATATTCTTGAATGCGAAATTATAGGAATCCCGCTCGAAGAATTTGTTGAACTTTCGGTAAGTGCAATGAAAGAAATAAGTGATTGTTTGGGGTTGTGAATGAAACTACTAATTGAGTTTAACAAAAGAAATGGCTCATAAAAACTACTCAATTCCTTATCAATTTACATTAAAACACTTCTTTAACTTAATTTTTCGCACAAAAACCAAGAATTTAATTTCAATTAATTTTGAAGTCCAGATTGTTTTTTTAGATTTGCAACCAAATTACATAACAAGATGAAATTATCTGCAATTATTCTAGTCCTCGTGGTCGTCATTCCTGAATGTTCCGGGAAGGGTTAGTTTATTGTGTAGATTGAAGATATTTACAGGCCTTTTCCGAAAACGGGGAAGGCTTTTTTATTAATAAAAATTAAAGAAAACGAATAATGCAAGTACCATTAAGAAGCAACACAACAACACAGGGCCGCAGAATGGCCGGTGCCCGCAGTCTTTGGCGTGCAAATGGCATGAAAGAAGAACATTTCGGAAAACCGGTAATTGCCATTGTAAACTCGTTTACGCAGTTTGTTCCGGGCCATGCGCACCTGCACGAAATTGGTCAGCACCTGAAAAAATTAGTTGAAAAACAGGGCTTTTTTGCTGCCGAATTTAACACTATTGCCATTGACGACGGAATTGCCATGGGACACGACGGCATGTTATACTCGCTGCCATCGCGCGATGTAATTGCCGATAGTGTTGAATACATGTGCAATGGGCACAAAGTGGATGCAATGATTTGCATTTCGAATTGCGATAAAATCACGCCCGGAATGCTGATGGCTGCCATGCGGCTGAATATTCCGGCAGTATTTGTTTCGGGTGGGCCGATGGAAGCCGGAATTGTCGGCACAAAAAAATACGACCTTGTGGATGCCATGGTTTTAGCGGCCGATCAATCCATCTCCGACCAGGAACTTTCTGTAGTTGAGCAAAATGCCTGTCCTACCTGCGGTTCGTGTTCGGGTATGTTTACAGCCAACTCAATGAACTGCCTTGCCGAAGCCATCGGGTTGGCGCTGCCGGGTAACGGAACTATTGTGGCAACCCACACCAACCGTAAAAAGCTTTTTGAAGAGGCTGTCGATAAAATTATTGCAGCCACAAAATCATACTATTTCGAGGGGAACGACAAAGTTTTACCGCGAAGCATTGCCACACGCGAAGCATTTTTAAATGCCATGAAACTCGATATCGCCATGGGCGGATCGACAAATACAGTTTTGCATTTGCTGGCAATCGCACACGAGGCTGAAGTTGATTTCACCATGAACGACATCGACCAGCTTTCGCGCATCACGCCTAACCTTTGCAAGGTTTCGCCAAGTTCGCATTACCATGTTCAGGATGTAAACCGCGCCGGCGGAATTCTTTCGATTTTAGGTGTACTTGAAAAAGGTGGTTTAATTGATACTACAGTTAACCGGATTGATGGGCGTAATTTACAACAGGCTATTGCTGAATATGATATTATGCGGGAAACCGCAACCGGCGATGCAAAACAAAAGTTTCTCTCATCGCCCGGCGATGGCAGCCGAAACCTCGTTTTGGGTTCGCAGGATAATTATTATACAAGCCTCGATAACGACCGTGAAAAAGGTTGTATCCGCGATATGGAACACGCATATAACAAAGATGGCGGGTTAGCTGTACTTTATGGCAATATTGCTGAAAGTGGCTGTATTGTAAAAACTGCCGGCGTTGACCCGTCGATATTCAAATTTACCGGAACCGCCAAAGTTTTCGATTCGCAGGATGATGCCGTAAACGGAATATTGGGCGACACTGTTCAGAAAGGTGATGTGATTGTGATTCGGTATGAAGGACCTAAAGGCGGGCCGGGAATGCAGGAAATGCTCTACCCTACTTCGTACCTGAAATCGATGCAGCTTGATAAATATTGTGCGTTGATTACTGACGGCCGTTTTTCGGGTGGAACGTCAGGGCTTTCTATCGGACACGTTTCACCAGAAGCTGCTTCGGGCGGAGCAATTGCACTAATTCAGAACAACGACAAAATTGAAATCGATATTACTAAACGGTCGATTAACCTGATGATTTCTGATGAAGAAATGGCAAAACGCAGATCGGCAGAGTCAGCCCGCGGAGCAACAGCCTACACACCAGCCGCGCGGAAACGCATGATTTCGAAAGCGTTGAAAGCCTATGCAAGCCTGGTTTCTTCGGCTGATAAAGGTGCGGTGAGGATTATAGAATAAAGAAGTTGGAAGACGGGAGACGGAAAACAAACAGAAATTAATATAGAAAATAATAACAAAAATTGGGCTGAAAGCAGGCAGCTAAATGCAGGCAGCCAAAAGCCTGAAACTTAAATCAAATTATATGACAACAAAAAGAATTGCAGGATCACAAGCAGTTATACTTTCACTGCTTGAGGAAGGGGTTGAAATAATTTTTGGTTACCCCGGGGGCACAATTATGCCCATTTACGATGCCTTGTATGATTTCGACAGGCACATTAACCACATTCTGACACGGCACGAACAGGGAGCAGTACATGCAGCCGATGCTTATGCCAGGGTTACGGGAAAAGCAGGCGTTTGTTTTGCCACTTCAGGCCCGGGGGCAGCTAACCTGATTACAGGCATTGCCAATGCAATGATGGATTCAGTACCGTTGGTTTGCATTACCGGACAGGTTGCATCTCCGCTTTTAGGAACCGATGCTTTCCAGGAATCGGATGTGGTAGGTATTTCAATGCCGGTAACCAAATGGAATTACCAGATTACTGATTCTAAAGAAATTCCTGAAGTTATTGCCCAGGCTTTTTATATCGCGCAATCAGGCCGCCCCGGGCCGGTATTAATCGATATTACTAAAGATGCCCAGATTAGCGAACTTGATTTTGAATATAAAAAATGCCGCAAGATTCGCAGCTATATTCCCGAAACACCCGTCGATCCTTTTAAAATAAAGGAAGCTGCCGACCTGATTAATACAGCAAAAAAGCCATTACTACTTTTTGGACAGGGTGTGATTATCGGGAATGCAGAACAGGAGCTGAAAGACTTAATTGAAAAAACAGGAATTCCGGCTGCCTGGACATTGCTCGGTCTTTCTGCTTTGCCAAGCGATCATCCGTTGAATGTAGGTATGTTGGGAATGCATGGAAATTATGGTCCGAACCTCTTGACCAACGAGGCCGATCTGATTATTGCCGCCGGAATGCGCTTCGACGACCGCGTTACCGGAAAAGTGAGCGCTTATGCAAAACAGGCAAAAATCATCCATCTTGAAATTGACCCGGCAGAAATTAACAAAATTATCAAAGCGGATATAGCTGTTCTCGGAAATGTAAAAAAATCACTTAAAATGCTGATTGGCAACGTGAACGAAAACAAACACGACCAGTGGATTCAGCGTTTCAGGGATTGTGACAAAATTGAACACGAAAAAATAATTCAGAAAGATCTTTATCCCGAAAAACCAGGTCTGACAATGGGAGAAGCAATTAGAATTGTTGCTGACGAAACCAAACACGAAGCCATATTGGTTACCGATGTTGGCCAGCACCAGATGATTGCCCAGCGTTATTTCAAATTCAAAACTTCAAAAAGCAATGTTACATCCGGGGGGCTCGGAACCATGGGATTTGGTTTACCGGCAAGTATGGGCGCTCAGTTGGGCGCTCCAAACCGCACAGTGGTTGCGGTGATTGGTGATGGCGGGTTCCAGATGACCATCCAGGAACTGGGAACCATTGCACAAAACAAATTGCCTGTAAAAATTCTGCTGCTCAACAATCATTTCCTCGGAATGGTGCGTCAGTGGCAGCAGTTGTTCTTTGAAAAACGGTACTCGTTCACTGAACTTCAGAATCCCGATTTTATTACCATCGCCAAAGGATTTGGTATTCCGGGCCACAAAGTGGATGTACGCGATGATCTTGAAACCGGTATTAAAAGAATGATTGCCCACGAAGGACCTTATCTGCTCGAGGTGACCATCGAAAAAGAAGACAATGTTTTTCCGATGGTTCCCACCGGAGCTTCAGTTTCAGATATACTGCTGGAACCATAGAGCAGTTCAAAGTTTAAAGTTTAAAGTTTAAAGAAATTAAAATGAAACGACAATACAACATAACCATCTTTTCAGAAAACCATATCGGATTACTGAACCGAATAACAATCGTTTTTACCCGCAGAAAAATCAATATCGAAAGCCTTGTGGTTTCTGAATCTGCAATCGAAGGCGTTTATAAATTTCTGGTAGTGATTAGCACTACCGAAGACCAGGTGAAAAAAGTAGTTGGGCAAATCGAAAAACTGATTGATGTAATCAGGGCATTTTACCACACCAACGAAGAGATAATCTTCCAAGAACTGGCGCTGTACAAAGTGCCGATTGAAGCGCTTTACGAAAGCGATACTGTTGAACGCATTGTGCGCAAAGCCAGCGCCCGGATTTTGGAAATTACGCGCGAATATGTAGTAATCGAAAAAACCGGTCACATTGAAGAAACACAGGCTTTGTTTGAAGAGTTGAACCAGTTTAAGGTGATGCAGTTTACACGCTCAGGCCGCGTTGCACTAACCCGCGACCCCATCGAAAGGCTTTCTGTTTTTCTGAAAGAGCGCGACGCATTTTTAGACAGTCTCGACTAACTAAAAATTCAATTGTTATAAATCCATAGAAAACCTGTCCGGAATATTTTTCAGACAGGTTTTTTCTATTTTTGGGAGAAATAATCTAACCGGTAACTAATAGGAATGAAACAGAAAGAAAATGCCAACCTGATGAAATTTGCCATTGCCGGGTTCCTATCTCTCGTCTTTTTTTACATCCTGAACGTTGTCCAACCCTTTCTTTATGCCCATCACACCCAAGCGCCGTTTCTTTTTACATCGTTTTTTGCTGAAACCTATTTTCAGTTTCCGGGCGAACCGACAGAATATTTAGCCAATTTCACAATGCAGCTTTTTTACAACCCGGGTTCAGGGGCAGTCGCATTGTTTTTGTTTTCTGCCGTTTTTTATCTGCTGACCCTGGCATTGCTGAACCGGGTTTCAAAAACCCGCATCAACCCGATGGTTGCTTTTCTCCCTGTTACTTTCCTGGTTACGCTGGTTAACAATTACAACCTGCCATTTTCAGTGATTGTTTCAGTTCTTCTGCTCACAAGTTTTCTGTTACTGTTAAGCCTTGCAAAAGGTTCACTGCTTAAATCCTCAGCGATATTTGTCGTCGGAGCTTTTCTGGTGTATTACCTGTCAGGCAGCGGTTATTATCTGCTGTTTACAGTGTCTTCTGTTTTTTTAGCTGCCGGGATGAAAAAAATCCACAAGCTTTACTTTATTCTCCTGGTGGGCCTGTTTTCGTTTGTTTTGCCATTTATGGCTGCCAAATACATTTTCGCGCTTCCTCCCAGGCAGGTCGGGTTTTATTTCTACCCTCCCGAAGCTTATTTTATGGATTACAAACCCTCCATCGTTTTCGTTCTTTTCCTGGTTTCGATTCCTGTTTCAATTGTTACTGCTTTGTCAGCCGGTTATTTCGGGAGCAAAAAGAAATCAGCCACTGAAAGTAAAAACAGGGAATTGACCAGGGTTGCAACTGGTTTTACAGTACTGGCGATATTTGCCGGAACCAGCCACTATTTTTCATTTCATCCCGACGATAAAAAGGTGGTTGCAGTCGATTATTATTGCTACACAAACAACGCGGAGAAAACCGCTGCCAACGCCAAAAGTCTGGAAGATTACAACTTTAAGGCGAATGTGAATTACAACCTTGTGATGAGCAAAACCGGGCAAATCACCGAAAAAGTATTTGATTTTATGCAAATTACGGGTAGCGATGCCATTTATCCCGATGTTGAATTCCAAGCAGAAATATCTTTTGTTGCCGCCGATTTTTATTACAATCTCGGCTTTATTACCGAGGCGCGTCACTGGGCTTACGAAACACTTGTTTTTTATCCGGACAACCGCCGCACAATTCAGTTACTTGTAAAAATTCATCTTGTAACGGGCGAATATACAGCAGCCCGGCAATATCTCGGACTGTTGAAATCTAGCTTTGGTTCAAAGAAATTTATCCGCGAATTTGAGCCGGTTGTTAACGATTCAACATTGTTTTCCAATTATCCTGAATTGGTTGAAAAACGCAGTTTTATTCCAGCCGAGGGTGAGTTAAGTCCGTTTATTGAAGTGCGATTGCAACAACTGCTGGCCGCAAACCCGCAAAATAAAAGAGCTTACGAATTTCTGATGTTGTATTACCTGCTGGAATCGGATGCTGAAAAATTCATAGAACTATACCAAAGCGCCGGACAGTATTTCAGCAAAGTACCTGTTATTTACGAAGAGGCTTTACTCACTTTTGGAAGATTGTACGAAATTCCGGCCGGGAAGCAATTCAGCATTTCTGCAGATGCAAAAGCCCAATTTAACGACTTCAGCAAAAACAGGGAGCAATATAAAAACAGCACCCGAACTGCCCGGAACAAACTTTATAAAACGTTTGGCAGCAGTTACTTTTATTTCAGAGAATTTGTGTATCCTAATGTAATTAAACCCGATATTGTTGACGATGACAGTGACTATCCGGCCATATAAAAACAAATTCAAAAAACTGATATTCAGCATTATTACAGTAATCGGACTTTCATTTTCCGGTTGGTTAACCAGCTGTTCTTCTGATATTAAGAATGCACATGAAACAAATCGGGTGGCATCCATTTATCCTGATTATTACGATCTGATTTTACCGCCCAACATTGCCCCGCTCAACTTTATCATCAACGAACAGGGAACAAAATTCAGGATTGAAATTTCAGGTGAAAACGGAAATCCGATTCTGATGCAGCAGAATTCAACAGCCACCGAAATTCCCATAAAAAAGTGGAAGAAATTACTCGCAGAAAATATGGGGAAAAACATCAGCGTTGATATTAAAACATTCGATAAAAATAATTGGAATCATTATAAAACGATTACCCACAAAGTAGCAAACGACACCATCGATTCGCACCTTGCTTACCGGTTGGTACACGCCAATTATCTGAAGTGGAAAGAAATGGGTGTTTATCAGCGCAACCTTACCAATTTCGACGAAAGTCCGCTGATTGAAAATAGCTCGATTGAAAACGGTTGTATGAATTGCCATTCTTTTGCCAGCAACAATCCCGACAAAATGATGATTCATTTTCGGATTGTTCATGCTGGAACGATGATTTGGAATAATGGCAAACTGACAAAAACTGATACAAAAACAGAAAGTACCATGTCGGCAGGGGTTTATCCGGCCTGGCACCCCGACGGGCATCACATTGCCTTTTCAACCGGAAAAATCAGTCCGCACCTCACAACACGATTGGGCAAACCAGTGGATGTGGCCGACAAAGCCTCGGGAATTATTGTTTATGATACAGAAAAGAACACGGTTGTAACCTCGCCCGAAATATCGACGACACGCCGGGAAAGTATGCCGGAATGGTCGGCTGACGGGAGATACCTCTATTTTGTAAGTGCACCCGAAGCACAAAAAGGTGATGAGGAAAGCCTGCTACACAACCGTTACAGCCTGATGCGCATTGCCTGCGACATTGAAAACAATGTTTGGGGTGAAGCCGAAATGGTGCTGAATGCCGACAGTATTGGCAAAAGTATTTCGATGCCGGCTGCCTCACCCGACGGAAAATTTCTTGTTTGCTCAATGAGTGACTATGGCTATTTTACCATCTTTCACGAGCAAAGCGATTTGTACCTTATCAACCTTACCGATTTCTCATTTAAAAAGCTGGAGCTGAACAGCGAATTTACCGAAAGTCATTCGTCGTGGTCGCTCAACAGCCGATGGCTTGTATTCAGCAGCAAACGCGCTGATGGTGTTTTTACCCGCCCGTACATTGCTTACATCGATGAAAATGGCAACACTGGAAAACCATTTGTAATGCCGCAAAAAGACCCGGCTATTTACCAGCAGTCAATTGCCAATTACAACAGACCCGATTTGGTTACCGGCAAGGTTAACCTCAGCTCCATACAAATACGCGACGTTGTTTTGGGAGAAGCCGAAAAAGCAAAGGCTGAATAAAATCCATTGTGATTTTTTTGACCGGTAAAATCTTACAAGACCTTTAATTCAATGAAATATTACATTCCTACGGAACTTCCTTTTATATTATTGATTTTTCCTCCCCATATTAAGTTCCTATGGAACTGTCCCATCAGGAACAAAATGTCGGTAGAATAACAGTTTTTAAGTCTCACCTAAGTCCCATAGGGACGAAATCTAACTTTTTAAACAGATAAAAACAAAAGCACATAAATCGAACGAATGAAAAATATCAATAAGAGAGACTGCTCATCCACTTTAAGTAAGTAAGGGTCTTTTTTATTTGATTTCGAAACATTCACTAATTGTAATAGCTTGTATATCAACGTTACATATCTTTAGTAAAATGAAAAAATATGTCTAAAAAAGACCAACTTGTCCAAAGGAAATAAGCAGTTAAAAGAATTTATCATCCTTTTGCCAAATCTTTTGTTTTGGGTAAAAACGAAACAAGGATAACACCCGCGAGCAAAACAGCTATCAAAACCGAAAAACCCATGGCATAACTTTTTGCAGATTCATTATAAAGATGACCTACAAGAACCGGAAAAAAAGATTCGGCAATTCCATCGGCCACCAGAATAATTCCCATCGTGCGACCAAGCGCTTTCACGCCAAATAAATCGCCCGCCATCAAAGGAATAATCATATAATCGCCACCCAAACCAATACCGAAAATAATGGCAAACAGATAAATTTTCCCTTCGAATGGAGGCAAAACCAGCAGTGTGATGGCAGCAGCCACAATACAATAAATCAGAATCATCACGTATTTCCGGTTGATTAAATCGGCTAACCAGCCCATCAAAACACGTCCAGCCA
>DYSZ01000177.1 GCA_020726265.1 Draconibacterium orientale
TACCCCGGATGGGGCCTGTGGCTTTTGAACAATCCGCTGGGTTTTTAAGAATACCCGATGCAAAAAATCCTTTGGACAACTCTGCCGTTCACCCTGAATCGTACAAAATTGTACAGAAAATTGCCAAAGATTTGAAGTGTGAAATCAGCGAATTGGTGCGCAATGAAACCCTAGTTGCTCAAATCGACTGGCAAAAATATGTAACGGCCGAGGTTGGATTACCAACTTTGAACGATATAAAAACCGAATTGCTAAAACCTGGTCGCGACCCGCGAAAAGCCATCAAAATTTTTGAGTTTGCCGAAGGAATTTATTCCATCAACGATTTAAGAGAAGGGATGACTTTGCCCGGAATCGTGAACAACATCACCAACTTTGGCGCATTTGTCGATTTGGGAATTAAAGAATCGGGATTGATTCATATTTCCGAAATGGCCGACCAGTTTATCTCCGACCCCAACACAGTGGTAAAGCTTCAGCAACACCTGATGGTTCGGGTGAAAGAAGTAGATATTGCCCGCAAGAGAATTCAGCTTTCGTTAAAAGGAATAACCCAAAACTAAATATATGGCTGCTATAAAACTGAATTCAAATCACGGATTTAATTATTTCCTCCGATTTTCAATTGGCGGGTTACTGCTGTTTTCAGTTCTGATTTTGCAGGCACAATCTACTGAAAGAAAGCGAAATCCGTATAATTTAAAAATTATTGCCACTACAGTTGAATACAAAAATCAGGTTGCTAAAAATGGGCAAATGGAAATGGTGAATTTGGAAAAACTGATTCCGGGAATTGTTTTGGACATTCGCTATGCCACAAAAAACAATTTTACCGGCGAAATAATTTACGAAGCACCAAAAGCATTTTTACGGAAACCGGTTGCCGAAGCACTTAAAAAAGTTCAGGATTCGCTGGCTTATCACCAGCTTGGGCTGAAAATTTATGATGCTTATCGTCCGTATGCTGCCACACTTCGCTTTTACGAGGTTTACCCCGATACAAATTTTGTGGCAAATCCCAAATACGGATCGCGCCATAACCGGGGTTGCGCTGTCGATTTAACAATTGTATCGCTGTCAGGCGGCGAAGAAATTCAAATGCCCACTGTTTTTGATGATTTTTCGGAAAAGGCCCACCCGGAATATGACAATCTGCCTGATGATGTGATAAAAAACCGCCGGTTTCTTTTCAGCATTTTATCGCATTTCGGGTTTAGTTATTACCATTCAGAATGGTGGCATTTCGATTACAAAGACTGGGGAAAATACTCGTTAATGGATTTGTCGTTTGACGAACTCGAAAAATAAAAGCTCAGTATTTATATTCTGAAAAACCAGTTTTGTTGGCTTGACAAATGACATAGCTAAAAAAGCCTTCACGAGAAACTATTAGACCGACGAAAGACAAACTTCAATCCAATTAGCTAAAATATAAACCTAAGAGATGAGAATTACTCGTCGTCATCGAGCATTTCTTCGTTTTCGAATTCTTTTTCAAGAAACTCTTCGGCAGCTTCAATTAATCCGGCAATCAACTCTTCGTCCCCCGGTTCACCGTCAATCCAGTGGATTTCCTGGTTGTTCCAAAAATCGTCGATGTCCGATTCAACAATAAACCTCGGTGTTTCAGTGTGCACTACAAAAATGGTTTCGGGTGTTTCCTGAGAGTTGTCGGCGAGTAAGAATTTTGGTAGCATGGCATTTACTTTTAAGAATTATATGTTACGAATTTACAATTAATTGCCTTTCTGCATGGCAGTTTCAGTAAATATTATTCAAAATTTGATTTTTACTTCTTTTTACAAAAAGCCGACAGCCAAAACCGGAAGTAATCGAAATAGATTGTTATTTTAGCCACAATTAAAATAAAAACCAGCCCGTAATGAATAAACTCAACGATTTTTTATCACTCATCGACGGCTATATCGGCGGTTCACAATGGTTTGTTTTCCTGCTTCTTGGCACCGGTGTTTTTTTCACAATTTATCTGAAGTTTCCTCAATTCAGATATCTGAAACCCGCTTTTCGCATCGTTCGAGGTAAGTTCGACAAGGCTGGCGACAAAGGTGATACATCTCATTTTCAGGCATTGGCAACAGCATTGTCGGGAACTGTTGGCACCGGAAACATTGCAGGCGTAGCACTGGCAATCCATCTGGGTGGACCGGCTGCCCTTTTCTGGATGTTGGTAACCGCGGCAGTGGGTATGACAACCAAGTTTGTTGAAGTAACGCTTTCGCACAAATACCGGGAATTTGCAGAAGATGGCTCTGTTTCGGGCGGCCCGATGTATTACATGAAAAACAGGCTGAATATGAAATGGCTTGCCGCCATTTTTGCTGTTGCCACCATTCTATCATCATTCGGCACAGGCAGTTTACCACAGATTAACAGTATTGCCAATTCACTTTACGAAACTGCAGGTATCAATCACATGCTAACTGGCGGCATCCTGACAGTTTTTCTGGCATTGATAATTCTTGGAGGAATCAAACGAATAGCAAAAGTTACCGAAAAACTAACCCCGTTTATGGCTATTGTGTATTTTCTGGGTGCAATGGGTGTTATTCTGTACAATTACGAAAATATAATCCCATCTATTCTTGAAATCGGAAGAGATTTGTTTACCGGTACAGCCGCGGCGGGAGGTTTTCTGGGCGGAAGTGTTGCCTTTGCATTTAACCGTGGTGTTAACCGCGGATTGTTTTCGAATGAAGCCGGACAAGGTTCTGCGCCAATCGCACACGCTGCAGCCCGCGCATACGAACCTGTTTCTGAAGGACTTGTGGCACTTTTCGAACCTTTTATCGATACAATTATTATTTGTACACTGACAGGGTTGGTCATATTATCGTCGGGGGTTTGGAAAGAAAAATTTGAGAATAAATTTCAGGAGGCCGATTTGGTTGTATTGAATGGCAATTATTCTGATAAGAACGAGCAGGACGTGGAAGAACTCTATCACTTTCTGGCAAAAAAAGCTGATTTACCATTGTTTTCAGGCCAACTGAATGTGGTAAACGGAATTATTGAAAATCAGCCAACAATGATTCATTCGCGCTCGGTTGCCGAAGAGGTAAAAGTTTTTATGAACAACCAGCCTTACTCTGGTTCCGTTGGATTTGAAAATGGAAAACTTATTAGCCAGCCCGGATTGAGTATTACAGGAAAATCTTTGCTACACAGTGCGCCGCTTACAACAATAGCCTTTTCGCGCAGTTGGTTTGGCGAATACGGCAAATATGTGGTTGCCTTTGGGTTATTGCTCTTTGCATTCTCAACTGCAATCAGCTGGTCGTATTATGGCGACCGTGCTGTGACCTATCTTTGGGGTTCAGGCAAAGTAATTTATTACCACATCATTTACGTAATCGGGTTCTTTTTGGCCTCGTTTACCGACACCACCATTATCTGGACTCTTTCAGGAATTACCATCGCTTTAATGACAATCCCAAACCTGTTTGGAATTTTATCGCTTTCAAAAGAGATGAAAAATGAAGTGAAACTTTTCTGGAAAGAATATGTGAAAAGGTTCCCGGGAGAAAAGATTCCGAAATAGAAGCCTCCCTCAGAGGGGGGAAATCTGGTAGAATAACGAATGGTGAATTCTGATTAACGATTTTCAGGACTGCCCGAAACCCAAAACTTTGAACATTAACCTTTATTCTTCCGTGTTGTTTCCTATTTTTGCGCTGAATTTGAAACAAAACAATGCAGAAATTTTATCCTGATAATTTTGAATTGAAAATCGGTTTTGACCGAATTCGCGAAATGCTGCACAACTTCTGCCTCAGCAACATGGGGCACGAATGGGTGGAGGCGGTTCAGTTTCAGGATGATTTTGGCAATATTTCGGTGCAACTTGGCGAAACCGATGAATTTTGCCGCATCGTTCGCGAATTCGACAATTTTCCATCCAGTCATTTTTTCGACCTCCGCAAGGCATTACAAAAAATAAGCATCGAAGGCCGCTTTCTTGAACCCGAAGAATTATTCGACCTGAAACGCTCGCTCGAATCGGTGCGAGCAATTGTTGCCTTTTTCAACAAACAGGAAGAATCTGTTTTCCCATTATTGAAAAAGAAAACCCAGAACGTACAGATTTTCCCGTACATCTACGAACGTATCGATGCTATTATCAACAAGTTTGGAAAAATCAGAGACAATGCCACACCTGAACTTGCAAATATCAGGCGCGAAATCCTGTCGCGACAGTCGAACATGTCGAAACGGCTACATGCCATTTTAAAGCAAGCGCAAAAAGATGGGCTGGTTGATGAAGATGCCACAGTCACCATTCGCGACGGACGTGCCGTAATACCGATTGCAGCCGGAAACAAGCGGAAACTGAAAGGTATTGTTTACGATGAGTCGTCAACCGGAAAAACTTCGTATGTTGAGCCAAACGAAATCGTGGAAATGAACAACGAAATCCGCGAATTGGAATATGCCGAACGTCGCGAAATCATAAAAATCCTGACCACCTTTTCAAACGATATCAGACCCTACCTAACCGATCTTCTATTTTCTTACGATTTTCTGGGCGAAATCGATTTTATTCGTTCAAAAGCAAAACTCGCTGTTGAGCTTGGCGCAATAAAACCCGACTTTGCACCGCACCCAGTCATCGACTGGTTTCAGGCAATTCATCCGGTTTTGATGAAGGCGCTGAAAAAGGAAAACCGGAAAATTGTACCGCTCAACATCAGGCTGAATGCCGAAAAACATATTTTGCTGATTTCGGGACCCAACGCCGGTGGAAAATCGGTTTGTCTGAAAACGGTCGGGTTGCTTCAATACATGCTTCAATGCGGATTGCTAATTCCTATTTCTGAAGGCAGTCGTACCGGAATCTTCAGCAAAATCTTTATTGATATCGGCGATGAGCAGTCGCTTGAAAACGACCTGAGTACCTACAGTTCGCACCTCTTGAACATGAAGCATTTTGTGAAATTCAGCGATGACAAAACACTGATTCTGATTGACGAATTTGGCACCGGAACCGAGCCCATGCTGGGTGGAGCCATTGCCGAATCTATTCTTGACAAACTGAACCAACTCGGCACATTCGGGGTAATTACAACCCACTACACCAACCTGAAACATTTTGCCTCATCGGCTCCCGGAATTGAAAACGGTGCAATGTTGTACGATTCGCAAAATATGAATCCTTTGTTTCAACTCGAAATGGGAAAACCCGGCAGTTCATTTGCATTTGAAATTGCACGAAAAATTGGACTTCCAGAGGAAATTCTTGAAAAAGCCACGGAAAAAATCGGGAAAGACCACATCGATTTCGACCGCAATCTGCGACAAATCAACCGCGACAAGCGGTATTGGGAAACCAAGCGTGAGAAAATCAGAAAGGTTGAGAAAATTCTGGATGAAATGGCGGCAAACTACGAAACCGAGTTGAAGGAAACCCAGAAACAGCGCAAGGAGATTCTGAAAAAAACGAAAGAAGAAGCTGACATTTTACTTTCAGGAATCAACAAAAAGATAGAAAACACCATTCACGAAATAAAAAAAGAGCAGGCGGATAAGGAAAAAACGCGTAAAGCGAGAGAAGAACTTTTGGTGCTGAAAACCGAGGTGATTGAAAAAACCACTGCTGACGATGCTTCTATCGATGCAAAAATTAAAAAACTACAGGAACGGGAAAAAACACGGAATGAAAAACGACCGGAAAAACCAAACCCGGTTGTTCTTCACAAAGAAGAACCTGTAAATAACGACCCAAAACCCGGCGACAAAGTTCGGCTGGCGGGGCAAAACACTGTGGGCGACCTCATCGAAATCAACAAAAAAAATGCGGTTATTGCTTTTGGTCAGCTCATCACCACAGTCCCTGTTTCTCAAATCGAAAGAATAAGTAACAACGAGGCAAAACGTGTTTCAAATGTGACGGTTTTTAGTAAATCGCGTATGCTGACCAACTTATCAGAAAGCAAAATCAATTTTAAATCTGAAATCGATATTCGCGGAAAACGGGCTGAAGAAGCAATTTCTATCATTCAGGAATTTATCGACAAAGCCATTATGTTCGAAAGAAATGAACTTCGGATTTTGCACGGAAAAGGTAACGGTATCTTAAAAGAGATTATCCGCAGTTACCTGAAATCGGAACCTATGGTACAGTCGTTTAAAGACGAACATGTGGATTTTGGTGGTGCCGGAATCACTGTAATTCAGCTTGCGATGTAATCATATTTTCTGGTAAACCGTTTTTAGAATTTCAGCTTCAGTTTGTTTTGCCTGCTGCAAAATTTCCTGAGCTTCGACAAGAACCTGGCTTACATACTTTTCATCCTTCAACCCGGTAGCATTTATTTTCACGTTCAGAAATGCGCCTTCAACCGCAGTTCGGGCACAGAGTGCGCCAACTCCGGCATCGGAAATCGAATTCGGGTTACCGGTTTCTGCCATCGCTTTAATAATTTCCATTGAGCCAGCCGCCAGTTTCATCACATTTAACGGAACTTCAATGGCATTTTTGGTAGCTTCCTGTATCGCTTTCTTTCGCATTGCAACTTCCTGCTCAGTGGTTTTTGGCAAATCAAAAGCACTCATTATCTGGTTGAAAGCAACAGTATCTTCATCAACACATTTCAGTAATTGTGTGTGGTACAACTTCCCTTTCTCTGCCCATTCAGAAAATTCATTCCATCGGTAGTCCCACCCGCGTTTATGAGCAGAAAGATTGGCAACCATGGTGCCCAAAGCCGCCCCCAAAGCGCCAACATACGCCGAAATCGAGCCACCGCCGGGTGCAGGAGATTCG
>DYSZ01000178.1 GCA_020726265.1 Draconibacterium orientale
ATTGCCAAACCTGAATTTTACTTTGTTCGATGGAACCCACGAAATGCTGGTTCCACAGGCCTTATCGCTAATCGAAAAAAGCACTGAAAGAAATACCGAACAACTTCATATCCTGACCATCGGCGATTCAAATGGGACTTTTCCGTACAGTTGGCCGCAGCAACTGAAAAAGTTGTTGCCGTTTTCAACCATTGTCAACCGTTCGGTTTCAGGAAATACGATTGGCTTCGACAACCTGGGCCGCGAAGATAAGAATACCCTGAAAAACGTCAACCGCTACCTCGACGAAGCATACACAGAACTTGGGGCAGACCAAAAATTCGATTACATCATCATTAACCTCGGGACAAACGATACCAAACGCATTTTTGAAAAACGTCAGGATGAAGTACCGGAAAACATGAAAACCCTGATTGAAACAATAAGGCAATACATGGGAAACCATCATAAAGTTTCTCCTGAAATTTGTATTGTCACACCCTCGCCAATGGATGAGCAAAAAGTGAACGTTAAAAAATACGGGGGCGGCGACAGCCGGATTCAAAAGAACAACCAACTGTTCCAGAAGCTGGCCGCTGCGATGCACGTCAGTTTCATCGATAGCTATCCGGCGCTGAAGTCCGGTTTTTCAGAAAAAACAACCGACGGCGTTCACTTACACGACAAAGGACAATTTCAGTTGGCCAGTGTAATTGCTGATTGGCTGAGACGTAATTAGCGCAAATTGACTAAGCTATGATTGATAAAATATTTTAACGCTTTTTAAAAGAAATTAATGAGAACTTATAAATTTTGGACTTTGAAACACGCTTCCCTTTCTGTTTTTTTGATTGTTTTATTTCTTTTCAGCCAGGAAATTCTTGGTCAGGAAAAAACAATTCCGGGAGAGGTAATAACCCCATATCCGACAATTATTAATCTTGCTGTTGAATGGATTATCGATGGCGATGACAATCAAAATGGTATTGTAACCTTGCAGTTCAGGAAGAAAGGTGATGATAAGTGGGAACAGGGAATGCCCCTGTTCAGGGTCCCTGCCGGCGAAAACATAGGTTTTAAGTGGGTTAACAAACATTCGGGGAGTATTTTTGATTTAAACCCTGATACTGAATACGAGATTAAACTCAACCTGGAAGACCCGGATGGGGGATCAGCCGAAAAAACGGTTGTTGCGCGCACCAGGCCCGTTCCTGTTGTGAATGAAAATGCAGAAATTATAGAAATAAAACAAGGGAAGTACGATACGTTGTTCACTAAAAGCGGTACGCCCGAAAAACCTGTAGTTTACCGATGCATCAAAGGGGAAGCCATTTTTAATCATATCGATATCCAAAACAGGAAATGGGTATATATTGAAGGGCTTACCATAATAAACCCTGCTGCCCGCGGAACAGGTATTAACTTAAGTGGCTCTGAGAATTGTGTCGTCAGGTATTGTACCATTAATTCGGTTTGGGGCATTGTTGCTTATGAATCGGGGGCGACAAACTGTTATTTTGGTGATAATGTAATTACGGGAACTTGTGAGTGGACCAATGAAGCTATGGGTGCATCCGGTAAAAATTTGGGTGAAGGCATTGAGATTACCGGTCCGGGAAATGTGATATGCTACAATAAAGTTGCCGGGTTCAGGGATTGCATTTCGACAATGGAAGATGAAGAAGCCGTAAACCAAACTTGTATTGATATTTATAATAATGATATTTATCGGGGTGTGGATGATGGAATAGAAGCAGATTTCTGCTCCTCCAATTGCCGGATTGTTCGAAACCGCTTAACCAATTGTTTTGTCGGGCTCAGTTCGCAACCCGGATTAGGAGGGCCAAATTATTTTATTCGGAACGTCATGTACAACATTGTTCATTCCGGGTTTAAGCTCAAGCGCTTCAGCCAGGGCGATGTTGTTTTACACAACACGCTTATTAAAGTTGGCGTTGGGCTTGGAGGGAACAGTGCTATGGACTATGCATTTTTCAGAAATAACCTGGCAATAGGCGGAGCAACCGGGGGAGTAAACTGGGGAAACTATGGCGCCGGAAAACCTTATGCAGCGGATATTATTGAGCCGGGAACCCACAGTAGCTTTGATTATGATGCAGTTGGGGTATGTGAAACCCCCTACATAGCGAAAATCGGCGGAAAACCCTTTTCAGAAGTTGAAAAACACGGCATTGAACACATTGCCATTGAGGAGACCTTTAATAATGTCGAATTTCCAAATCCGCCGGTTCCCGAAAGAAATGTGCCAGACCTCAGGCCCAAAGCCGGTTCAAAAGTGGAAGATGCTGCTGTCCTTATCCCTAATGTCAATACAAATTACAAAGGCAAGGCACCCGATTGCGGAGCTTATGAGATTGGACAGGAACTTCCCCGGTATGGCCCATGTTCTGTAAAGCAATAATCTGAAATTTAGGCATATCTGTTAATAATCTTTTTTAATACCTGATTAATCATGAAAATAATTTCAACAACACTTCTGGTTCTCTTTTTCCTGAGTAGTTTATTTAGTTGCAGCACCGGCAGCAAAAATAAATCGGACGGTATATTGCTAAACGAAAAAGGAATCTATGGCAAAAAGGAATGGGCGCCTATGTTAAACTATACGCTTGAGTTACACAAAAAAAGCACCCATAAAAAAGCCTATCCTTTCATATACGACTGGGAAGAAATTGGTCCCGGATATTATTATGCACCCGCTTTTGGCCACTGGGATATTGTTAATCAGGCAGAAGATGCATTTGTTTACGACAAAGAGTTTGGAATAAGGCAAATGTATAATGATATTCATAACCAGACAGCAACCGGTATGATTCCTGGAAGCATCTGGATGCCAGGAGGAAAATCACAAAGGGATACGGCAGAATGGAATACTGATTCGGAAGGTCATCCGCCAATTTGGGTTTTTGCAGTTGATGATTATGTTGAGATGACAGGTAAAGTAAATCTGCTAAAGGATTTTTATACTGCTTTAATAAGGCAGATTACCTGGTTCGAAAATAATAGAAAAGCTGTTGGGGAAGGTTTCTTTTACAACGATATATTACTGAAATTGTGGGAAAGTGGCATCGACGAAGGGGTTCGGTTTGATGAAACCGGGTTAGGACGATGGGCATGCATTGATGCTACATGCCATGTGTATAAAATGTATGAATTTGCTGAAAAGTGGTCAAAAGAACTTGGGTTTAATCCTTTTTACTTCGAAAAAAGAAAGAATGAATTGAATAAATTTATACAAGATAGTTTATATGTTGAACAAGATAAAATGTTTTACGATATCTGGGCAGTAAAAAATCCGTCACTGCGACATATCGTTTTTGAAAATTTGTGGCCACTGATAACCGGATGCGCAACAAAACAGCAGGCTGATGCCCTAATCGATAACTATATTCTCAACCCTGCCCATTTTTATACGCCACATCCAATTTCAACGGTTTCTGTTTCTGATCCAAAATTTGAATTACGAATGTGGCGCGGCCCAGCCTGGAATAGCATGACATATTGGGTTGCAAGAGGTTGTTTGAACTATGGACGAAAGGATGCAGCTATAAAACTCCTTGAAAAAGCGCTGGATATGTCGGCTATGCAATTTGCAAAAACCGGGACAATCTGGGAATTCTACCATCCTTTTGGCGGTAACCAGTCGGAGTTACTCCGGAAACTTAATCAGGGGGTCTCTTCGCCTTCTCGCGATTATCTGGGTCATGATCCTTTAATAGCAATGGCAAAGCTTTATGATGAACTTGTAAATCAAAAAAAATAAATACGCTTATTTTTAAAATTAATTAACGCAAAAAAATCGTAATGAACTTTCAGAAAAAAAATCGCACAATCGTTTTGAGTTTTATTTTCTTCAGCTTTTTGGTAAGTTTTGGCTGCACGCCACCTAAGCCAGCCACCATTGAAACAGTAAAACTTGACACCGGTTGGCTTTTACAGCCCAGCGGAAAGTGGAGCGACGACGGCCAGCTAATTACACCCGATGTGTACTCGCCCGAAAATGAAATAAGCGGCGATGTTCCCACCACTATTTTTGCAGCAATGGTGAAAAGCGGAAAGTATAAAGACCCGTTTTTTGCTGATAACCTGGAACATGTGCCTGATGCGTGGTTTAAAACCAACTGGCGGTATCTGAAAGCGTTTGAAGTCTCTGAGGCACAAGCCACTGCATTTTCGCAACTTTGTTTCGATGGTATTAACTACAGTGCCGACATTTTCCTGAATGAAATAAAAATAGCGTCTGCCGATACCCTGAAAGGCGCTTTCCGGATATTTCAAATAGACGTAAGCGGAAAATTAAAAATCGGGAAAAATGTTTTGGACGTGCGGGTATTCCCTCCAAAACCCGGCGATTTCACCATCGGTTTTGTTGACTGGACACCTGAACCGCCCGATAAAAATATGGGACTTTGGCGTGGCGTTCGTCTGCAATTCAGTGGGGCTGTTTCCATTGAACATCCTTTTATAAATTCTAAAGTTAATCCTGAAAATCAGAATGAAGCAGCGCTCACCATCGAAAGTTGGGTGGTCAATCATTCGGCAGAAAAGCTTAAAACTACCGTTAGGGCACAAATCGAAAATGTATCGGTTAGTCAGGACATGGAATTAAATCCAGGCGAAAAGAAACTGATGGTTTTTACCCCTGAAGATTACCCTGTACTGAATTTTAAAAATGCCCGGTTATGGTGGCCCTGGACGATGGGCGATCCCAATTTATACCAACTCAAACTTTCTGCCACATCGGGAACTGCTCTTTCCGATTCGGTTTTACTATCGTTTGGTATTCGCGAAGTATCCGATTATGTAAATGCACAGGGTTCGAGAGCTTACAAAGTGAATGGGAAAGATATTCAAATCCGGGGCGGAGGCTGGACCGATGAATTGCTGCTGCGCGAAAATCAGTCGAATGTGGAAGCACAGGTTCAATATACCAAACTGATGAACCTGAACTGCATCCGGCTCGAAGGGTTCTGGGGCGAGAGCAGCACGTTGTTTGACCTTTGCGATAAGTACGGCATTTTACTTATGCCCGGATGGAGTTGCCAGTGGGAACATGACCAATTCGTAGGTAAAACATGTGACGAATTTGGCGGAATCGAAACGCCTGAAGAAATGAATTTAATTACCAAATCGTTAAACGACCATGTATTTTGGCTGCGCAATCACCCCAGTATTTTTGTTTGGGTATTGGGAAGTGACAGACTGCCAAGGCCTGAACTTGAAAAAATGTACCTTGAAAACCTGGCCATAGTAGATCCAACCCGGCCAACTTTATCGGCTTGCATTATGCTGACAAGTGAGATAACGGGTTCAACTGCCGTAAAAATGAATGGCCCGTATGACTATGTTTCACCCAATTACTGGTACATCGATACTGTAAATGGCGGAGCTTTTGGTTTTAATACAGAAACAGGTCCCGGCCCTCAGATTCCGCCGATCGAAACACTCCGAAAAATGTTCCCTGAAGATAAACTCTGGCCAATAAATAAATTATGGGATTACCATTGCGGAAGAGGCCAGTTTAATACAATAGAAAATTTTCTAAATGCTTTGAATAAAAGGTACGGTGAATCACAAAATATTTTTGAATTTGAAAAGAAAGCACAACTGGCAAGTTACGAAGCTATTCGTCCAATGTTCGAGTCATTTGCAGTGAACAAAGCCGAAGCAGGCGGAATTATTCAGTGGATGCTAAACGCCTCGTGGCCCAAGCTTTACTGGCAACTTTACGATTATTACCTGATGCCAAACAGCGCCTTCTTCGGAACACAAAGCGCTCTTAAACCACTGAATATTATCTACAACTATGGAAATAACGGTATTTACATTTCTAACGATTTTCAGCATAATTTTGAACAGTTGACAGCTGAAATAAAAATACTCGACATGAATTCGAACATGGTTTCCAACCAAAAAATTCCGTTCAGTGTAAAAGCATATACATCACAAAAACTCGCGGATATGCCGGCCCTGAAAAAAATTACACCCGTTTATTTTGCCGACCTGCGTATTCTCTCTGCTGATGGTAAAGAACTGTCGCACAGCTTTTACTGGCTTTCGGTTAAAACTGATGTCCCGGATTTTAAACACAGCAACTGGTACATAACTCCAACTAAAGATTACGCTGATTTTAAAGCACTGGCAAAATTGCCAAAAGCAGAGGTCAAATCCGATGTTAAAACAGAAGTACAGGGAGACAAGACCCTCGTGACTGTTCAACTAAAAAATACGTCGGAAAAGCTGGCATTTTTCATGGAGCTGAAAGCAAAGGGAAAAACTTCGAAAGAATTGATTTTGCCGGTTTTCTGGAACGAAAATTACGTTTCACTGCTTCCGGGCGAAGAACGCACGTTGACCGTAAAAATAAATACGACCGATTTGAAAGGCGATCAGCCCGAAATTGAAATCAACGGGTTCAATATAAAATATGAATAAAATGACAGCTACTAAAATCGGGAACTACCGTTATCGAATCCTGGCATTGGTTTTTATGGCAACTACCATAAATTATTTCGACCGCAGCATTATTGGCGTTATGGCTCCCACGCTTCAGAAACTTTTTGAATGGAGTAATAAGGATTATGCTGCCATCATGGTTTCGTTTAAAATTGCATATGGAATTGGATTAATCTTCATGGGAGGATTAATAGACCGTTTAGGTACCAAAGCAGGTTATACTATTTCAATAGTAATATGGAGTTTGTTCGGCATACTTCATGCTGTCATCAGACCCGCTTTCGGGTTAATCGGATTTATTGCAGCCC
>DYSZ01000340.1 GCA_020726265.1 Draconibacterium orientale
GAGAGCGCAAACTTCAGACGCAGATTGAACGCATTGATCAAAAAACCGGTATGGCCGAAGTACTAATTCCGAGGCGGATCAGTGAGTTTAATTTGGGTGATCGCATAAACGGGGTAATTACGACCAATCCTGTTCCGGGTGATTTCATTCCGTTGCGTTTTTTATCCGGTCAGCCCGGAAAAGAATTTTACATCGATCCCTTGCTGTCCATTGACCTCAGGCTGATTGGTGTCAGAGACAGCCTGGCCCTGATCGTACCCAAAATTGCCAATATTGATTCATTGGGAATTTTATAAAATTACTTGAATTTAAATGTTTAAACCCTATATTGTCACACTTTCACTTTCAGGTTGAATTATGCGCTTAATCGCGTTCATTTTACTTTTCACATCTTTTCTGTTTGCTGATAATACTGACGGGCAGATTTTTTCCGAGTATTCAGCGCTGCCCGATCAAAACCAGGTTGTTCTGACCTGGCAGACAAAGGATAGTTTTGGTATTCGTCAGTTTGTAATTCTCCGCAGCTCCGACGATCAGAATTTTTTTGAAATTGCCAGGGTTTCTTCCCTGGGCCCGGGCGTTCAGCATAAATATATTGATACAAATGTAATTTTTAATTCCGGATCAGCCATGTTTTATAAGATCCGGGCCATTGATGAATCCGGGGCTTCAGTCGGAGAGTCGGGTTCCTTGCTGGTGCATCCCAGTGTATCAACAATTTTCCGGACATGGGGTACCTTAAAAGCTGTTTTCCGGTAAAATCACGAATTGTTATCTTTGCTTTTTAACAAAGCATCTAAAATGTCTACCATTGAATCCGGTTTTGTGGTAGGCATTTTTTTTTGTAGTAATTTATTAAAGCCTATAACCTTGAAAATAGACAAATCAAAACCATAGGCTTAAAAAATGTTAAATAATTGTTTGTTTTTCTTAGCATAAAACAACTATGAAATTGTCAAGTTGGATTATGGAAACAGGGGAACAAGTGAATTTTCCTGCAGGTTCTCCTTTTAAAATAAGAGGTTGCCATGAAGAAATATCTTTTTTTATTCCTGTTTCCGATGCTGGGTTTTGCCCAGTTTGAACAATACATCGAGGATGATCCGCATCCGGTCGTCAAAAAGGAAGGCGGCGG
>DYSZ01000341.1 GCA_020726265.1 Draconibacterium orientale
AGTTTTACGAGCTTTTGAAAAACATAACCTTAAAATAAAACCTTATGAAACAACTCATTACAACTGCCGTGTTGTTGCTCTTGTTTGTAGCTGCTGCACAGGCTCAAACTCAAAAGAAAGTTGCCTTAGTGATAGGAAATGGAGCTTACACGGCAGGCAACGAACTCAAAAACCCTATAAACGATGCCAACCTAATGGCAAACACTCTGAAACAGCTTGATTTTGAGGTGTTGCAATACAGCAACGTAACCAAAGCCAAAATGGACGAAGCCATTTATCAGTTTTCGCTAAAAGCCGAAAATGCCGATGTTGTTTTATTTTACTATGCCGGACATGGTGTACAGTTGGGTGCCGACCCTTATTTAGTGCCTATTGATGCCAACCCTGAAAACGAAAAAGCGGCAAAGATTTTTTGTGTAAATCTAAAAGTTAATATTATCGATGCCTTAGAATTTCACGAAGACAACTTAAATATTATAATACTCGATGCCTGCCGCAACAATCCCTTTCGCAACTGGAAAACCTCGCGCGAAATGAACGGCTCGCGTGGCTTTACTGCACCACCGCAGCCCGACGGCACCATAGTAGCTTATGCCACCGATGAGGGCGCAACTGCCGACGACAACCCGAAAGAAAAAAACGGACTTTACACCAAATTGCTTGTGCAAGAGCTAAATAAAGCTCAAAGCATACGACAAGTTTTTTACAATACGCGCAACAAAGTGCGAGATGCCAGTGGAAAACAACAATCGCCTATGATTTGGGACAAAACCAATGGCGATTATTATTTGAAAATGCCAGAGGCTGAATTTGGTAGCATTAGTTTGGACACCGAAATAGCCGGAACGCTTTACCTTGATGGAAAAGAAGTTGGAAAAATTAAAGAAAACTCTACCAACGAACTCAATGAAATTACAGTAGGCAGCCATGCTTTAAAAATAGTAGGCACGCAAATATGGGCAGAAATAGTAAACGTAACCGAAAATAAAACCACTTATATAAAGGCAAGAATGACCTCTTCTTCATTTTCTAACTACACCGAAACCCTTTCCGGCATTGCCTTTGATATGGTAGCCGTGAAAGGCGGGAAATTTACAATGGGAAGCAATGAGGGTTCTGACGATGAAAAGCCCA
>DYSZ01000179.1 GCA_020726265.1 Draconibacterium orientale
ACGTTTAAACCATTGAAAACCAAAACAAATATTTTTTCGCCGAATTAATGAAAATAAATGGGAGAATTTAGCCGATAAAAAAAAAATTATACTTTTGCACCGTCTTTAGCAAAAAGACAATGAAGGACTGACCTATGGTGTAACTGGCAACACGTCTGATTTTGGTTCAGAAGAGTCTAAGTTCGAGCCTTAGTAGGTCAACCGGTTAGAGGAATGCAATAAAATTTGTGTTCCTCTTTTTTTGATGTCTTTTCAATACTGTCGGGTTAATTTTATGAGATTCCCTTCCCAGTCGGCTTTATAAAAATGGTGTTCATACATTTTCAATTCTATTTGATGCCCGTTGCTGGTTATTTTGGCGAGCACGGCAATAAACCACTCAATAAATGTCCGGTGTTCCTGTTTTTTGAACTTGCTTTTCTTTTGGCGCATCATCACCGACAAGTTGTAAGCTAAAACATTCAGTTGCCAGAGAATGTAGTTTGCCCAGAAGTTATCGGTTAGCGTACTTCCTGCCATCACGTGGCCTTTTATCTGTTCTATCCATGCTTTACAATGCAGATTTTGCCTCTTCGCTCGCCAATGCAAAACAAGTTTTGATTGGTCTCGCTCATCGAAAAAATTCGCTGGTGGAACGTTGCTTGTAAAGTTCGTGCAGTTCTGCGGCATTCAGGTCAAAGTGGTTTGCATAGCAAACGTACTGGTAAACCGGGACGTATTTTGAATTTAAAAACTTATGGTATTTTATTTTCTTTCTATGGTTAATTAGCCGGAAACAACTTTGATTTAATTCAACTTCAATTCAGTATGTTAAGATACCATAATGAATTGACAAAAACTCATTAAAAATAAAGCGGTAAGTTGGATAAGTTTGGTAAATATCGTAAACCAATAAGTCTCTTTATAAACAAATATCAAATCGTACAATGAATATAAAAAATTTAATCCCTGTGAAGGAAAACAAATTTTCAACAATAAAAATATTCAGGATTTCTTCAGTATTGCTTATCGCAACAATATTGGGGCATGTATCATTTTCCCAGTCAATAAACCAACCCCGTGATGGACGCCTGTTACAGGGTGAACCCTGGCAACCCTTTATTCCCGTTGAAAAGGCTGATTTTTATGTGGCTGAAAACGGAAACGACTCGTGGTCGGGAACGCTGTCTGTGCCAAACGCCACAAAAAACGACGGACCGTTTGCCACCATAAAAAGAGCACAGGAAGCAGTTCGTGAACTGAAAGCCAAAGTTTATTTCCCAAAAGGCGAACCCGTTGAAAAACGGTGGATTGGCTCGCCGCATCCTTTTGGCCGGGGGAAAGACATTACAGTTTATATACGTCAAGGTTTTTATTCGCTTTCAGAACGTTTGATTTTTGAAACTGCCGATGGTGGCGAACGTGTTGAAACCAATCTGCCAACCGGCGCCTTCGAATACCACAAAATCCGCGACCACTATGTAACTTATGCTGCCTATCCCGGTGAAAAACCGGTAATTTCAGGTGGTAAAAAAGTGACAGGATGGAAAAAGAACGGCAACGTTTGGACTGCCTCTTTTGATGCCGATTCGGTTCAAATGCTCGTGGTGAATGGCAAACGACAGGTTTTGGCCCGCACACCCAATACAGGTTATTTTGTGCCACCTGCCATTTCGGCAACCACTTCAGATTTGTATTTCAGAAAAGACGAAATTGAAAACTGGGAAAACATGAGCGGCAACCGCGTGGTGATGTTGCTTCGCTGGCACACCGGCATCAACAGCATTATTTCAGTTGATGAAAAAAAGAAGGTGGCAACTTTCAAATCGCCCCAGGAAGGTGTTGTGATTGTTCCGCCAAGATATTACGTTGAAAATGTAAAGGCCTTGCTGGATGCACCCGGCGAATGGTATTTCGATAAAAATAAAAAGGAAATCAGCTACATTCCGGCTGCCGGGATTGACAATCCAAACGACTTTCCGGCTGAGGTTCCAACCATCAGCGAACTAGTGAAAGTGGCTGGTACAATGGAAAAACCGGTACGTAACCTGCGTTTTTACGGGTTGATTTTCGAAGGGGCAACCCCCGGAAGCAGCGCCATCGGTTTTGAATATTCCCATGCCTGTGAACTGGCCAGTGGCGAAGTGCGTTCGTGCAGCGGAACCGGAGTTTACCTCCACAAAGGGTGCTACCAAACCCGCATTTTCGAAAACCGTTTCGAAACTCTTGACAATGGCGGAATTTATGTAAACGGGCCCAACAAACCCGGCGATGGTCGCGACCTCATCCGCGAAACACTCATCACAAAAAATAAATTTTACGATTGCGGCAGCATCAACATTTACGCGCAATACACGCTCATGACTACCATTTCGCACAACTACATTACCAAAACCCGCGGCAGGTACGGAATCGACGTGGGTGGTTGGGCCAACCAGGAAGAGGCCATTGATGGCGGTTATCTGGTTGAATACAATCATCTTGACGATGTTCAGTTGGATGCCGATGATTCGGGAGCGATAAAAACCGCCGGAATGACTTTCAATTCTGTGGTTCGCCACAACCTGATTCACAATGTTCATGCAGGATTTTTCAACGACAATGTGGGTTTCTGGTTCGATAACATGTCGCAGGGATGGATTTCAGAAAAGAATATTTTCTACAACCTCGAACAGGGCGAAATGAAACTGTGCGCCGCTCTTTTGGAAGACAATATTTACCGTAACAACTTTAAAATTGAAGCGCCTGTCAACACGCCGGAAACGATTATTGAAGGCGAACCTGAATTTATAGTCAGCAACCTGCAAATGAAACTTGCATCAATAACACCGTCGGGTGCGGCAGTTGCCGGAAGCGCTATTGGTTTGACAGCAGATGTGATGAATACCGGGGCAACAGGAATTGCACCAGTGATTTTGTATGTTGATGGAAAAATCTTCGAAACAAAATCATTTCCCATAGTGAAGGACAACAGCCGTAAGATTGAATTCGAAGTACGTATTTACGATGCAGGCGAACACCATCTGGCTATAGGAGATACACCTCATAAATCAGTGAAAATTGAGGGCGGGAAACCTAAAATGGTTTTCGAAAATTTTGTGCTGTCAACCAACCGGATGCTAACAGGGGAAAAAGCACAGGGTTTGGTAAAAGCTGCCAACCTCACCACAGTAACGCAAAAACTGGATGCCGTTATTTTTATCGATGGTAAGAAAGTAATGGTGGAACCAGTTGAATTACAACCCGGCGAATCAAAAAATGTCAGTTTCAACTTTGATGCACCTGCCGGTAAGCACAAGATACGCATCGAAAACAGTTCGGTTCAGGAATTAACAGTTTTCGAATCAAAAACGTTGGATATTTCGAAAATGGAGGTAAAAGAATACTGTTCAGCAAAAGCCATACCTTACGAAATTGATGCCAATAAAAAAGTCAACCGGTTTAAAATCACAGTCGGTGGCTCCGACTTTTATCATGCCGAAGATTCGTATGCAGCGGTGTATGTAAAAGGTATCAAAGGTGACTTTGTAGCAACCGTCACAATCAATCAATTCGGTAATCGTACGCACGAATGGTTCCGCTCGGGACTGTTTGTGCGGAACGATATCGCGCAGAGTTTCGATGTGCAGCCCGGCAGCAAAGGTTCGGTGCTGGTTTTTTCCTCACCGGGACGTGCAGGAATCGAATACGATGAATTTGCCAACGGTTGCATGCACAAAGCCAGCAGCACCAACCTGCCTGAGAACTCGAAAACTCCAATCTACCTGAAAATGGTCCGCCACGGAAACAGTTTTAGCGGGTACATCAGTTTGGATGGCAAAAACTGGATTATCGAACGCCACACCCCCGACATCCCCGGAATCAATGAATCGATTGACATTGGTTTGGCAGCCGGTGGCCCCGACAAACGCCAGTACTGGGTTGAATTTAAGGACTGGAAAATTGAAGAGAGCCTCCCTCCAACCCCCTCCGAATAAAAGCCTCCCCCGACCCCTCCGAGGGAGGGGAGTGAAGAAAAAGTAGGTACGAGAACAAAAATTTGATAAAATGCTTTTAACAGAAGCAACCGAAAACCGCAGAGCGGTGAAATATTTATAGAAAAATGGAATTCATTTAATCCGGCCCGTAGATTGAAACTCCGGCAAACAAAAATTTAAAAATTGAAAATGAAATGAATAAATCAATCGCTCTGTTTTTTCTGGCAATCCTTCTGATATTTTCAGGATGCAAAACCCAAACATCCGGGACAACTGATTTTTTTGACTATGCCACAAGCCGGAAATCTGACCTTCAATTGAGTGTTTATATCACGGCTCATACGGTGGAGCAACAGTTTTATACCGAAAGCGGACGGCGCGAAGCCATCTCGGTATTGCGCTGCAATGGAATTTCCAAAGTGTATGTGGAAGTGTACCGGCCCGGAATGGTTGTTCCGACCGAATTGCTTAAAAATACAGTTTCTCTTCTGGAAAAAAATGGTTTTGAGGTAGTTGGAGGTATTGCAACTCTACCCGGAGGTGAAACCGGCGTTGCTCAGCAAGGCCCGCTGACCTGGCTGAACTGGCAAAACCCAAAAACGCAGGCCGATATGAAGAAAATTATGGAAGACTCGGCTCCGTATTTTGATACTTTTATTCTCGACGATTTTTTCTGCACCGCCGACACAAGCAGTGAATCGAAAACAGCAAAAGGAGATAGAACCTGGTCGGAATACCGACGTTCGATGTTGACAGAAATAGCACAATCTGTATTTATCAACACTGCAAAATTAAAAAATCCCGGCATCACCATGATTATCAAATACCCACAATGGTACGACCGTTTTCACCAGTTCGGGTACGATGTGGCTACTGAACCTGCACTTTTCGACAAAGTGTATGTGGGAACCGAAACCCGCGGCCAATATACCCAGCGATATGGATTTGTTCAGCCGTACGAAGGATTTGTAAATTACCGTTGGATTTCAACACTGGCAGGTAAAAAAATCGGGGCCGCCTGGTTCGACCACGGCGACTGCAACGAAACCGATTTTATCGAACAGGCTTACCAGTCGGTGCTGGCCGGTGCAAAAGAGCTGGTCATTTTTAGTTTCGATATGCTAGTGACCGGTCATGGCGGCCATCATTTATTACGACAGGATTTTGAAAAACTGGCTGACCTTGCCGCGGCTGTGGCCAAAAATCCGGTTATCGGTCCGGTGGGTTACAAACCAGTCAACAGCGATGCCGGGGCCGATTTGTACATTATGGATTACATCGGGATGTTTGGGATTTCGCTGGTTCCCGATTCAAAATACCCAGAAAATGCCCCGGTGATTTTTCTGCCGACACAGGCAGCGACCGATTCAACAATTGCTGAAAAAGTAGAAAAATCGCTGAGTGATGGCAAAAAAGTGGTGATGACTGCCGGATTTCTGGCAAGAGTAAAAAATGGCGAAAAATTGGCTCAGTTAGCTGGAATTCAGTATCCACTCGTTAATGAACAGGTTTCAACTCAAACAATTTTAAACGAAGGCAAAACCGACAGTCTGAAGTTTCCTCTTCAAACCGATTTCCGTATTCAACCAAATGATGCAACAATTTTACTGCAAACTGCTGGAAAAAAGAGCGCCCCGTTTCTTGTGCAGAATCCGTCAGAAAATATAACAGTAATCAACATCCACACTTTTTCGCAGGCCGATTTCGATGCAGTGGGCGAAGTTTTGTTATGTCCCCGTCAACTGGGTCTTTTGGAAATTCCTGAGTCGTGGGCAAATACAATCCGTTCGGTTTTCCAGTCTGAAGAAATTCCGGAACTGGTCGCCCCGTCCCGTGTGTCATTTCAGCAATTGGGTGATGGAAGTTTTGTAATTCACAATTACAACCAGGCAAAAACCACCGTTGAAATACAAACTGAAGGTGAAAATGAATGGACTGATGCTTTCAGTGGGAACAAACTTGAAAAAACAGGAAATAAAATTATAATCGAAATGCAACCGCGGTCACGTATTTGGGGCATTTCAAAAAATTAATAAATCTGTTGTGCGGTTTAATTTTATAAAATATTGATTGTCAGTCTGAGCGAAGTCGAAGACTGATTGAAACACATTTCGACTACGCTCAATGTGACGTTGATTACTAGTAGTTTAGATTTAAACTGCACAATGCGTAATAAATAATATGAATATGAAGAAATTACTTTTTGCTGCCACATTGGTTCTGGCGGTGTTGTTTTCGAATGGCAAAAGTTTAACCGCCAATGTTGCCAGGGTGGACATTACTCCACCAATCGAAATGAAATACACGCTTGGCGGATACGGCGAAAGAATGAACAAACCCGCCGAAGGAGTTCACGACCCAATAATGGCAAAAGCGCTGGTGTTGAAAAACGGGAATAAGAAATATGCCATTATCACCATCGATATACTGGGTTTGCCTTCGAATGTAAAACCCGATTTGCTGAAACGGATTGCTGCAAAAGGTTGGAACACTGAAAACCTGATGTTGCTTCCGAGCCACTCACATGGCAGTCTCGAAATGGCGGCTATCAATAGCAAGAATGTGTTTGGCGTACCGCAAATCGGCATTTTTCAACCTGAACTGCTCAAATTTTTTATCGCAAAACTGGAGATGCTGATGACCGATGCCGACCAAAATTACCGTGAAGTAAAAATTGGTTCGGGCAGTGCAAAATTCGACGGGCTGAACCGTAACCGC
>DYSZ01000180.1 GCA_020726265.1 Draconibacterium orientale
ATTTCTCCTGAACTCCAATTCCTTACCCAATAACCCATTCGGATTACGCCCCCAGAAAATCCCGCTGTTTAATGTCTTTGATGTATAGTTGCAAGTTTGTTTTTCCCCTGAATTCGTTTTCGGCAATGGTAAAACAGATGTCAAACGGCGAACCTGAAGTAATCAAGTCGAAAGCGTGCGACTGGTTAAAAGCAATGCCCGTGAAAATGCCCGAGTTAACATCAGGTTCAACCAAATCGAGTTTCAGGTGTTCCTGGTTTTTGCCCACCAAACGGCTGGTTCCGGCATCGTAAACATCTTCGGTAACAAAAACCGGTGCCATGTTGTGCGGCCCAAACGGAGCAAATTGTTTAAGAATACGATAAAAACGGGGCGTAATTTCGCTCAGCGTTATTTTAGCATCAATTTCAATAGTTTGCGTTTGTTGCAGGTCGGTAATCTGTTTTGTAACAATCTCCTCGAAACGTTGTCTGAATAGCTGGATATTTTCAATTTTCAATGTGAGACCCGCAGCATACATGTGCCCTCCATACGATTCAAGCAGGTCGCTGCACTTTCCAATGGCTTCGTAAAGGTCGAAGTCGCGCACCGACCTGGCTGACCCCTTGGCTAATCCGTTCGATTCGGTTAAAATCACCGTTGGGCGGTAATATTGTTCAGTAACGCGCGATGCCACAATTCCCACAACTCCTTTGTGCCAGTCGCGGTTGTACAAAACAGTACTGTTTGTCGATTTCAGCTCCTCGTTGCTTTCAATCATTTCAATTGCTTCGAGGGTGATGTCGCGGTCAAGTGTTTTTCGAATCTCGTTAAAAGAGTTGATCTCCTCTCCAATCAAATCCGACTGGCTTTCATCGTCGGAAACCAGAATCTGCACCGATTTTTTGCCGTGTTCAATTCTGCCCGAGGCATTTAAACGTGGCCCTATCTTGAAAACGATATCGCTGATGGTAATTTCAGTATCAGTCAGCCCGGCCAGATTAATAATAGTTTGCAACCCAATGCTTGGGCTCGAATTCAGCTTTTTCAGTCCGTAGTATGCCAAAACCCGGTTTTCTCCCTCAATCGGAACAATATCGGACGCAATACTCACAGCCAGTAAATCGAGCAGTTCAAAAATTTCGTCCTGCTCAAGGTTATTCTTTAAACAAAATGCCTGCAGTAATTTAAAACCAACACCACATCCTGAAAGCTCTTTATTCGGATAGCTGCAGTCGGGGCGTTTTGGGTCGAGAACAGCCACGGCAGGAGGAATCCGGTCGCCCGGATTGTGGTGGTCGCATATAATAAAATCGAGGCCACGGTTTTTGGCATCCTCAATTTTTTCAACCGCTTTTATTCCACAGTCAAGAGCTATCACCAGCGTAAAACCGTTGTCGATTGCGTAGTTAATACTTTGCGGAGAAATGCCATAACCCTCGCTGTAGCGGTCGGGAATGTAATATTCAATTTGTTCTATCCGTGGTTTAAGAAACGAATACATCATGGCCACTGAAGTGGTGCCATCCACATCATAATCGCCATAAACAATCACCTTTTCCTGACGGGCAATGGCCTGTTCAACACGCGTCACCGCCAAATCCATATCTTTCATCAGAAACGGGTCGAGCAAATCGCTCAACCTGGGCCTGAAAAATGCCTTGGCTTCGTTAAAAGTTCTGATGCCGCGCTGTACTAACAAACGTGCGATTATCATGTTTACATTCAGCGCAGCCGAAAGGTGTTTCACCTCGTTTGTATCGCCTTGTTTTTTCAGGTTCCAGATTTTATCCATTTCAGTTTTTACTCTTACAGAAGTTATATCAACATCAACCTACAGCGCTTCAATTCAATTACCCGTTCCCTGCTCAATATTTTCTTTGTCTGATGTCCGTATTGCCAATTACAGTTAACATCTTCTCAAACTTAATTTTATCCCCACTAAATAATTCCAAAAGGTATTTCCCAGGATCTTCCGGTTGAAAATCATTCCATCGCAGATATATAACACCTTTTAAGGGTTTGAACCCCCTTTTGAAAATTAATTCGCCATAATCCCGATCAAAAGTAAGAATAGTTCTTTCTTCACTGATGGCCATTTCCATTACTTCACTATCCAGTATTCCTGCTGATTCAGTACCAACATACTTTATATCATAACCCGCAGAAGCAAGAATTTTAACGCTGGTTAAAGTGAAATTTTCGTTGGCAAGCAATCTCATCAGGCAGTTTTCAGCGGTTGGTTGTAAAATAATCCATCTTTTATAAATTCCTGAATATAAGAAAAAACCGCCCGGAGACTTTCTTTATTCAGCCTTGGATAGTTTTCAAGAATTTGTTGTTCTGTCCAACCAGAAGCCAATAAATTAATAATGTGCTCAACAGACAATCGCGTCCCCTTGATTACTGGCTTTCCAACAAGAATATTGTCATTTGTTTCTATGTAATTTCTCCAGTTCATTCTGCTCAAATATAAATCAGATTTTAAAACACCTGACAATTACTGAACAAAGATATAAAATGAGCACTGATAAACGCGAAATGTTTTAACGCTGAACATTAATTTTTTCAGCTCCTGCCGGTCAACATAGTGTCGAAAAAAGTGGTTTCGTATCTTTTATTATCTTTGTCCCGTTCTAAAAAAAGGGTTCACATCAATTATTAAGATTGTAAAAATGAGCATTCAGGAATTAAGCGAACAGGAAATTATCAGAAGAAATTCGTTACAAAAACTACGCGAACTGGGCATCGATCCGTATCCGGCAGCAGAGTACCCGATAAATGCATCCTCAGCTGAAATAAAAGAACATTTCAGTATTGAAAAAAATAATTTTCAGGACGTGGTAATAGCTGGCCGGATTATGGGATTCCGGATTATGGGAAAAGCAGCTTTTGCCGAATTGCAGGACCACACCGGGCGTATTCAGATTTATGTGAACCGTGACGAAATTTGCCCCGGCGAAGACAAAATGCTCTACAACGATGTTTTCAAAAAACTGCTTGATATTGGCGATATTATTGGCGTTAAAGGCTATGTTTTTACCACCCAAACCGGCGAAACCTCGGTTCATGTGAAGGAGTTTTCGGTGCTGAATAAATCATTGCGCCCGCTGCCAATCGTAAAGGAAAAAGAAGGAAAAACCTACGATGCTTTTACCGACCCGGAACAACGCTACCGCCAGCGATATGTCGATTTAATTGTAAATCCGCAGGTGAAGGATACTTTTATGAAACGTACCAAAATCGTAAACACCATGCGGCAAATGTTTAACGAATACGGTTATTTTGAAGTTGAAACCCCGATTTTGCAGCCAATTCCGGGTGGCGCCACTGCCCGTCCGTTTATCACACATCACAACTCGCTGAATATTCCGCTGTACCTGCGCATTGCCAACGAACTTTACCTGAAACGCCTGATTGTTGGCGGGTTTGAAGGAGTTTACGAATTTGGCAAGGATTTCCGCAACGAAGGAATGGATCGTACACACAACCCTGAGTTTACGGTTATGGAAATTTATGTGGCGTACAAAGATTATAAATGGATGATGGGTTTCACCGAAGAAATCTGCGAACGTGTTGCGCTGGCTTTGCACGGCACTACCAAAGTTCAGGTGGGCGGAAATATCATCGATTTTAAAACACCGTACCCGCGGGTTACCATGACCGAAGCCATTAAAAACCATACGGGTTATGATATTTCGGGGAAAACAGAACAGGAATTACGCGAAATCTGCAACAAACTGGGCATTGAAACCAACCCTACAATGGGAAAAGGAAAACTCATCGACGAGATTTTTGGCGGAAAATGCGAGCACAACTACATTCAACCAACTTTTATTACCGACTACCCGGTTGAAATGAGCCCGCTCACCAAAAAGCACCGCGAAAATCCTGAACTCACCGAACGTTTTGAGCTGATGGTCAACGGGAAGGAACTGGCGAATGCCTATTCGGAATTAAACGACCCGATTGACCAACGTGAAAGATTCGAAGACCAGCTGAAATTGTCGGAAAAAGGAGATGACGAAGCGATGTTCATCGATCAGGATTTTCTGCGGGCACTCGAATTCGGGATGCCGCCAACCTCAGGAATGGGAATGGGAATCGACCGTTTAGCGATGTTTATGACCAACAGTCCGTCGATTCAGGATGTGCTTTTTTTCCCGCAGATGAAACCTGAAAAGAAAGTGGTGGAATTGACTGAAGAAGAAAAACTGGTCATGAATTTACTAAAAGAAAAATCTCCGGTTTCGCTCATTGAAATCAAGGAAAGATCGGGGTTAAGCAATAAAAAATGGGATGTTTCGATTAAAAAACTGACAAGCAACAAACTTGCAACTGTTACAAAAACCGGCGACGATTTGGTGGTGGAACTGGTTTGAGAAAGACTGAAGACGGAAGTCGGGAGACCAAAGAAAAATATAACTATGAAAAGCCTTTCGGAAGATTCGGGAGGCTTTTTTATTTTATTCCATAATGGTCTGCCAGAATTTTGCTGAACAGTTTTCCGGGGAGGATTTTTTTGATGAAAACCGCCAGTTTCTGTTCAAAAGAAGCAATAATATATCGTTGCCTTGGATTTCGGCAGTTTACAATTTTCACCATTTCATTCGCAAGAATTTCGGGATTCCAGCCCTTACTCTCGTCCTTCTCAATTACCGAAAGCGTTTTTGCAAACTGTGCACTGTATGCATCGTTCTCGCCCAATTCAGTAAGAAACCCGCGGCGGTTTGCCGTATTATTTGTATGAAAATCGCCCGGATTAATTACCACAACCTTAATTCCGAACTGTTTTACCTCCATTCTCAGCACTTCACTGAAACCCTCAACGGCAAACTTCGAAGCTGAATAATACCCCTGAAACGGCAATCCCATCAATCCGCCAATCGAGCTGATATTAATGATTGTACCACTCCCCTGTTTTCGCATCAGCGGCAAAACCTTGCGTGTCAGTTCGGCAAGGCCAAAGAAATTGGTTTCAAGTTGTTTTCTGATGTATTCACCTGACAAAGTTTCAAGTGGCCCACCCGTGTGCATCCCGGCATTGTTGATGAGCACATCGATTCTGCCTTCTTTCTGAAGTATCGCATGAACCGATTTTTCAATAGATTCAGCATCCAATAAATCCATTAACAAAATATTGATACCGCTCAGCGTTTCGATTTGTCTGCGCACAGTTCCATAAACAGTATGCCCGTTTTCAGCAAGTAAAATGGCAGTTTGTTTTCCAAAACCAGAGGAAATCCCAGTAATCAGAATTACTTTTTTTGAACTGTTTCCACGGTTCATACTCAAAAATCAAAGTGATGTTACCTCTTCAAATTCAGGCGATAAAATCCCCAGCATTTTTGCAGCTTTCGTAATTTTCTCAATCGAAATTTCAACCTGTTCTTTGGTGTGTGTAGCCATCAGTGAATACCTGATTAATGAATCTTCTTTCGGAACCGCAGGTGCAACAACCGGGTTAACAAAGATGCCATCCTCCTGCAACATTTTGGTAAGCATCAGTGCTTTAATATCGTCACGAATAAACAATGGAATTATTGGTGTTTCCGATTTTCCTGTATTAAATCCATTCGCTTTAAAACCTTCGAGTGCGTAATTGGTAATCTTCCATAAATTTTCAATTCTTTCGGGTTCTTTCTGCATAATCTCCATAGCAGCTAAAACTGTAGCTACCGAAGGCGGAGTCATGCTTGCACTGAAAATAAGAGAGCGCGCATTGTGCTTCAGATAATTGATAATTTCTTTATCAGCAGCAATAAAACCACCCTGAGAAGCAAACGATTTTGAGAATGTTCCCATGATGAGATCAACCTCGTTGGGGAGACCGAAATGCGATGCTGTACCAGCACCTTTTTTACCAATAACTCCCAATGAATGAGCATCGTCCACCATCACTGTTCCATTGTATTTTTCCGCAAGACGAACTATTTCCGGAAGTTTGGTAATATCGCCTTCCATCGAGAAAATGCCATCCACAACAATCAGTTTAATCGCATCTTTCTCGCAGTTTTTAAGCTTTCTTTCCAGCGCATGCATATCGTTGTGTGCAAATTTAAGCACCTTGGAAAACGATAGTCTGCTTCCTTCAATTATGGATGCATGGTTCAGCTCATCGAGCAAAATGTAATCTTTACGTCCGGTTAATGCCGAAACAACGCCAAGATTTACCTGAAATCCGGTACTGAAACACAAAGCCTCTTCCTTGCCAACAAGTTTTGCCAGTTTTCCTTCAAGTTCGAGATGAATGTCGAGTGTGCCGTTTAAAAACCTTGAGCCAGCGCAACCTGTTCCGTATTTTTCGATGGCTTTCCGGGCTGCCTCCTTAATCAACGGGTGATTGGTGAGACCAAGGTAACTGTTCGATCCGAACATCAATACCTTTTTCCCATTCATGATCACTTCGGTATCCTGATCTGACTCAATCGCCCTGAAATAGGGATATAAACCGGCTTGCATTGCGCGTTGGGGAGCATCGTACTGTGCTAATTTATCCTTTAAATTTCCCAATTTGATGATAGTTAGATTTATCTTAAAAAATGGGCAAATATACTAAAACTGATAAAATATACACACAAAACAAAAATCTACATTAATTCGGCGAGTATTTTTTTCAGGGTAATAAATTGTAGCAAGTTGCGGGG
>DYSZ01000181.1 GCA_020726265.1 Draconibacterium orientale
GGCGCCAAAACGCATCAGACTGTCGATTTCAGCAGGCCCGTTTCCCCTCCGTATTTGTCTGTCAATTCTGTCAAGCGCATTTATCAAGATTCGGACATCTTTTTGCTTCAGCATTTTCGTCAGTTCAGGTGTATAAAACGATTCATCGATGTGCACCACTTCGGGAGAAAAAACACGCAGGGCTGAATCGGCCATCTGGTAATTGTAAGCACGCGGCATGATCAGCGCTTCAGGGAGCATGGCCAATACTTCTTTCAGTGCATTATAATCGTTGTCGAAAAAGAAAACCTGGTTAGCGGTACCTGTTTTTTTAATGGCATCGACCACCGGTTTCAGGGTGCCTGTTTTAATATCGATATCGATAAGTGCTTTTCCTTTGGCCAGCAACAGCGCTTCTTCGAAAGTAGCCAGCCGTTCGTTGGTGAGTGTTTTATTGGGTATTTCGAGCCTGAATTTCTGCAATTCAGCCCATGTATATTTTTCGGGGTCGCCGGTGCCGTTGGTGGTGCGGTCGATTTTCCCGTCGTGGTTCAAAACCACCACACTGTCTGTGGTAGCTTTTACATCAAGTTCGATGATATCGACGCCAATTTCGATGGCATGATTAATAGCCGAAACCGAGTTTTCGACATACCCGTTGTGCCCCGCACGGTGAGCGGCAACCATCACATAATCCGATTCTCCGTCTTTTAAGGCGGCGAAAACTTTGCTGAATTGTTTGTCGGCCTTAAATGAAAAAAGAAAAAATGCCGAAACTACTATTGTAACGAAGAGTTGTTTTTTCATCGTCACACTGAGTGTAGTCGAAGTGTGTTTAATCAGTCTTCGACTACGCTCAGACTGACAAAAAGCAGAAGGTATTCCTAACCTCATTTTTTATTGTTTTTTTGTTTGTTCTGTCATCACATTTTTTCCAGCGTTTTCCGGAATGAATAATTGCTTCGCCCCCGGAACAACATTGTTTTGCAGCCAGATTTTTCCGTCGCCTGCTTCTTTGAGTTTTAGAAATGAAAGCGCTTCGCCAAAACCAGAACACCCGCTGAAAACAAGATTTTTACTCTTCTCTGCTGTAACAAGCGATTCAGGTGTGCCACCATTATCAGGAATAATCCCTGTAAACCGGGAATTGGAAACATCGCTGACAAACATCGCCGGCCTTTCATCGGGCACGAATGTTTTCAACACAACATTGTCAAACCTGAAATTTTTGGCGTGACGGATGTAAAAACCGTAAGCCGGCAAATCACCAAACATATCGAATTCGGGATATGCTTTCTCTTCTTCCGGAATTTCGCGGTTGATATTTTCAGCAGTGCCACCGCCTGCAAATTCAATACTGATGTAGTTCAGACTGATGTTTTCGACCGGAAAACCAGGAATCCCGCTGATGGAACAACCTGTTTTTCCGGCGCCGGTGGCTACCACATTGCTGATTGAAACATTTTTCAGTTCACCGGATTCATCAATTTTTTGCCCGGCAAACCAGGGTCGTGCCCGGTTTCCGCGACGGATAAAAATGGGGCATTCCGAGCCGTCGATGCGAATATTTGAAATCACCACACCATCGATAAAACCGCCATCCACTGTTTCGAGTGCAATACCTGCAAGTCCTTTCGGTGTTCCGTTAATCGATTTATCCGAAATCTTTGACGGCCTTACCACAATATTTGAAATAGCAATATTTTTAAAACCGGTACTTGATTCGGTGCCCATTTTTATGGCATTGCAATGGCTGCTGAGGATGCAATTGGTTATCACAATATTTTCGTTTGCCCTGCCAGTTGTACTTTTCAGCGTAATTCCATCATCATCAGAATCGCCTGTGCAATCTGAAATCCGTACATTGTGACATCCGTCGATATCAATCATATCGTTATTCTTGTTGCTATGGTTAAACACGTCGATGTTGTGTACAATCAGGTTGTCGCAGGCCATGTAATGCTGCATCCAGAAGGCTGAATTACGAAGTTTTATTCCCTCAACGCGGATGTCGGAACACTGAATCATCCAGAAAATATACGGCCTCACTGAATATGATTCGACTTTTACTCCTTCAGGAATCCAGAACGCACCTCCCTGCCCGTCGAAGGTGCCTTCGCCTTCAATGGCAATATTTGTGCAGTTTTCGGCATAGAACAGGGCACGTTTCAAAATTCCTCTTCTGTAAAAAACAAAGTCGGGATTGTTTTCAGGGTAATCGCTTAAATACTTGCTGCCGTAAATAATAGCGCCATTTTCAAGGTGAAGTGTGACGTTGCTTTTCAGATAAATCGTACCGGTTTTAAAATTTCCGCGGGGAATAATCACAACGCCACCTTCGACGCTGCATTGATCGATTGCCTGCTGAATGGCTTTTGTGCTGACAACCGTTGTGTCAGACACAGCGCCGAAATCATGAACGTTGTATTCGCGGGCATTGGCAAATATTCCAAAACCGATGAAAAACAGGAGGACCCCGGTTCGAATAATCATTTTTCTTTTATTCATCATGTTAAAAATATTTCGGTGCGCTGCACCTTTCCTATGAAAACGCTTTTCCCTTGCTACAAATATTCTGGTGCGCTGCACCATCCGAAAAAACGAAAGCAGCATTGCTGCGAAATATTTACAGCATATTAAAAATTAGCATTTTCGGGCATTATTTTCTCATAAACCAGCTTGCCATCGGCTTCTTTTACCGTAAAAAACGGGGATGTATTCAGCAGGTTTCCAAGTTGTAACCCGTCGTTGACAGAACCCTTTAAAAGATAAAACCGCATGTTCATCCCGTGATTTTCTTCGTTGAGTTCCTGGCGGAAAACCAGTTTTCTATCCTTCATTTTCCAGGTGGCAGCCAGGTGTTCCACCGAGCAATCTTTTACAAGATTGTACCCGTTGTTCAGGTAAATAAAACCATTCGACAGCGCAAGGGCAGGGTCGTGTTTCAGGTCGGTTGGAATCTCAACGGCGATGTGTTCGCCAGCGCCTGCTGAATAATACAATCCTTTTTCAGCCGTGTCGAAAACAATTTCAACAGCTCCGTCGGCCGGGCGGTCGCAATGAATATCCATTCTGTATAATTTATCACCAAACTGTTTTACTGAAACAGAATATTTTTCAGCCCTGATGCTCATGCCAACTGGGAAAAGAGCAGTTTTCCCCGGTTCGGTTGTAACAGCCTGCCAGTTGGTAACTTTTCCATCGGCGGTATTTATTTTCAGCGTGGTGTTTTTTGCCAGAACAGCTACATTCAGTTTATCGCTGATCTCTTTCAATACCTTTTTTACATTTGTCACTTCGTTGGCAGTGTATTGTACTTCGCTGGCCCAGGGTGTCCAGCCGCTTGAATCCGAAACTTCGGCCAGTAACAGGTGGCGCCATGCTTTTTCAAGTAACACTTTCAACTCTTTTACATCGAACCCAAGCGAGGCTGCATAATCCATCAACTTTTCAACTGCCAGTAACAGATTACGGGCGTCGAAGCAGATTGCCCGCGTAACTCCATCGGTTTCCACACCGCTGCGCTGACGGCCCATCCACATGTAAGGCCCGCAAACCGACATGTTCCAGGTTCCTTCGGGAACAAACGGGTATTTGGGAATCTGGTAACCGGGAAGACTTTTGATTTTTTCCACCAGTTCAGTCATGGTAACAAATTTGTATCCCTCGGCTTTTAGCTGTTTAAACCTGTCGATGCTTTCTTTTTCCTGTGCGGAGACCGGGTAAAAATCGCTGCGGTAATCGAGTGTGTTAAACACTTCGCCATCGTCTAAAAAAGCGTAAGCCCATTTAAGCCCGGGAAGTTCTTTCTCGCTGTCAATCAGTCCTAAAATTTGGTCTTCCCCGTACCGGACATCCACAAGCGGCAAGGTTTTGTCGCGGTACCAGCTGTGCGGGTCGGAACTGGTTACCACAACATCGTATTTTCCTTTCAGCACACTTGGGTAAGCAGGTGTCCACTGTATTTCCTGTCCAAAGAATACCCGTGAGCGTTTCAATTCGTGTTTGGCCAGAATCAGGTCGTTGATTTCGATGGATTTTTGCAAATCGAGGGCAGGGTAGGCAATAAAAAACTGGTCGGAATAATGGGCAATCACCAGTTCGATTTGTCCGCGGTCAACCAGCTTTTTAAGCAGTTTGAGCACCTGCGGATGTTCTTCTGCCAATACTTCTATGGCGTAACCCTGCATTTCGATATCGGATTTGAAGTCAGGGTTCTTTTCAAAAAACTGCAACACCGGGTACAACGACTGCTCGATGATCCTTCTTTCGATTTTATAATTGCCTGCGACATATTGAAAGTTAAAATGGAACATACCGATGGCGTATTTTTCTTCGGCTTTGACCGCTGACATAAAGAGCAGCAGCAAAAAAACGAAAATTGTCTTCTTCACTTTTATTTTGTTTTATTGAACCGTTTCATGATTTCGGTCCAGGTGGTTATTTCAATATCGTTGTCTTTAAAAAATTGTTTCATTACCGGGTCTGAAAATATTTCTGCCTCCCATTTTCTTTGTTGCCACGAGCCTGTAATACCTTTCATATTTTCGGTTTCGATGGAAGGGTGAAAAATAATTTCTGTCAGCCCTGGTTTCAGCGATTGCACCAGTTTAATAAAATTATCTCTTTTGTCTTCGTAAGATTTTCCGTCAGGAGCACTGCCAAAATTATCGAGTTTTGGGAGCGGGTAAGCTTCAAGATACTGAATCATTTCATCGTTTATCGGGTAGCCTGCAGCGCGGTAAAAATCGGCCACTTCCTTGTTCGACAGGTCGATGGCATTGGCAGGGATGTTATATTTCACGGCTGTTTCGAAGAAAACTTTTGCATAATCAGCCGAACCGTAAAGCGTTCCCATGTGTGTATCGATGTGTGATGGTTTGTACCCCATTTTTATCATTTTGTCGATTTGTGCATGAATTTCGGTTTCCACTTCTTTTGCCGAAGCGTGCATAACCACATCAGGAACTTCGTGCCACATTTTACCTTCGGGATCAATCAATCCCGGGACTTTTTTTGGGTCGGTGAGGGTCGTCCAGCGGTATTTTTCCCACTCGCTGGTCAATGTAAGGTGCACGCCAATATCAGCAGTGGGGTGTTTCTTTGCCCATTCCACCATTTCTTCGGCATTCGGACAAGGCATCATCACGGCAGCCGACAGTACATCGCCTTTCAAAACATACGACTGGACTGCTATGTTGGCTTCTTCGCACATCCCGGCATCGTCGCAATGCAAAAGCAGGATTTTTTTTCCTTTCTGAAATCCCAGTTTTTCGGCATTGGTTATTTTTCCCTGTGCATGTGCGAAATTCAACAGGAAAACCATCAGCAATGTAAGTGTAATTTTAAACAGGTTTTTGTGTAAATGAATCGTTTTCATGTGTATGTTTTTATGAATGTTTATTTGTTTTTCAAATAATAAAAATGGCCGTCTTCGGCTCCAATAAGTAAATCGGGGATGCCGTTTTTGTCCCAGTCAACAACCGTGGGTGAAGTTGAATGGCCTGCCAGAATAGCTTTTGATAACGTTCCCCTGTTTTCAAAAACTGTTAATCCGTTTTTTATTCCTTTGTTTTTAAGCCAGGTAACATTCACGCTGTTTACAATCAAATCGGGCAAACCATCACGGTCCCAGTCGGTAATGCAAAATTTTCTGCGTCCTGAACCACCAGCTTCTTTTGTGTTTAGCCGCAGCAATCCATTTTCTCCGATAGCAAACTGTTCATCAAAAGTACTGTTTTCAGCAGCAGTAAAAATCCGCTGACCTGTTTTCAGTTTCAGTTTTCCGTTTTCGCTGAAGCGCTCCCAGAAACACAAATATCCTTCATGGTCGAGCATTATCAAATCCTGCAAACCATCACGGTTCCAGTCATAAATATATGGCACTGTTCTCCACTGAGTCACCAGGTTTTTCCCTTCAGGGTTCCACCAGTTCCAGGCGGGTTTTGGATTGAGTCCCGGCCATTCCACTTCAATTGGTATTGCTTTTGCAAGTTTAGGTTTTCCGGGGTTGCCAATATTTTCGAGCCATTCTACTTTTCCCCAAATCGAATTGTAAACGATGTCTTTCAGCCCGTCACCATTCCAATCGGCCACGGAAAGGGTAGTGTAACCCCATTTTGCTTCGGCTGGTCCCTGAATGGAACCATTTTCGCCGGCCTGAACCAGAATTGTTTCACCGCCAGCTTCAAGATAAACAGGTTTTGCCCAGCGCGGATTTTCTCCTCCGCCGAGGTTTTCGATAAAACCAATGTGCCCGGCAGTGTTTCCACAAATCAGGTCTTCATCGCCGTCGTCGTCCCAATCGGTGCTGACGGGAGTTACCAACGCCCCGAATTTCAGATATTCTGGTTCCTGCTGAAGATAAACAGGCATTTTAAAAACAGGGCCGTCATTGTCTTTTTTGCCGGTATTTTCGATAAAAACCACGCGGCCATCCTCAATTCCCACGATCAAATCGATATCTCCGTCGGTATCCCAATCAGCAGTATTGGGCACAATCATTTCAAGGTCGAGATGGAGTACTTTGCCTTTTATTTTCAGAAATTTGGGTGAAGCATATTCTGGGTTGCTGCGCGAGCCGGTGTTCTCAATCCAGGTAAGCCGGTCAAGAAATTC
>DYSZ01000182.1 GCA_020726265.1 Draconibacterium orientale
ACTTCCAAAGAATACGAAAAGCTCACTGAATCAAGTGTTGCATTTGTTCAACTTTAAATGATTAGAGCGATGCTTCACACGTTTTAAAAATGATTTCAAAACAGTCTTTTAGTGTTATTAAAATTGTATGTTTCTGCTTTCAATTATTTTTATTGCCGGCAAATATTTGGTCTTTAAAACTTTGCAGCCTTATATTTTTTGCTTAATTTGATTCTCGATTTTTTCAGCAATAAAAATTGGGTACAAACAACTGCAACCCTTAAGAAAAATGAAAGGAATAATATTCAGGGAGTTTCTGGAGATGGCGGAATCAAAATTTGGCTATGAGCTTGTAGATGAGATTCTTTTAACCACATCGCTTGAAAGCAAAGGAATTTATACATCAACAGGAATTTATGAACATACTGAGCTTTATGTTCTGGAAAACGCTGTAAGCGAAAAAACCGGAATACCTTTGCAGCAATTATTTGTGCTTTTCGGAAACCATGTGTTTAGTGTTTTTACCCATTCATTTGGTCATTTAATTTCAGCATACAACGATCCGTTTCAGTTTCTAATAAGCATTGAAAACACAATTCATGTTGAAGTATTAAAATTATACCCTGAGGCAGAACTTCCTTCATTTAAAACTGAAATGAAAAATGAAGATGAAATGGTTATGATTTACAAATCATCGCGTAAAATGGCCGATTTTGCAGAAGGTCTGATAATCGGATGTTTTGATTATTTCAAGATTGGAGTAACCATTAAAAAGCAAATGTTGACCCATGACCTGACATTGGTAAAATTCAAAATAAAAAGAAATATAATATGAGTGACCCTGGCATTTTAAACCGGAAATTTGAACGTGAACGCGCTGCCCGAATCGAAGCAGAAAGGTTGCTTGAAGCAAAATCACTTGAGTTATTCCAGTCAAATGAACAACTTAAAAAATTAAACCAAAATCTCGAAGAACTGGTTGAAGAACGCTCGGGTAAATTAAACAGTGCAGAAAAAGACTATGAATTTCTGATTGAGAGTATTAACGACATGATTTTCAGAATCGATTTGAAAGGCAGGATTATTTTTGCAAATCAGGTTGTTCAAAGCATGTTAGGACTTACAAGATTTGAAATTACAGATAAAAATATTCTGGATTATTTACCTGAAAACATAAAAAGAACGATACAATTTCATTTTACCAGGCAATACTTACTACACAATTGTTTCAGTTATTTTGAGTTTCCGCTGGAGAATGTTACAACACACAACATCTGGATTGGGTTAAGTATTCATTTTTCAAGTCCGATATGCAAAACCTGTGTCAGAAAAAAGCATGGTATTGCCGGATATACCCAGTATTTAAATGCAGGTATTGAATGTGATTTCAACGAAATAATAGTTGTAGCTCACGATATTACTCCTCTTAAACTGGCACAAATCAACCTCGAAAAAAACGAAAAAAGATACAGGGAATTGACCGAATTTTTACCCGAAATGATTTGTGAAGTAAATACCGGGGGTTTTCTTACATACGCCAATCAGTTTGCCTTAAAGAGGTTTGGATATGCCCCGCAGGATGTTAACGATGGTATGTTTAATATTTTAAATATTTTCCCCAAAAACCTGCATAAAGAAGTAATAGGACGAATTAAACGGATACAAAAATACGGTGAAACAAGTTCGGGCGAATATAATGTCATAACCTCTGAAGGAGAAATACTTCCTGTATTGGCGCATATTTCGCCAATGGAAGACGATGGCAAAATAACAGGCATCCGGGGAGTAATGATTGATATTACCGAACGTAAAAAACACGAAAATGAAATTGCCCACAATTTAAAACAACAGGAAATAGTTTCTGTTATTTCGCTAAACTACAGTTCACTCGAAGATTTTGAAATCATAACAAACAAAACCCTACAAATCATCGGGCAACACGTACAGGTAAGCAGGGTTTATATTTTTGAAGACAGCGTCGATGGAAAATTCACATCAAACACTTACGAATGGTGCAACCTAGATGTCTCGCCACAAATTGATGAACTGCAAAATACTCCATACAAATTAATACCATCGTGGAAAATGTTTCTCGAAACCAAAGGAATGGTTTTCTCAGAAAACATTTCGGAGTTACCCGCCGATATTTATGATATACTTGAACCGCAACACATTAAATCAATTATTGTATATCCATTAGTTGCAGAAACCAAAATTGTTGGTTTTATCGGGTTTGATGAGTGTACCACATACCGGCATTGGTCAAAATCGGAAATTGAATTACTTCGCACAGTGGCCAGCATTATTTCAAATGCCTTTCAGCGGAATAAAATCCAGACCGAACTGATTAACCGTGAGCGCGAAAACAGGCTGATTATAGAATCGATACCTGATGCCATTATGCAGGTTGACCAGGCAGGAATGATCAAATCATGTAAATCTTCGCAGAAATTCAGCTTTTTTTCTCTTCTAAAGAGTGATAAATCAGATTCAATTTATACCATATTTAGCAAGAAGATTGCCCGGGAATTTTATACTTCGCTGGCAAAATGTATTCAATTGGGTTTATATCAATTCGAGTTTCAGTCACTTGGCGATGAAATTATTGATTTTTATGAGTCGAGAATGATAAAACTGAGTGATAATGACATTTTGGTGATTATCAGAAATGTAACAGAAAAACGTGAACAAGAGAAACAACTAAAGATTGCCAAAACCAAGGCAGAGGAAGCATCCAAATCAAAATCAGAATTTTTAGCCAATGTTTCTCACGAAATCAGAACACCTTTAAATGCAATTCTTGGTTTAAGCCAGTGGCTAGCTGAAAATACTCCCATAAAACAGCATCAGGACTATTTAAATACCATTCTGTCGAGTGGCAAAAATTTACTGAATCTGTTAAATGATATTCTTGATCTGTCGAAAATCGACTCAGGAAGGATGGATATTGAACTCAGTCCAATGAATTACCATGAAATTGTTACCGACATAAAAATGGTCTTTCAGCAAAAAGCTGAGCAAAAAGGATTGTCATTCCAAATCAATACCGATCATTCGGTTCCCGATTACATACTGATGGATAATTTGCGTTTTTATCAGATAATTTTTAATCTGGTCAGCAACGCCATAAAGTTTACTTCAAAAGGTTTTATTAATATTTCGGCTTATGCGGTGAACGCCGGAGTCAACAATACAATTAATCTTTTTCTTATTATCGAAGATACAGGAATAGGTATTGATGAAGATCAGCAACAAAAAATATTCGAATCGTTTACTCAGCAAAGCGGTCAAAGCAATCGAGAGTTTGGGGGAACCGGTTTAGGCCTTGCGATTGTGAAAGGATTGCTTGACAAATTAAATGGTACCATATCGGTTAAAAGCAAACCAGGAAAAGGGTAGGTATTTACACTCGCCTTTAATGATGTGAAAATTGAATATCAAGAACAGCGCAGAACAGATGAACCTGAAGAAAAAATGATGCGTAAGCTGGCACCGTGTACCATTATGATTGTGGATGATATAAGTTATAACATATTGGTATTAAGAAAATTAATTGAATCTGAAAATATCAGGTTTATTGAAGCATATGATGGATTAGAAGCATTAGCCAGGCTTGAAAAAGAAACTCCTGATCTCATTTTCATGGATATCAGAATGCCAGGGATGAATGGTTATGAGCTTACTGAATATATCAGAAGTAACGAAAAACTGGCAAAAATTCCTATAATTGCATTTACCGCATCGATATCGAGACATCCTAACGACAAAATTGACCAGCTTTTCAACGGGTATCTCCAAAAACCGGTTTTTAAACGCGATATTGAGAATATCCTCTACAAGTTTTTAAAATTCAGCTATATACCCAAAAAAACAACAATCGGAACTTCAATAGATGATAATGAAACTCAGCCAGATAGAATTGTCATCTTACCCGAAATTATTGCTGAAATTGAGACAAAACATCAGCATAACTGGGAGAAAATAAAAAACAACCTGGTTATATATGAGATAGAAGAGTTCAAAAATCAGCTTTCGGAGCTGGCATTTCATTATTCATGCAAGATAATTTCGCAGTATTGTATCGAACTTGATTTGGGATTACAATCGTTTGACATCGAAATTATTGAAAAGAAACTGAACGAATTCCCTGATTTGGTTAACAAACTAAAGGCGAATGTTACATAATTTTTTTTTACTAAACAGTAAACTGCATTTCCATAAACTACAGTAAATACCTGTTTTATTGCCGATCAATTCTTTAAGAAACATCCAGAACGAAAAGCCGGCATGTTTCGTTTTTTTTTTTGAATTTTGCAGCAATAATTTCGGTATGAAAAGCAATACAGGTTCCATGAAAGTTTTATTGAAAGAAAACAGCAGTTTTCTGATTCCCTGGGTACTGGTTTTATCAGTAGCCATTGTTTTGCTTATTATTTACTCCAAAGCTCAGTTGCATATTTTTTCGAACCAGATGCACACACAGTTTCTCGATGCTTTTTTTAAATACACAACTTATCTTGGCGATGGAGCGCTGATTGCCATGCTTTTCGTGGTGCTGCTGTTTGTGAAGTACAGGTACGCACTGGCTTTCCTGAGCGGTGCACTTGCTGCGTCGCTGCTGATTAACCTGATAAAAAAAGTGCTTTTACACGATGTTTATCGTCCATCAAAATATTTCGAACTTTACGAAAGCTACCAGCTGCATTTTGTGGAAGGTGTAAAATTGCACTCTTTTCAAAGTTTTCCTTCGGGCCACACCACCACTGCGTTTAACCTGTTTTTTATGCTTGCACTTTTGGTTGAAAACCGCTGGCTTAAAACCACATTTCTTGCCATTGCAGTTGTTGTGGCCTACTCGCGGGTATATCTTTCGCAACATTTTTTAATCGATATTGTGGCTGGCTCAGTTTTCGGAGTTGGCTCTGTTTTTATTGCCTTTTATTTCTTTGGTAAATCTGAAAAAAGCTGGCTCGATAAGTCAGTTTTAAAAACAAAACGATGATAAATAAGATAAGCTATACTAAACTTAACTGGTTAATTGCAGCCATTGCCGTGCTGTTATTCGTGCCGTTTCTGGGCGGGGTTCACCTGTTCGACTGGGACGAAATCAACTTTGCCGAAGCCGCACGCGAAATGATTGTAACCGGCGATTACCTTACGGTGCAAATCAACTTCCAGCCTTTCTGGGAAAAACCGCCGCTGTTTATCTGGATGCAGGTTTTGGCCATGAAAATGTTTGGCATTAACGAGTTTGCCGCCCGTTTTCCGAATGCCATCAGTGGAATTGTAACCTTGCTTGTGATTTTTAACATCGGCCGAAAAATACGCGATAACCAGTTCGGTTTGCTTTGGGTACTGGCTTTTGCAGGTTCGGTTTTGCCCTTTTTTTACTTTAAATCGGGCATTATCGACCCGTGGTTTAACCTGTTTATTTTTCTGGGTATCTGGTTTCTTGTGAGGTATTCAAACCCCGCCGACACAACAAAACTGCGGAATGTCGCTTTTGCCGGCGCATTTGCCGGACTTGCAATTCTTACCAAAGGTCCGGTTGGTTTTTTGCTGATTGCGCTTACCAGCGGAATCTTTCTGCTGCTAATCAGGTTCAGGCTGAAAGTAAAATTTGCGGATGTGCTTGTGTATTTTCTGACACTGGCGCTTGTGGGCGGTTCGTGGTTCGTGGTGATGATATTAAACGGCCAGCTCGAAACGGTTATCGATTTCATTGTTTACCAGGTGCGTTTGTTCCAGACAAAAGATGCCGGGCATGGCGGATTTTTCGGTTACCATTTTGTTGTGCTGTTTTTCACCGTTTTCCCCACGTCAATTCTTGCATTGAAAGCTTTCCGCAAAGAAACCATCGACAATGATTTGCACCGGCTTACAAAAAAGTGGATGCTCATCCTGTTTTGGGTGGTGCTCATCCTGTTTTCGATTGTAAAAACCAAAATCGTTCATTACTCGTCACTGGCCTATTTCCCGCTTACGTTTCTGGCTGCCGGGTTTGTGTACAACGCCTGGCAAAACAAAGTGGCGTGGAGCCGGTGGATTTCAGTAACGATAATCGTAGTGGCTGTGTTTTTTACCATTCCGGTTACGGTGCTGCCGTTTATCGATACCATTAAACAGCAGGTAATTGACATGAATGTGATTCACGATAAATTTGCCGTGGCCAACTTACAGGCCGATGGCGGCTGGCGCGGTTTTGAGTTTATCCCCGGACTTTTGTTTCTGGCTGCAGTAATTTTTGTATTTATAAAAATCCCGAAAACCGATGTTTTAAAACGGGCGGTTTCGTTGTGGGTGATTACGCTGTTATTTACTGTTTCAGTAATTATGCTGGTGGTTCCACGCATTGAGCGATACTCGCAAAATGCGCTGGTTGAGTTTTACAAATCACATGCAGGCGAAAATGTGTATCTCAAAAACCTCAATTTTAAATCGTATGCCGGCTGGTTTTATGGTGCCACCACCCCACCCGAAAACAAGAACTATTACGATGCCAACTGGCTGTTAACAGGCCAAATAGACAAGGATGTGTATTTTGTCACCAAAATTCAGTTTACCGAAAGAATGCTCCAATACCCCGATGTGCAAAAGATTGGCGAAAA
>DYSZ01000183.1 GCA_020726265.1 Draconibacterium orientale
TTTTAATCAAAAAAACATACACAGTTTATTGTTAATCTCGCTGCTGAGTAGGAACATTCCTTTTATTCTTTTGAATGTTATAGCGGCAATCCCATTTATTATTTTTCATGACTATATACTTTCCAAAGAAAAAAGGGTACAATTGATACAATTTGATTAATGTATATTGGATATTGAAAGATCGGGTCAAATTTATTAAACTGATATTCTGATTTTTTTGGCAGACTTTCAGTTTTTTTAAGTAAGAAGGTGGTTCTACTATCCCAGTTCCTTTACCGGGTTCCAGAAACGCTCTTTAAAATTTAGCATTCGTTCGTCTTCGTCAAAAAGCAAGCCTTCGTTTTCGAGGAGTTCGCGCATGGCATCGGGTGTGTCGAAATGATGTTTGCCGGTGAGTAGTCCGTTGCGGTTTACCACGCGGTGGGCCGGGATAAAATCAGCACTATGGTGCGAGGCATTCATGGCCCAGCCCACCATGCGCGAAGCGCCCGGCGAACCAAGATAAGCAGCAATGGCGCCGTAAGAAGTCACTCTCCCGGGCGGGATGAGTTTTACCACTTCGTAAACCTGGCTGAAAAAATCGGACATAATTCAGATTTATAGATTTTAGTAGTGAGTAGTGAGACAAAGAAATAAAATCCGGATGAAAATTCTCTGACCGGATGAAATAACATTTATAGTCAATTGTTTTTTCTGTATTTCAAACAGCGGTCCGGGATTTTTGGGGATTTCTCAACCGGGAGCTTCACCCCCGGCTACCAATATTTCGCTCCTACGGAGCTGTTTTCCCTGCTACTTTTATCTCTGGTCTTCCAACTTCCACTTCTCAGTACTCACCGCTTAAATCTCATTACTGCGTTCTACAAATCCCTTGCGCTGCGGCCAAAACTGCGGTATTCGTCGCGTTCGATCTCAATTTCGGGTTCCCTGATTTCATTGTTATGCAGCGTAAAAGCAATGTATTTGATTTTAATACCACGGTCGAGCCACTGTTTTTCGTAAAAGGTTTTTATCTGCAAAAGTTCGTTCAGGTACTCCGATTCGTACAAGTCGCGGGTTTCGGCTAAAATTTCGAATTGATTTAAATGCGCCAGTTCGCTGGTATAGGTATATTGAAAATTGCTGTCGGTTTTCAGATGAATAATTCCACCTTCGACAAGCATTTGCCGGTATCGTTCAAGGAAAAAGGATGATGTTAAGCGGCGGCTTGCTTTTTTCATTTGCGGGTCGGGGAAGGTGAGCCAGATTTCGGCCACTTCACCGGGAGCAAAAAAATGGGCGATGACTTCGATGTTGGTACGCAGAAATGCCACATTTTTCAGCCCTTTTTCGAGCGCCTGTTTGGCCCCTGTATGGAGCCGCGCCCCTTTAATATCGACCCCGATAAAATTTGTTTCGGGATATTTTTCACCCAGTTGCACGGTGTATTCGCCTTTGCCACAGCCCAGTTCAAGTATTACAGGGTTCTGGTTTCCGAAAACACGGGTGGCCCAATTTTCCTTTAAATAAAAATCTTCGTTGTTTAGTTGCCGGTAAAGAGCTTCGATCACATTTTCAAAAACTCCTATTTCGGCATATTTGGCCAGCTTGTTTTTGCTCACTTGTTCTGCTTAAAAAAGTTAATGATTTTGTCTTCTTATAAACGACCCGGACAATTGTGTTTTACTGCCTTTCAACCCTGATTCCCACGTCGGTGATGCCGGTGAGTATTTTGCCGCGCATACCATGTTGCACGTCAATTTTATAATTACCGATTTTTGGGAAATATACATTTTTACGGTACAGGGTTTCTGTGGTTTTCATCCCGCCAAAACCTTCGCCCAGCCATTTTCCCGTAGGATCGGCCAGCGTTATTTCGAGTGTGTCGGTAACCGGAATGGTATCGCCGGGCTGGGTGATGCCAATAAACAGCCAGAGATTGCTGTATTTGTATTCAATATCGTTGCGTACGTTCACAAATACCTGGTGCATTTTTACAGTGTCGGCCACCGGCACTTCGAAAACCATTAATGAATCTTTGTTCCAGCCATTTTTGCTGATTATTTTATATTCGTTGATCAGCGATTTTCTGTCGCAGGCAGCGAAAATCAAAATTGCGGCGAACACCAAGAGAATATATTTTAAACCTTTTTTCATTGCCGGGCCGGACGACGCTGTGCGTTGCGTTGAAAATTACGTTTCTTTTTACGGTTGGCGTTTTTCGGCTGGTCGAAACGCGTGAGGTCGCCCTGTTCAACCACATTATGAAATGTATCGGGTTCTTTTTCCTTTGGCGGAGGTGCATCTTCCCTGTTCAACAACCGTTCAGGTCTTTTGCCTTTCCGGTTCATTTGCTGAATTTCAGCGACCCTGCCAACAGGTACATAAAACTGGTTCGACGGGCCATTTCCCTGCTGTATATACAAATACAAGCCGTTAAAAACATCGGCTTTGAGGTAGAAAAAGGTTCCGGTTTCGGTTTCGAGCGGATACTGTGTTGGTGGAAAATTACGTTGCGCATCGATGTAGGTTGCCAGTTCGAAATTGAGGCAGCATTTCAGTTTGGCGCACTGTCCGGCCAGTTTCTGTGGGTTGGGCGAAATATCCTGGTAACGCGCGGCATTGGTCGAAACCGAAATGAAATTGTTCATCCAGGTTGAACAGCAAATTTCGCGTCCGCAAGGCCCGATGCCGCCAATGCGACCTGCCTCCTGGCGTGCGCCAATCTGTTTCATTTCTATTCTGATGCGAAATGTTTCGGCTAACACTTTAATTAGTTGTCTGAAATCGACGCGGTCGTCGGCAATGTAATAGAAAATGGCTTTTGTTTTGTCACCCTGGTATTCCACATCGCCGATTTTCATGTTTAGTTTCAGTTGTGCAGTAATCTGCCGCGAGCGAATCATGGTTTCATGTTCAAGAGAAATGGCTTCTTTCCACTTTTCAATATCGGTGGGTTTGGCCAGCCTGTACACCTTTTTAAATTCGCCGTTTATCAGAGATGGCTTGTGTTTGCGCATCTGGTTTTCCACCAACGGGCCCATCAGCGAAACAATGCCGATGTCGTGACCCGGACTGCTTTCAACTGCCACCAGGTCGCCTGATTTCAGGTTAAGGTTGTTTACATTCTGGTAATAATCCTTACGCGTATTTTTAAAACGAACTTCAACTACGTTGGTGAGCTGAAGCGGTGTTTTTATGTCGGCCAGCCAGTCGGTTACATTCAGTTTGGCACAACAGCCATCCTTTGTTTTGCAGTAACCGCGGTCGATGGTATCAATATCTTGTTCGTCGTACATAAATTCAATTTGAAAGTCGAATTCCGACACTGAATTTCTGCTTCAGGTTGATTCGAATTGCAAAAGTAATGATTAAATGCAATTTGTTGATTGATTGGAGCTGGTTTTTACGTAGTGCGGAACTGATGCCGGATACTGGATGGGAGAATTGAGATTATTGGGAAATGTTGGGAGTGATTACCGGATTTTGGATACAAGATTGAAAAAGGAAGACTTGTAGGGATTGATAGAGACTGGTTGTGAAATGACTGCCTACTGATTACTGCCGCTGAATTCGGACTTCGGACTTCGGACTTTCTTTCACTTCTTTATCAGCCGTACCATTCTGAGTGCAGTGTCAAGAAAAATGATTCCTGGGTTGCCGTTCCACGAAATGTGTTTGATTCCGGTTTCGAACTCGTTAAAAAGCTGAATTATATTTTGTTCGTTAATAAACGGGGCGAATTTGATTCCCCAGTTTTTTTCCACTTCGTTTAAAAAAACCATTTCGCTGTTGCCAAAATTGAGGGCAAAATATTCGCGAACCATTCTGAGGGCATAGTTAAAAAATGCTTTCTGCCTGTCGCGGCCCAGTTTTGCCATTTCTTCGGCCCATTCCATTTGAGCCAGCACTTCACGTGCGAATGCCTGGCGCATCATTTCCTGAAATTTCCTGAAAAAGAACAGCTGGTCATCGTTCGGTGTAAAATATTCGCGGGCGCTGATGAAATTGCCTTTGGCAAGATGCACGGCATCGTTTACCTGTCCCGGGTCGATATCTTCGATTGCTAACAGCGCTTTGCGCAATGATTCTTCATTGATAAACGGAAATTTAACCGGCTGTGTTCTCGACCTGATGGTGCTGATGACTACTTCTTCGTCCTCAGTAATCAAAACAAAAAGAGTCTTGATTGGCGGTTCTTCAAGTAACTTCAGCAGTTTGTTTGAACAGGCAAGATTCATTTTTTCGGGCAGCCAAACAATCATTGTTTTGTATTCGGCTTCAAACGATTTCAGGTTCAGTTTGCGGTAAATCGAATCGCTTTCCTTTTCGTAAATCATTCCCTGAGCATTACCGGCTTCAATAAAATCTAGCCATTCACTCAAATCAAAATAAGGCGAAGCAAGCACTTTTTCGCGCCACTCTTTAATAAAATTATCGCTTATAGGGTCGGCTTTCTCTGGTTTAAAAACCGGGAAAACAAAATGCAGGTCGGGGTGCGCAAGTTTATTGAACTTGTGGCAGGAGGGGCAAACTCCGCACGAGTCGGTTTGGGTACGGTTGCTGCACGAAATGTATTGTGCGTAAGCAATGGCCATCGCTAATTTGCCGGTGCCGGCGGGCCCTGTAAAAAGCAGTGCGTGGCTTATCCGTTCGTCTTTAACCGACTGGATTAACCTCCTTTTTATGGATTCCTGACCTATGACTTCGCTAAAAAACATGTGGCCAAAAATAGTTTTTAAAAACTGAATTCACCAACGCAAACCAACAAAAACAAAGAAGAACGAAGAAGAACCGGGAAAAGGGATTGGTGGAGACTGATTGTGATCGATGGAGACTGATTGTGAATATACTGCCTGCTAAATATTGGTGGCGGATACTTGATTCTGGATGCTCGATGTTGTTGATTCTGGATTCTGGATATTTTTGATACTGGAACCTGAAGCCTGGAACTTGCTTTTTGGATTTTGGAACTTGATCCCCGAAACCCGGAACTTTTTCAAGTTACCTGAACATTAAATTCTTAACAGCTGTTTTTTGCCTGCGAATTCAACGGAATATATTTTTTATCTTTGGTTGATTTTCTGAAAACCAAATAAATAGAATAATATGCAAACGATTAGCACTTACAATTTTAAAGGGAAAAAAGCCCTGATTCGCGTTGATTTCAACGTGCCACTCAACGAAAATTTCGAAATTACCGACGACACCCGTATTGTTGCCGCCATCCCAACTATCAAAAAAATTATTACCGATGGTGGTTCGCCAATCATCTTGTCGCACTTTGGCCGTCCGAAAGATGGGCCGAACGACAAATATTCAATGCGTCACCTTGTCGGTCATTTCAGCAAGTTGCTGGGTCAGGAAGTAAAACTGGCTCCCGATTGTATTGGCGCCGAAGTTCAGGCTTTGGCTGCTGCCCTGAAACCGAGCGAAGTTTTGATGCTTGAAAACCTGCGTTTCCACAAGGAAGAAGAAAAAGGCGACGAGGCATTTGCCGGCGAACTGGCAAAATTGGGCGACTGCTGGGTAAACGATGCTTTTGGAACAGCACACCGTGCACACGCTTCAACAACTGTGATGGCAAAATTCTTCCCCAACGACAAAATGTTTGGTTACTTAGTCGAAAGCGAAGTTGAGAGCCTTGATAAAGTGGTGGCAAAACCTGTTCGCCCGATGACCGCGATTATGGGTGGCGCCAAAGTTTCGACAAAAATCACCATCATCGAAAACATGCTGAGCAAAGTAGATAACCTGATTTTGGGCGGCGGTATGACTTTTACTTTTGTAAAAGCCAACGGCGGTAAAATTGGCAACTCTCTGGTGGAAGACGATTTTCTGGAAATGGCACTCAAAATTCAGAAAATAGCAAAGGAAAAGGGTGTTAACCTAGTAATGGCAACCGATGTGGTGGCTGCCGATGCATTCAGCGAAGAAGCCAATACACAGGTGGTTCCGGCCAACGCCATTCCTGACGGATGGATGGGATTGGATGCCGGTCCTGAAAGTATTGCAAAATTCAAGGAAGTGATTGAAAACTCGGGAACCATTCTTTGGAACGGTCCGGTGGGTGTTTTCGAAATGGAGAAATTTGCTGTGGGTACAAAAGCTGTGGGTAACGCCATTGTAACAGCTACCAAAAAAGGCGCTTTCTCGTTGGTAGGCGGTGGCGACTCGGTTGCAGCTGTGAATAAATTTGGCATTGCCGACGGTGTTTCTTATATCTCAACCGCCGGTGGCGCCATGCTCGAAACGCTGGAAGGTAAAGTACTTCCGGGTATTGCTGCGGTAAGAGGTTAACGCCCCACTTTCCCGAAAGCTTTCGGAACCCCGTGGGGAGAAACAGGAAGAATAGCAATTCAAATCAATATAAAACCCGGAGTTGAAAGCTTCGGGTTTTTATTTGAGATGATATTAACCCTTAAATCCGCAGGTTAAAAATGAGGTTTTTAAAAATTGTCTTTTTTAGGTTTAGAGGTAATAAAATTTGACATTCTCAGCTTATTGATTGCTTCATGGTTGTATTTTCTGGTTTATACGGCGCTGCCGGTGGAGGATTTTAACCAC
>DYSZ01000342.1 GCA_020726265.1 Draconibacterium orientale
AAACTCAATCCCGAGCAGTGGATTGGGCGGTGAACTGATTATGGATAATTTTGATACTGGATTCTGGAAAACAGGAAGGCAGGAAGAATAGGAAAAAGTTAATTGTTTCTTATAATTTTTAAGAAATTCCGGATGTCCCTTTTTTACCGGGCAGATATTTAATCGAAAGCGCAGAATAGATCAAAAAAGCATTTTACCACGAAAAACCCGGAAAGGGTTTAATTTGAATAACCCCGTGGTTCCTGCGCAAATAATTGTTTTTACCCATGGGCAAAATGAAGGTTTAATCAGAATAACCCGGGGGTGAACCTACCAGTATATTCTTCTTCCCCGATTGAAACGCCGGCCTGGTTATGCGGCGAAATACAAAGAAGCATCATTGAATTATAAACAGGTTGTGTTTTAGCTATGTAGATGAGGTTGCTGACAAAACTGGTTGCAGTTTCTCAATTCAGGGAACAACTTGTCCGTTTTTTTTCGAAACTACATAATACATGGCAGTGGTAAAGAAATTCCGAAGCCACGGAATAGTAGAGATTATTCCAAAAAGTTCGCGAGGTTTCAGCCCGAATTTTGTCTGATAATTAGGGTTGACGAACCAGAACACCCTTTTATCGGTGTGGTAATTAGTGCGTTTTAAAATGCGCTGAAAACGTTCGATCGAAATCCCGGTGTCTTTTATTTCGAGCAGTGCGGTGATGGTACCCTCGCTTTCGCCCATCATTTTCAGAAACCGTGTGTATAAACCACGGGGTAATAAATGAAACCACGGGAGTTTGGAGGGCAAACGGCCACGGCAAATTTGCTGGTGTCCGCCAAACGGGTTTTGCCAGGGCGGAAACGCCAGAAAAAACATACCATTGGGTTGCAGAAAATCTTTAATAAAACCCATAAATTTTTCCTGGTCGGGGATGTGCTCAATTACATCGCGCATAATAATCACGTCAAACTTAAGGTCGGGTTTTACGATGTAAATATCGCTGCAAATCAGTGTCAGGTTTTGACTGTTGGGGTGTTCGCTGTAAAATTCTTTGGCTAAGTCAATCCGTCCGCACGAAATATCGATTCCGGTACAGCTACAACCCATATCCACAAAGGGTTTCAAGTT
>DYSZ01000035.1 GCA_020726265.1 Draconibacterium orientale
ACATTATCTGCAAAAACGCTTTCAGTATTAAAAACCCGGTTTGAAGATTTTAAAACGACCTTGTAAACACCTGGTTTTAAGTAGGTGTGCGTTGGATTCTCTCTATTCGACACGTTATTGGCACCCGATTTGGGATCTCCAAAGTCCCAGGAATAGGAAACTGAACTTTTTGATTTATTTTTGAAAATAATTGTAGCGGGACCTAAAACATTATTGTTTTCGATTGTAAAAAGCGCCTCTGGTGGTTTGGCTACATCTTTAATTCTTACTGTGTCAATGAATTTCACAGGCTTTTTATCGTTTGATGAAAATGCCTGTAATTCAACTAAATAATTCCCGGGTTTTTCAAAAGTGTGAGCCGGGTTAACTTCGGGTGAAGCATTTTTTTCACCTGAAGCAGGGTCGCCAAAATTCCACTTGTACGATGTACTGAATTCGGACATGTTTTTAAAAGCCACCAGCGATGGGGCAATGTCGCTTGCGGTGCTGAAAACATATTTTGCAACTGGCAATTGTTGTTGCGCAATTACAACATCCTTGGTAATGGTGTCGGTAATTTTACTGAAATTGTTTTTTACAATTAAACTTACTTTGAACGTGCCTGCTTTCTCAAATTTGTGCTCCTCATCCTTTTTATCCGATTCATTTTTCTTTTTCGATGCAGGATCACCGAAGTTCCATGAAAAAACATCGGCATTTACCGATTTATTGACAAACTTAAACTTAGCACCCGGAGAATAATCATCGCCAACAATCAGAAAATCGGCAATTGTGGCATCATGCGTTTTTATCTCAATACTCTGATAATAAGTATTTTCAAGTTGCAGCTGTGTGCTACGTGCAATCAGCGCTATTGAGTAAATTCCACCTTTCTGAAAAACATGAACCGGATCCTTCTGAAACGAGAAATTGGCTGCTCCCGAGGCTGGGTCACCAAAATCCCACTGGTATTCGTTTGCATACGATGAAGTATTTAAAAATTTAAGTTCACAGGGGGCATACCCATTGTTACTTACAGATTGTATTTTGAAGATTGCCTGTGGCTCGTTTTCCTTGTAGGCAAAAACATCAACATTTACTTTACCAATTTCGCCTTTAAAATCGTTTTTAAAATACCAAACAATTGCCTTTTCGTTACCTGGTTTTACATTCGAACCCACGTCGCCAATTACCGAACTGGTTTTTACAGCACTTCCCTGGTAGGTAACCATTAAAATCACATTAAACGACTTTGCCACATTATCATTGATATCGAAGGTAATCAACAACTTCTCGTCGTCGGAAACACTTGTCGAAATATTGGAGGCAAAATTTTCCTGCCCTGATAAATTTGTGGCTAAAAACAGTAACCCTGATATGAGAATAACAAACTTGAACATGGCATATTTTCAAAAAGTTAGTATTTCAATCTTCTATCTCTCCCAAGTTATCAACTTTTATTCAGAACTCAATCTGTTGTTTTTACAAAAACCCTGTATGGAAGAATATTTGTCGATTTTTGAATCAGTTGCTTCTTTAAATCCTCGATCCGGTGTTTTATTTCGGGTTCCGACAAGTCGCTTCTCCCATTCAAGGTAACAAAAACATCGAGGCAACGGCTCATTCCTTTTCCAATTGCAGGATCCAGAAATACTCCTTTTTCAACCTCAACATTTTTTACATTACTTCCAAAAATTACAAAACTTAATGCTTTCACATCTTCAACAGTCACAACGCGTCCTTTTGATAATAAGGAACTTCTGAGCGTATTAATTTTCTCTTCTTTTTGCAGGGTGTACTTCCCGCCAACGGTTTGTGTGATAAAAACAACATTTTTGTCGTTAAAGTCAGCTCCTCTGCGAACGTTTAATTTTGAGCCAGGCCTGATATTATTAGCCAGTTCGCCCGACATGGTCCAATACTCAACAAATATTTTATCGTAACTGGCTTCCGACTCCAACACCAGGTAAGCATCGAGATTGCTAGCAACATTCGAAATATCAATTCGCTGTTTCAGACGTGAAATAATCTGGTCGAGCTGTTTTAATTCAGACGAAAGCAGGTCGGTACCGTTAATTTGAAAAGCAGCAGCCTCATCGCGTATCAGGCTAATCAGATTTTGAATAGTTTCCTTTGCATCCCTTTTATTAAACCGGGCGATTCCACCCTGCCTTAACACATAAGTATATTTTTCATTTTCTGAGCCAGGTGCCCCTTTATGTGAAAAATTATGATTGTTGCTATCAGTTACACTTTTTAAATCAAGAAATAACTCTTCGGTACTTAAAGGGATAATGTTTGTGCCTTTCACCACCGGATACGTATATTCAACTAACTGACGGTTCACCACCGGGAAACAGTTGGTGTAAACAACCATTTCATTAATTTCTTCCGCAGTAAGAGGTTGAGAAAGTTCCATTTCTATCCACACGGTTTCAGTGTCTGTTTTCACCGGTTTACCTGTTACGGTGAAACTACTGAGAAAACTAAAAAACCCTTCGCCTGGTTTCATCTGGCTTAACAGATTATTCCCGTGGCTGAGTGTCATAAATTTAGCTAAGTAATAGTTGTTGATATAATTACAGGTTTTGAATGAAATATTGTTTTCGTTTCTGATTTGTTCGAAAAGAGTGGGTTGTGAATTATTATCTCCCTTAAACGCGTTATTAAATATTACTTCAAACCCATTTATTTTCCATTTGGCAGAATGAATCATCTGATAGTACCTGTCTTCGTCAGTTGTGTTTTTAAATTGAAGAAAAAGTGAGAAACCATCAATATTGTCGGTAAGTGAATCGAATTTAACTCCGATGTGAATCTTTGAGTAATCAGGCATCGATCCTTTGTCGGCTTCTGCAGTCAGTTCTTTAAACGAGCCGTCGATTTCAAAAAAACTTCGCCCGGCAACCATGTATTTTACTTCGCTATTGTAAAGTATGCAGTTTGCCGATGGTGTAAAATAAATCTCCTTTTTCCCACTATCGCCTTTTTTGTTTTCAGCCAAAGCTGCCTGTTTTGTGTAGTAAAATTGAAAATGGTCGGTTAAATTCAGTTTTGGCTGGAGTGGTTTTGCAAAAACGATTGCATGTGCGGGGAAATGAATTAATGAAGAACCGGAGAATAAAATTTCGAGCAGTTTTTCAACAATACGCTCTTCGGTATTTTCAATTTTGTTCGTGATAGCATAAAGTTCTTCGGCCAACGCACCCATGAGCAACCCCAGCACGGGGTCGAATGAATTTACATCCTGAATATCCTGATAACCCCAGATTTTACTGGCGTTTCTTATCATTCGTCTTTTTATACTATCAACAGATTCTATTGCCATAATACAAATTTTAACCTGGTTTTATTTCTTCAGTTTAATACGAAAGCGGACCAATAAAAAATGTCTCCTTGTGTTCAAAACGTTCATTGGTTTTTTCAATCACCCCCGAAACAAGCAGTCTGACCTGGGTTTTTATACGTTTGTTATATATGCGTGTACTTATTTCAACCTGTTCAATCTGGAGGTCTATTTGGATATTGACTAATCTCTTTTCATTGTTTTTAATCGAAACTGATATTGATTTTTTAAGCTCATCTTTTAAAAAATGGGTGTTGTAAATATTCTCGAAATCGTATTTCCAGATTTCGGTGCCAAAAAACGGATCGTGCCTCACTTCGTTGTACGATGTAACCGTTATCAGATGAATCATGTGATGAATTGAGGTTTTAATATCAACCCGCGATGTATCCTTTTTGGCGATGATTTCCGCAAATCCAAACGGTATATTCAGGTATGTTTCCATGTTACCGGTCTGTTAATAAATCAGTTAATCAGCCAGAAAGCTTCGTTTTGTCTTCTGTTCTTTCACAAAAATATTGGTTTCCTTCTTTTTACCAATGTATGCCAACGACTCCAGCTTTTCGAATAATAGCCCGATAATCTGTATAAACTCACCAAATTGCTCAACACTGATAAGAATATCATAATGATGGTAATCAAAATTGATGCAATATAGTAGCAGCTTTTCGAAATCACCTTGTTTCAGTTCACTCCAGTTGGTAAAATAATTAAGTAGTTCTTCTTTGGCGGCTGAAGTGTTCGAATCAATTGTATTTCTGATAATCCTTGCTGTAGTTGCAATGTGCTCAAATAAATAAACTGGTGGCAAGTTGGGTAGTTCCCATCGGAGTGACAGATGACCAGATGAAATATTATACAGTAAATTTTCTGCAAGTTTTAGCACAGTTTGTGCCAGACTTGTATCCTGTTCTTTTTCCCTGATCTTACTGATAATGCTTAACACATTGATTTCAAGTTCGCCATAAAATTTTCCGACTAAGGCGTGAAAAGCCAAAAGACTGACGTGGCTATTCAATGTCATGCAGGGCGGTATGTAATCTTCAGAAATTTCGGGCTTATTCTGACTAAGTTCAAGTTTGCCGATAAAAAATGAGAACGGGTGTATGCCATCTTTTGCAAGTTGCTTTTCTGAAATTACATTTACTTTATACATTGGCACAGCGTACGGATATCGGGGTGGTTCCTCTTTGGCATCAAGGTTGCCAAAGGGTTGGCGGTTATACACATCCACCGAAAGAATAACAAAGTAAACACCGCCATCACCCTTTTCGGCAGCCTCCAGTTCACGGGTCATATTTACTTTGAATTCGGGGAACAGATGTTCTTCAAATATTTCAATTCTTCCGCCATCCTCGGTAACAGCCCTGCACTGAAATATTTTAACTTTCAGAAAGTTTTGATTATCGATACTGATTGTGGTTTTAACCGACGTAGCAGTCTCCTGGTTGTATGGCAACAGCCCATAATTATGACTATTCAGAAAACTGGCAAAAACATCCTGCACTCTCTCGTGGGTTACATTATCCTGCTGGATAAAATTATCACGGGTAATTTTCATCCCGTTTTCCCAGTTTATATTGTGGTACTTTAATTTAGCTGACATATTTTACTGACTTTGATTGTTTTACAATTTATCACATGTTAAAGTATTGAATTGTAGCCTAAAAACGACTTTTCGTGCGCTTCATCGTTGCTCAATATCAGATGACTGAAGGTTTCATTCATCTCGAGTTCAATTTCTGTTTCGGTTTCAAATGGAGTAAAATAGGCACAGAAACTTTTTATCAAACTGTCGGCCGGACCATTTTTAAAAAAGTACTCCGGAGAATTATTTTCCAGCGGACCAATCCGGAAAATGTACCTGCCAACAAAACCGTATATTTTAGAGCCTAAAACCATGTTTTTACCAAGTTGCCCCGCGCCAAGCGAAAACCCTGACTTTTCAACTGTTTCTTCAATTCGTTGAGGCTCGGCTGTTGAATAATAAATGGTTACCTTTTCATTTAAAATAAACTCAAGGCTTTGGGCCATAAAATCAATATTGCCCGTAATTTTTGTTGCATGGGGCAAAAGCATCTCTAATTTTGTTGTTAAATCTTTCGGAACTCCAGGGTCGGTTTTCCATAATTCAGGGATAAGCCTGTTCAGAAAATTCAGATACACCGAATTCAGGGTTTGATTCTCCTGGGTTACCACCATTGCTCCTTTCAGAAAAATTTCATTTTCAAATGGCTTAAAAAATAGCCGGGCTTGTTTTTCTTCCGATTTCAAACGAACCGAATCTCTGGCCATTTCTTCACCCGATGAATTATTATCAGTTCCAAAGGCATGAAAAACTGCCTCGGGCAAACCGTCGTATAATCCTGTCCGATTCAGATGGATTTCCAAAGTTTCTTTGCCTATTTCATATTTCCCGGTTTCAGAAAAAGCAACATCTTTCGACCAGTTTCGTTTCAGTTGTCCATCAAAAAAAACCAGTAAATCATTCATATCCAGACCCTCATCAATGAGTGTCGATACGAGATATTCGGCCAGAATATCGCTATTTAACTCATTAATATGCTCCGATTTTTCATGATAATTCATACTGTTCAATTTATATAAAAATTTTGAAAATAAAAACAATGAAATCGGGCCCGGATACAACAGATAATAGTACTTTTTTTTCAGGCACCAAAAAAGTTTGGATCACACTATTTTTCTCAATATTGCTAAATAAAATTCGCACCACAAATATTTTTCCCGGATTTACTGCATATATTTCGATTCATTTTATGGCTTACCTCACCTGGCAAAAAAAATATGTTTCCGAAAAAAAACACTTATTCATGTGCGCCCATTGATAGAAGGCGTTTCAATGTGTCCGCTTTCGTTTGGCGAAAAAACAATTCTCTGCGAATTCAAACTTGACAAAAAGGGATACAAAATACCTACGCACAGTCATCCGTATGAACAAACCGGTTACCTGATTTCGGGAATGCAGAATTTCAGGATTGCAGAGGAATAGTTTTCAGCAAATGCGGGCGATAGCTGGTGTATTGCTGAAAATGTTGAACACGAAGTTGAGATTCTGGAAGATGCTGTTGTGTTTGAACTTTTTTCGCCGGTTCGCCCCGATTACCTTCCTTGAATTGAGATAAGCACCTAAAAAACAGCTAAACTTCATTACAATTACATTAAAGAAATATTACCTTTGCCGCTCAATTCAAAAAGGGAACATCAATGCAAGTATTTGAATTTGAAACAGTTGTAATTGGAAGCGGGCTTGCCGGCCTTGCTGCAGCTTATCATTCATCAAAATACGGCAAAGTTGCAATTGTTACCAAATCACAGTTAGACATCAGCAATTCTTATTATGCACAGGGAGGCATTGCTGCTGTTATCAGTCAGGAAGATTCAACAGAAAATCATTTAAACGATACACTTGAGGCTGGACGCGGTTTATGCGATATCGATGCCGCCGAAATTCTTGTTAACGAAGGCAGGGAACGGGTTTTGGAATTGATTGAAATGGGCATGGAATTCGATAAAAAAGACGGCAAACTTGTTCTCGGGCTCGAAGGTGGGCACAGTCACCGGAGAATTTTACATGCCGGCGGCGATGCCACTGGAAAGGTTCTTACCAGTTTCATGCTGAAAAAGGCAATCGGCCAGCCAAATGTTTTTCCCTTTGAAAATGTCACTGCCATCAGGATAATCAAACAGGAAAACTGTATTGTCGGTTTACATGCCTACGATTTTGTTTCGAAAAAGAATATGGTTTTTAAAACCAAAGCTTTAATTATTGCCACCGGGGGATTATCACGCGTTTTTCTGCGGTCAACCAATCCATATACAGCAACCGGCGACGGAATTGCCATGGCATTTGAAGCCGGGGCAAAAATTGCCGACCTGGAGTTTATCCAGTTTCATCCTACCGCGTTAAATGTTCAGGGAAAAGAAGCTTACCTCATTAGTGAAGCAGTGCGTGGCGAAGGCGCCTGGCTGATAAACGAAAACGGGGAACGTTTTATGAATGGTATTCATCCGCTGGCTGAATTGGCGCCACGCGATGTGGTGGCATTCAATATTTTCAAAGAGTTGCGAAAATCCAAAACCGGTCTTATTTATCTTTCGCTGAAACACCTCAACAAGCAGGAAATTGTCAGTCGTTTCACCCACATTTACCAACAACTTGAAGCCTACGGATTTGATATGGCAACCGATCTTTTGCCCGTTGCCCCTGCGGCACATTACATGGTTGGCGGAATTCGAACCAACCTCGATGCAGAAACCAACATTTCGGGGTTGTTTGTTTGTGGCGAAGCAGCATCAACCGGCGTAATGGGAGCCAACCGGCTGGCAAGCAACTCGCTGCTCGAATGTCTTGTTTTCGGAAAAAGGGCCAGCGAAAGAGCGGCCTTACTTCCAGCACGCGATTGCAAAATTACCGAAGTAACTCCCATTCATATCGACAGCAAAAATGAACCGCTTTACCTCGAAATGCAGAACGAAATTGCATCGTTGATGTCGGCAAACCTGGGTATTGTTCGAAATGCCAAAGGAGTTGCTTATGCAGTTAAAAGGCTTTCTGATATTGAATTTGAATATTCCGACTTTCAGAACGAATACAACTTATTTAAAATAAAAAATACAGCTACAGTTTGTAAACTGATTGCCCAGGCTGCACTTATTCGTGAAGAAAGCCGTGGCGGGCATATCAGGGAAGATTTTCAGCAGGAAAACCCTGAATTTGAAATTCACAGCATTCAGCAAATCAACCACCAACTTAGTTTTGAACCCGTAAGAAAATTGAGAAATGGATAGTAAAACATTAAAATCAGCAGAAATCCTTTTCGAACTCGCTTATGCCGAAGATATTGGCGATGGCGACATCACCACAAACAACCTTGTGCCGCCTGCTCAGTTAAAAACAGCTGTAATGGTTGCCAAAGAAGATGGAGTTATTGCCGGATTACCTGTTGCAGAAATGGTTTTCAGAAAGCTTGATGAGAATCTGGTTTGGAAAGAAGTAAAACCTGATGGGAGCCAAGTTCGGCTAGGTGACGTAATTGCAGAATTTACAGGCACTTACCGTGCCCTGCTTACCGGTGAACGCAAAGCACTCAACTTTTTACAACGTCTTTCGGGGATTGCAACTTATGCCAGCCTTTGCATGAAAGAGGTCGAAGGCCTAAGCGTAGAAATTCTGGATACGCGCAAAACTTTGCCCGGCTACCGCTATCTCGACAAATATGCGGTTCGAATGGGCGGTGCATCAAACCACAGGTTTGGGTTGTACGATATGGTAATGATAAAAGACAACCACATTCAGGTGGCTGGTGGAATAAAACCCGCGGTTGAAGCAATCAGAAAGAAAGTACCGATGAGCATTAAAATAGAGGTGGAAACATCGAATCTTGCAGAAGTGCAGGAAGCCATTGAAGCCGGTGCCGACATTATTATGCTCGATAATATGAGTTCAGAAATGATGGCGGAAGCGGTTAAACTCATCGACAAACGTGCAAAAATTGAAGCCTCCGGAAACATGACATTAAAAAGGATCAGAAAAGTAGCATCCACAGGAGTCGATTATATTTCAATCGGGGCACTTACTCATTCAGTAAAAGCACTTGATATCAGTCAAAGAATTATCGATTAACGGAATGAATTTGGTAATCGATATCGGCAATACACGCACCAAATTTTCGGTTTTTAACAGAGGTGAAGTTTTAATTACTGTTCCGGTTGAAGAGTTCAGTCCCGAACACATTGATGTTTTGAAAAAAGAACACCCTGATTTAAAGAAAGTAATTCTCTCTGCAGTTAAAGATTATTCACCCGAATTAAAAACAGCTCTGCAAAACCGGTTCGACAGATTTATTGAACTCAACGCAAATACTCCCCTACCCATCGAAAACCACTACAAAACCCCTGAAACATTAGGAAAAGACAGGATTGCAGCGGCAGTGGGCGGTTTTGATTTATACCCTGAAACCAACCTGCTGATTATTGATGCCGGAACTGCAATTACCTACGATTTGGTGAATGACAAAGGCCAGTATCTCGGTGGAAATATTTCACCCGGAATTGATATGCGTTTTCAGGCATTACACCAATTTACCGGCAAACTGCCACTTGGAAAACAACAATCCTTCGATAAACTATTCGGTTCAACCACAGAAGAAGCCATCACAGCCGGAGTGCAAAACGGTGTTGTTTTTGAAGTGGATAGAGCTATCGATACTTTTAAGGATTTTTATAAAAATTTAAAAGTTATTATTACCGGTGGAAATGCTGAATTTTTTGATAACAAATTAAAAAACTCTTTCTTTGTACACTTTAATTTAATAGCCTTGGGTTTAAACCGCATATTGGAATATAATGAGGAAATATAGCAGAGCAGTCATTTTAGTCGGGTTATTGTTATTTCCGGCATTACTATTCGCACAATTTAACAACAACACATCATCTCCCTACTCCCGATACGGGCTTGGCGAACTGCATTCATACAGTTTTGGCCGTTCAACTGCCATGGGAGGCGCTTCAATTGCCAGCCGCAACGGGCAACAAATCAATCTTGCCAATCCGGCAGCTTATTCTGCCATCGATTCATTAGGCTTTATGTTCGAGTTTGCAATTGATGGTAAAGCTTCCAATTTTAAGAACGACCTCGGATCTTCCTATCAGTCGGATGTAAACTTCCAGTATTTTGCCATGAACTTTCAGGTTAGCAACACCTTTGGAACCAGTTTGGGGCTGGTTCCGTTCACCGATGTCGGCTATAATGTGGTTGTGGAAGAAAACATTGAAAACACTGGTGATGTGATTACCACCTATTACGGTGCTGGTACTATCTCCAATGCATTTATTGGTCTAGCTTTTGAGCCATGGCCATTTGTTTCAATTGGTACCAATCTTAATTATTTCTTTGGAATGTTGAACCGCAATGCTGAGGTGGTTTTTCTTGATGCCAGTGATTTTTATTCTATTCAGCAATACAAAAGCTTGAGAGTTTCCGATTTTAGTTTCGATTTCGGAGCTCAGTTTACCATACCGTTAAACAACAAAAACAAAATTATATTGGGTGCAATCTTCGAAAGAAACCCAAAATACAACGCCAAGTATTCTGATATAACCCAAAAAAATATTTCCTCCGGAAATAGCGTTGATCAGGATACGCTGTTTTACATGGAAGAAAAAGATGGAACAATTGAATTCCCGTTTATGTTTGGCGGAGGTATTTCGTTTGTGAAGCAGGACGAGCTTGAAATTAATGCAGATTTTTATCACCAGAATTGGGAGCAGGCTAAATTTCTTGGAGATAAAAGCAAGTTTTTAACAGATTTGAATAAATTTGCGGTCGGCGCTGAATGGATACCAAATAAATTTTCGATCAGAAGCTTTACCAGCCGCATTGCTTACCGTGTCGGTTTTAATTATGAGCAAACGTATCTGGTTTTTAACGACCAGCAAATTAACCAGTTTGGCATAAGTTTTGGAGTGGGGTTACCGGTTTATCGTTCGAAATCGACAATAAATATTGCAGCAGAACTAGGGAAAAAGGGAACTACAGAAAATAACCTTGTACTCGAAAACTACGCAAGAATAAACCTGATGGTCAATTTATATGATTTGTGGTTTATAAAACGAAGATTTGATTAGAAAATTGATAAAAACAATATAATTATGAAAACACTATCACGCATATCATTTTTATTCGCCTTAATTGTTTTTACTGCTGTTTATGCAACAACAGCCCAAAGAGTAATAACAGGCATTGTTTACATGGACGGCGAACCCGCTTCGGGAGTTACTGTTGAAGCCCACAAGGGAAGTTCGATGATGACAAGTTTCGATGGGAAATACGAAGTAACAGCCGATCCAAAATCGAAATACCTGAAATTTACCGTACTCGCTACCGGAGAATCAAAAAAGTTTGATTTGGTGGCAGAATCGGTTAACGAAATCGATTTCGCTTTTACCGGAGCGCTTCCAGGTGCTGGTGCAGGAGTAGCAGTTGAAGTTGCAAAAGGTGACATTGTTTTGAAAACAATGGAAGAGTTGCTGAAAGAGCAGGATAAAGATTTTATGAACCAATTGTCACTTTATGGTGAATTTTACAAACAAGGAGACTATAAATCAGCCTTCCCACACTGGAAGGTGCTGTATGATAAATATCCAAAATCAACATCTAATATTTATATTCATGGTTCTAAAATTTATGAGTTCCTGATTGAGAATGCCAAAACCGATGAAGAACTCGATGAGATTCTTGAAGAAATTATGGCTGCACACGATCAGCGTATTTTATATTTTGGAGGTAAAGGATATGTGTTGGGTCGTAAAGCTACTTCGTGGCTGAAATTTAAACTCAGCGACAAAAGGACAACTCCTCTTGAAGGCGAAGCTTTAAAAAATGCATTACAAACTGGTTATGGTTGGTTATCACTTTCTGTTGAAGAACAAAAAACTGAAACTGAACTTCCTGTATTTCTTCTGCTGATGCAAACTTCACGTTCACTATTTAAATTAGGTGCATTACCTAAAGAAGATGTAGTACGTAACTACGACAAATGCACTACACTGCTGAATGAAATTGCCGCCGATACAAAGGACGAAGCAAAACTTAAAGAAATTAAAGAAATTCAGCCTTATATTGAAACACTGTTTAGTACATCGGGAGCTGCTGATTGCGATGCTTTGATTAATATTTATACACCTCAGTTCCAGGCAAAAGGCAACGATGTTGAATTCATTAAATCGATGTTACGCCGCTTGCGTCAGGCAAAATGTGACCAGAGTGAACTTGTTGAACAAGCTACCATAAAGCTTTACGAACTTGAACCATCAGCAGAAGCAGCTTTCAACATGGCTCGTGGTTATGTTAAAAAAGAAAATCTCGAACTTGCCAAAAAATATTACGAACAGGCAATCAGTCAGGAAAAAGATACTAAACTGTTGGCCAGCTATTATTACGAACGTGGTTATTTACTTTTCGCCAAGGAAAATGCCTATTCAGAAGCACGTGAAATGGCCCGTAAAGCCATCGCACTCGACCCGGATCTTTGCGATGCATACATGTTGATTGGTAATATTTACGTTGAAGCATCAAGGAGCTTTAACGGAGAAGGAATTGAAAAGTCGGCTATTTTTTGGGTAGCGGTTGACTATTATAACAAAGCTCGTAAAGGCGATGATTGTGCCGTGGACGCAGCAAGCAAAGCTTCCGATTTGCGAAAATATTTTCCGAACAAGGAAGAAGCCTTTATGGAAGGGTTAAATTCCGGACAAAACTACAAAGTGGGAGGTTGGATTAATGAAACTACAACTGTCAGATTCTAATCGAAGCAATTTGATAAAATTATTAAGTGTTGCTGCTCTTTTTGCAGGAGCTGCAACACTTTTTTTGGGCTGTAAGAAAAACAACATAGAAGAAATAAAAGCTTTTTATACCTCCGAAAGTTTCCCCATTCAGGAGGCAACTAACTTTGAAACACTTTTCACCGATTCAGGTCAGGTGCGATTTTCGCTAAAAGCGCCAAAACTTCTTCGTTATGAGGCCGATGGACGTGACTATATTGAATTCCCGGAAGGATTAGAGTTGGTAAAATATGACGAACACAAGAAAGTTATTTCGAGCATAACTGCAAATTACGCCCGTCAATATGTAGCCGATCGTAAATGGGAAGCAAAAAACAATGTAGTTGCCACCAATGCCAATGGAGATACGCTAAAAACAGAGATACTTTATTGGGAAGAAAAAGAAGAAAAGATTTATACGGATGAATTTGTAAAAATTATACGTGCCGACCAAATCATTACCGGAATTGGATTTACGTCGGACCAGAAAATGCAAAACTGGAAAATCAGGGATCCTAAAGGAACAATTTACGTCAGTATGAATAACCAGCAACCTTCTGCCGATACAACGCAAACGACCAACCGGAATGAAAAAACCGATGCTGCACCGCTAAAAGGTGCACTTCAATTGAACAAACCAACTCAATAATTCGGTTGAATGGTAAAAACCACAATTGTTAAACTACAAACCCTAAAGCAACTGCTATCGAAACAGATGAAACTCACACACTGATATTCATCTGTAAAAATAGAAAATCCAAACTATCTTATTAACCATATTTACAAGCATTTACGCATCATAAAAGAGACAAATACAAAAAAAAACCAATTTCAAGGTTAAATATTTAAAATTGTTATCTTCGTAGCGCAAAAAATTTAAGTAAAATCATATAAAAACACTGTTACTCGATGGCAACGTTACAAACGATTAGAAACAGAGCGGGATTATTAATTGCAATTGTTATCGGCTTTTCATTGGCCGCTTTTATTTTGGGTGATTTACTCCAAAGCGGGTCATCTATTCTGCAAAGAAATAAAATGGAAGTAGGTGAAATTAACGGAGAATCAATACAATACCCCGAGTTTCAAAAACAGGTTGAAGAACTTGGCGAAATTTACAAACAAAATACACAGCAATCACAACTTGACGAAAATGGATGGTCGCAGGTAAGAGAACAAACCTGGCAAACCATGGTTCAGGAAATTGTAATGAGCGACGTTTATGATGATCTAGGAATTGAAGTAAGCTCCGACGAATTGTTCGATATGTTGCAGGGAGCCAACCTGCACCCAATTATTCAGCAGTTATTCCGTAACCCGAATACAGGCCAGGTTGATCGTGGCGCCGTGGTTAATTTCCTTAAAAACCTTGATACCAATGTGGCACCCGAACAACGTGCATATTGGCTGTACCTCGAAAAACAAATTGTTAACGAACGTATGCAATCAAAATATGCAGGAATGGTTGGTAAAGGTTTGTGTGTTTCTGTTCCCGAAGCTCAACAAAGCATTGCCACACGCAGAAAAGTGGTTAATTTCGACTATGTTGCGCTTAGTTACGGTGCTGTTTCCGACAGTTCAGTTGCCGTTTCCGAAAAAGAACTCAAAGATTATTACAACGAACATAAATCAGAGTTTAAACAAGATAAAAATCGTGAAATCGAATACGTTACCTTCACCATTAAACCATCTGCAGCCGATTTTAAAGATGCAGAAAACTGGATTGGCGGAATTAAACACGATTTTACAAATGCACCTGATAATGCACTGTTTGTGAACTCAAATTCGGATGTAAGTTATAACAGTACCTGGTACAAAAAAGAAACACTGCCAGCTGCCGTCGGCGCATGGATTTTTGATGAAGGTGCCCAGAAAAATGCAGTTTATGGTCCTTATTTTGAAAACGACGCCTATTTTCTGGCAAAGGTTGACACTTTGTCCATGTTACCCGACTCTGTTAAAGCTCGCCACATTTTATTAAAAGTAACCACACAGGAAGAATTAGCCGGTGCTCAGAAACTGGCCGATAGTTTGAAAACCATTATAGAAAAAGGTGCTGATTTCAGTGCATTGGCTATGAGATATTCAACGGATCAGGGTTCGGCAGTGAATGGTGGCGATTTAGGTTGGTTCGGCCGCGGACAAATGGTGAAACCATTTGAAGATGCTGCTTTTGATAATGCGAAAAATGGCGTTTCAGTTGCAATAAGTCAATTTGGAATTCATGTTGTTCAAACTACAGATAAAGGAAAACCAACTTTGCAGGCACAGGTTGCTTTTCTTGTACACAACGTTGTACCCAGTACACGTACCGAACAGGAAATTTATGGACAGGCAAGTAAATTTGCCAGTGCAAACAATACTTCAGAAAAATTCAATGCAGCTGTTGTTGCTGAAAAGCTCAATAAAAGAGTTGCTTCAGTTCGCGAAACAGATTTAAACATTGTTGGGTTAGAAAATGCCCGTATTTTGGTTAGAGCCGCATACGAAGCCGGCGTTGAAGATGTTTTGAAAACTTCGCAGGAATCACCAATATTTGAATTGGGCAACAACTTTGTGATTGCAGTTCTTACAAAAGCTACAGAAGAAGGCGAAGCTACTTTCGAAGATGCAAAAACGCGTGTTGAACTTGCTGTTCTGAAACAGAAAAAAGCTGAAATGCTGGTTAAAAAAGCTGCCGGAGCTGCTGAAGGAAAAACTGATTTGTACAGTGTGGCCAATGCACTTGGTACTGATGTTAAAAATGCAGCCAACGTTGATTTCAATGGATTTTCAATTCCAGGACTTGGAATGGAGCCTGCACTTGTAGGAACAGTAACAAGTATGGATGCCAACAAGCTTTCAAAACCAGTTGAAGGCAACAACGGAGTTTATATCGCAATGGTAACTTCGGTAAGCCAAAGTCCCGATCCGGGGGTTAAAAACGAACAGACACGTCTCGCACAGAGTATGTTTTACAGGGCCACATCGCAGGCTATTGAAAGCCAACGAAAAAAAGCTGAAATCACCGACAAAAGAGCTAAATTCTATTAATAGAAAAAACAATAAAATAAGAGGGCGGGTTTTCTGATTGAAAACCCGCCCTCTTATTTTATATTCAGTCAATCACTACCAATCTCCACATTAACACATACAATGAATCAGCAAATAAACTCCCGCTGCAAGCACAGAGCCAATTACAGGCCCAATTACCGGAATCCAGGCATAAGCCCAATCATTCGCATCTTTATTTTGGAGAGGAAGTAAAGTATGGACGATTCGTGGTCCGAGGTCACGGGCAGGATTGATGGCATAACCTGTTGTTCCACCCAGACTCAGGCCGATTGCAAAAACCACAAATGCAACAGGCAGCGCGCCCAACGAGCCCATTCCAACTTTATGCCCTGCAAGACTCTCGTAGTCAAGTTGTGGCAATGTGATTAATAAAACAGCCAAAATCAGAACGAAAGTTCCGATAATTTCTGAAAACAAATTACTTCCCGTATTTCTGATTGCTGGAGCTGTGCAAAAACAAGCCTTTTTTGCGTCAGGCGATGCTGTAACATTAAAATGATTTCTGAAAAACAGAAATACGGTGACTGCGCCAGCCATTGCACCAGCAATTTGAGCGACAATAAATGGCACAACTTTTACCCAATCGAACAGACCGCTAAAGGCCAATCCCAGAGTAACGGCGGGATTCAGGTGGGCGCCACTCATATCGCCCGAAATCAGCACTGCCACATAAACTGCCATACTCCAACCGAAAGTTATTACAATCCATCCACCACCAAAACTGTGCGTTTTATCAAGATTCACATTGGCTACCACGCCATTTCCCAAAAGGATCAGAATAAATGTTCCTAAAAATTCACCAAAAAATTCCATCATAATCGTTTATCTGTTAGTTATTCAAAATAATAATTCTTTGCCACCTGTTTAAACAGGTGTATTTGATTTTCAATCCATGTATTATCGTATTTCAGTTCTTTTGCTATAATCGAAGCCGTTTCAGGTGCTATCCTGAGACTTTCGCGGGCATCGAGAAATAGCGCACGGGTACGGCGCGCCAGCACATCTTCCAGAGTCCGGGCCATTTCTTTCCGCACAGCCCATGCAACCTGCGATTTTCTGATTTCAAGTTTTTCGCTCAGAAACCCAGCTAAACTTTCATCCTCTTCACCTAAAGCAATAATATCTTCCTTATGAATTCCATAAACAGCAAGCGGGTCAGTGTGTGGGTCGATATCCATTCTGAATCCGTGCACCGGCAAGTGAGTGGTGATACAATTCCTTTCAGGAAATCCGCCCAGCATAGCTGCTTTATCAATGGTATCTTCAGCCATTTTCCGATAAGTGGTCCACTTTCCGCCAATAATTGTAACTAAACCCGAAACCGAAATAAGAATCTTATGCCCGCGCGAAATTTCTTTAGTAGCTTTTCCTTCTCCTTCTGGCTTTGCCAATGGTCTTAATCCGGCAAAAACACTCAGAACATCGATCCTTGTTGGCTGTTTGGTGAGGTACTGTCCTGCCGTTTCGAGCACAAAGTCAACTTCTGATTCAAGTGCAACCGGTTCAAGCGAATGATTTTCAATCAATGTATCGGTGGTTCCAACAACCACGTGATTGTGCCACGGTACTGCAAACATTACCCTCCCGTCGGAAGTGTGCGGAACCATTATGGCAGATTTATTCGGAAGAAAATCTTTATCAAGCACAAGATGAATTCCCTGGCTGGGAGTAATCATATTTTGTTTTCCAGGCTCATCCATCTGAATCACCTCATCGGCAAAAACGCCGGTTGCATTAATTACCGTTTTCGATTTAATATTAAATTCCTCCCCTGTTTCAGTATCAACTGCCTGTACGCCCGAAACCAGCTCATTTTCTTTTATTAATGCGGAAACTTTGCAATAATTTAAAACTGTGCCTCCATAATCGACAGTTGTTTGCGCAAGACTTACAGCCATCCGCGCATCATCAAACTGACCATCTTGGTATATCACGCCACCGCGTAAACCCTCCTGTTCAACGGTAGGGATTGCCTCAACTGTTTCTTCCAATGATAGATGCTTCGATGGGCCAAGTCCAAGTTTGCCAGCCATCATATCGTAAACTTTTAATCCCACAGTATAAAACGGACCTCCCCAAAAATCGTAGGCAGGAATTATAAACGACTGGTTTGTAACAAGGTGTGGCGCATTTTTAAACATCAGCCCACGTTCGTGCAACGCTTCAAAAACCAGCGAAATATCTCCTTGTTGAAGGTAACGCACTCCACCGTGCACCAATTTTGTGCTGCGGCTCGAAGTTCCCTTGGCAAAATCGGCCTGTTCGAGCAACAAAGTTTTATAGCCTCGGGAGGCTGAATCGACTGCACATCCGAGGCCTGTTGATCCACCACCAATTATCACAACGTCCCAAAGTTTTTCTTTTCTGAGTTTCTTAATTACTGCTTTTCTGTTCATAAGTGATGTATTAGTTCAATTTTCTGATTCTTTATTCAATGTCGTTTAGTTAGCAAAACAAACTTTCCCGAGTACTCGGGACTCAGTCTGACAGTCACCCAGAGCGATCCCGAAACTTCGGGAGAAGGGTGATTTCAATTCAAATTCATCAGCTTTATTTCTAAACTAAACGACATTGATTCCTTATTTCTTATTTTAGATTTACTTTATCACAACTTCAGCTTTTCAAACAGCAGGGCGCAATTGTGGGGGATTTTCACCCCAGGTTAAGTCGTGCCTCCTTACCCGGTGTTATTACTATTTCACCCTTTCAGTGTGCTTTTCAAAAATATTCTCCATCTTTTCTTACCTGAAAGAAACAATTCCACTAACACCTCACTTTTAACCTCACTCATCGCTTACCTCTTTAACTCTTGACTTCTTTCTCCCTGCTTCTGTCTTCCGACTATTCTCCATACCAATGTTTACTGCGTTCAACTGCCCTTTTCCAGTCAACAATTACTTTTTTGATTTTTGTTGTGTCTGCAACCGGTTCAAAAACTTTGTCAGCCTGCCATTGATTCTTAATTTCATCGATATTTTGCCAGAAACCAGTTGCAAGACCGGCCAAATAAGCAACACCCAGCGCAGTTGTTTCTGTAATTTTTGGTCTTACCAGCTTGGTTTGAATGGAATCAGCCTGAATCTGCATCAACAGGTTATCTACCGATGCCCCGCCATCCACGCGCAATTCGTTGAGTTCAATTCCTGAATCATCAACCATTGTTTCAATTACTTCTATCGAGCTGAACGCGATAGCTTCGAGCGCAGCCCGCGCAATGTGTGCTTTTGTCGATGCTCTTCTCAACCCGATAATTGTCCCGGTTGCGTACTGATCCCAATGCGGAGCTCCCAACCCCACAAATCCCTGAACAAAAGCCACTCCGCCGCTATCTTCAACCTGACTCGCCAGTTCTTCAATCTCAGATGAAGAACTGATAATGCCCAACTGATCGCGCAACCACTGAACCACTGCGCCACCCATAAAAATACTGCCTTCGAGTGCATAGGTTACTTCGGTGCCAATTTGCCAGCCAATGGTTGTAAGTAATTTATTTTTCGAGGTTATCGGTTTGTTTCCGGTGTTCATCACAACAAAACAACCGGTTCCATAAGTGTTTTTCACCATTCCGGGTTTGATGCACATTTGCCCGAAGAGCGCTGCCTGCTGATCACCGGCAATTCCCCCAATCGGTATTCCATATCCTAATAAATCGGGGTCGGTTGTTCCGTAAACAAGGCTGCTTGGTTTTACTTCGGGGAGAATACCGACAGGAATATCCAAAAGCTTCAGCAATTCCTCATCCCATTGCAAGGTGTGAATATTGTAAATCATGGTACGGCTGGCATTGCTTGCATCAGTAACATGCAGTTTCCCGTCTGAAAGTTTCCAGAGTAACCAGGTATCAACGGTGCCAAAAGCAAGTTTACCCTCGGCTGCAAGTTTACGTGCACCCTGAACATTGTCGAGAATCCATTTGATTTTGGTGCCCGAAAAATAGGCATCAATCACAAGCCCGGTTTTTTCGGCAACCATCTTTTCATAACCATGGGTTTTCAAATCGTCACAGGTATCGGCCGTGCGACGGTCCTGCCAAACAATGGCATTGTAAATTGGTTTTCCTGTTTCGCGATTCCAAAGTATGGTGGTTTCGCGTTGATTGGTGATACCGATGGATTCAATCTGGTCGGGCAATACTTCGGCTTTTTTTAAAACTTCTTTTAATACCTGAAGCTGGGTATCCCAGATGGTTTCAGGGTTGTGTTCAACCCAACCGCTGTGCGGATAAATCTGTTCAAACTCCTGCTGGGCCACAGCTACAATTTCGCCCGAATAATTAAAAAGGATTGCCCGGTTGCTGGTGGTGCCTGCATCGAGCGAGAGAATATAACGTTGCATAGTTTATGTTTTATTGGTTCGGGGAAATTACGAAAAAAGGAAAAGTTTTATATCAAATGGCTAACCTTAATTTTTTTGAATTTTTTGCCCATTCCCAAAGTAACAGCAATTGGATTTTTAATAATCAACTCGCCTTTCTGAAGACCGGAGATGGCTTGTTTAATTTCATTGAACTCATTGCCTGAAACGCCAAACAAATCTTTTATAACGCTGTCATTCATCGATTGCTGTTTCATAATCAGCGGATATTGTGCGTTTGCATAGAAATCGAAGTATTCACAATTCATTTTTCGACAACTGAAACATAAAATCAGCAGGAAATCTTCGCAAGTTTCTTTTCACAGCCTGATTTAATACCCTTGTTTCAACTGCATAAAGATTTGCCAGGTCGAAATCGAGCATTACGCGCTGACCGCGTATTTCGTAAATTTTATTTTGAATCAGTTGCAAATCCATCATCGTTGTTTCTTATCAGGATTACTTTTATCTTTTTGCTTGTTGTGCACCAAATTTAAACATAAATATGGTTTTCGGGTTGTTGGCTAGGCTAAAAAGCTAATGCGACCTCAATCCCAAAAAATCTTCCTACTTTTGCCATTCAGAATAAAGAAAATGAATACAAAAGCAAAAAGGGTAGCTATTATTGGCAGCGGAAGCTGGGCAACTGCCATTGCCAAAATGGTGCTCGAAAACGTAAAGCATATCAACTGGTTTATGCGAAAACCTGAAACCACCGAACAATTCGAAAAAACGGGACACAACCCGCGCTATTTGCAAAATGTGGAGTTCGATACCAACCGGATTACTTTTTACAACGACATTGATGAAATTACTGCCGCATCGGATATTATAATCATGGCAGTACCATCGGCCTACTTACCCGTCATTCTGGGAACCCTGAAAACCGACATCAGTAAAAAACATATCCTTTCGGGAATAAAAGGGGTGGTATCGGAAGAAAACCTGCTCGTGGCACAATACCTGAACAAGTTTTTTCATGTGCCTTTCGAAAATCTGGGTGTAATTGCCGGCCCTTGTCATGCCGAGGAAGTGGCACTCGAACGGCTTTCATACCTCACAGTGGCCTGCACCGATGAGGAGAAAAGTGATAAATTTGCCAGCCTCATCCGCTGCGACTACATCAAAACCACCCTCTCCGACGACATTTGGGGAACCGAGTATTCTTCGGTGCTGAAAAATATTATCGCCATTGCCTCGGGTATTTGCCACGGACTGCGTTACGGCGACAACTTCCAGGCGGTGCTTGTTTCGAATGCCATTCAGGAAATCAAGCGGTTTGTGGATACAGTACACCCCATCGACCGCGACATCAAAAGCTCGGCTTATCTGGGCGATTTACTGGTTACTGCGTACTCGCAGTTCAGCCGCAACCGCACTTTTGGGATGATGATTGGCAAAGGATACCCGGTAAAAGCTGCAAAACTGGAACTGAACATGGTGGCCGAGGGCTATTACTCGTCGAAATCGATTTACGAAATCAACAAAAATTACCTTGTTGATATGCCTATCGCCGAAGCTGTTTACAAAATTTTGTACGAAAATGCCTCGCCAAAAAAAGAAATTGCATTGCTGGCTGACAAGATGAGCTGATTGGGGTACGGCGTCCCGAAATCTCTGGATTAACCACCGTCTTTTTTTAAGCGTTTGAAATACGTGCCACCCGGAAAAACATGTTTGTAAAACATGTTTTTTTTTTGCCTGTGACTTACTATTTTTACATAAAAAAACAATGGCTGCAAAATACTCGCTCGGAAAAGAAAAAATCAGGGTTTTACTGCTCGAAGGGATGCATCAATCGGCAGTAAAATCTTTTGATGAAGCGGGTTACACCAATATTGAATACCTGAAAACAGCGCTTGACGAAGCTGATTTGGAACGAAAAATCAAAGACGCCCATATCATCGGTATCCGGTCGCGTACTCAACTCACCCACGAAATCCTTAAAAAAGCGAAAAAGCTGATGGCCGTTGGCTGTTACAGCATCGGCACCAACCAGGTTGATTTACAAGCCGCCAAACAATTGGGCATCCCGGTTTTTAATGCTCCGTTTTCAAATACACGTTCGGTGGCCGAACTTGTGATTGCCGAAATCATTATGCTGATGCGTGAAGTGCCTGCAAAAAATGCCGCTGCACACCGGGGAATCTGGCTGAAAGCGGCTTCAAAATCATACGAAGTTCGTGGGAAAAATATTGGAATAGTGGGTTACGGCCACATTGGCACGCAGGTTTCTATTTTGGCCGAAGCAATGGGAATGAATGTTTACTATTTCGATAGCGAAAAGAAACTGAGCCTTGGCAAAGCGATTCCGGTTAATTCTATCGGAGAATTATTAAAAATCTCGGATGTTATAACGCTGCATGTTCCCGAAACCGAAATTACCCGGAATATGATTTCGGCACACGAAATCGGGTTAATGCGGAAAAATGCGCTGTTGATTAATGCCTCACGCGGAACCGTTGTGGAATACAATGCGCTTGCTGAAGCACTGAAATCGGGACATCTGGCCGGAGCCGCCGCCGATGTTTTCCCCACAGAACCTGCATCAAACAACGAGCCTTTTTTTTCGGTTTTACAGCAATTCGAAAATGTGATTCTTACCCCGCACATTGGCGGCAGTACTTCTGAAGCACAGGAAAATATCGGGTTTGAGGTTACCGAGAAACTGATTAAATACAGCGACATCGGTTCAACGGTGGGAGCTGTAAATTTTCCACAAGTTACGCTTTCCCCAAACCGCAACAAACAACGATTTCTACATATTCACCATAATATGCCGGGGTTGCTGAAAGACATCAACTTTGTTTTTACTAACAAAAACATCAACATTGCTGCGCAATACCTGCAAACCGAACCCGAAATAGGATATGTAATTATTGATGCCGAAAATTGTGATTGCGATTCGGTTTTGAATCATTTGAAAGCTATTCCGCACACCATCAGGGCGAGAATGCTATATTGAAACCCGTCGAAACGTATATTTGGCGACTAAACAGGGCTAAAATGAACTAAAAAAATGGTTACTTGTTGTGTTTATCAGAAAATTTACCTTTAATAAATAGTATTATGAAACTACAACTTTTAGCAACACTCATTTTAATGATTACAGTTATGTCGTGCAAAACAGGAGAAAAAACAACCAAGACGGTAGGTGACGGACACAACAGCCAAAACTCCCTCGATTGGGCCGGAACTTACAGAGACACACTGCCTTGTGCCGATTGCGAGGGTATTTTAATTGAGATAGTTTTAAAAACCGACCTGACATACGAATCAGCAACAAAATATCTTGGAAAAGATGGTGATATTTCCCGCTCAAAAGGAAACTTCAGCTGGAATAAAGAAGGCAGTACCATTACGCTTGAAGGAGTTGATGGCACAAAAGAAAGCAACCAATTTAAGGTTGGCGAAAATAAATTGCAAAAGCTTGATATGGATGGGAAAGTTATAACCGGCAACCTCGCTGATAAATACGTAATTCAGAAACAACAAAATGTATTAACCGGCAGATATTGGCGGTTGGTTGAATTGCGGGGAAAGAAAATTGAGAAAGCCGGGAACTCACCAAAAGAAGCTTTTCTGTTTATAAATGCCGACAGCAAAAGTGTATATGGAAACGCCGGATGTAACTCAGTACACGGAGGAATCGAAATAGGAGAAATGAACAGGATAAAATTCTCAAAAATGGCTGCAACAATGATGGCCTGCCCCGATATGGAAGTCGAAAGAGAGTTTCTGCAAGTGCTTGAAACTGCCGATAATTATAACCTGATTGGCGACACGCTGGTACTTAACAGAGCAAGGATGGCGCCATTGGCAAGATTCGAAAATGTTTTTCTGAAATGATACAGCCATTTAGAAATGACAAGAACCCATCAGCAAAAACTGATGGGTTCTTGTTTTGGAGCCAAAAAATAGCAGTTAATCCCGATGTTGCGGAATGCGACACCCGGAAACATCCGGTATCACCCGTTATCTCATTGCCTTGTAAGCTTTTATCAATCCGTTTGTCGATGAATCGTGGCCAACAACCGATGCGTTGCTTTGCAGTTCGGGTAAAATGGCGTTGGCAAGTTGTTTGCCAAGTTCAACGCCCCACTGATCGAAACTGTAAATATTCCAGATGATTCCCTGTACAAAAATCTTTTGCTCGTACATGGCGATCAACGAACCCAGCACCCGAGGAGTAAGTTTTTTTACAAGTATAGAATTGGTTGGAATGTTACCCGGAAAAACTTTGAATGGCAATAATTCAGCAATTTCTACATCAGATTTTCCGGCAGCTTTCAGTTCTGCCTCCACCTGATCGGCTGTTTTTCCTACCATCATAGCTTCGGTTTGAGCAAAAAAGTTAGCCAGCAATTTCGGGTGGTGGTCACCAACCTGATTGTGGTTAATCGCAGCAGCAATAAAATCGCAAGGAATCATTTTTGTTCCCTGATGAATGAGCTGATAAAAAGCATGTTGACCGTTTGTTCCGGGTTCACCCCAAATAATCGGCCCGGTCTGATAATCCACCTGTTCGCCATTCCTATCGACATATTTTCCGTTGCTTTCCATATTTCCCTGCTGAAAATAGGCCGAAAAACGATGCATGTACTGGTCGTAAGGTAAGATAGCTTCTGTTTCGGCACCATAAAAATTGTTGTACCAAATGCCGATAAGTGCAAGAATCACCGGAATATTTTTGCTGAAATCCTCATTTCTGAAATGGTTGTCCATAGCGTGAGCGCCATCTAAAAGTTCGATGTAATTTTCGAACCCGATTCCCAAAACGATGGAAAGCCCGATGGCCGACCACAATGAATAACGGCCTCCCACCCAATCCCAGAAACGAAACATATTTTTAATGTCGATTCCGAAAGCTGAAACTGCTTTTGCATTGGTAGAAACAGCCACAAAATGAAATTTCACAAAAGCCTCATCTTTGGCTGTTTTCAGAAACCAGTCACGGGCAGTGATGGCGTTGGTCATGGTTTCCTGCGTGGTAAAAGTTTTCGAAGCTACGATAAACATCGTAGTTTCTGGATTAACCTTTTTCAATGTTTCAACAATGTGAGTGCCATCGACATTCGAAACAAAATGCAGGTTGAGGTGATTTTTATAGGGCCTCAACGCTTCAGTCACCATCAGCGGACCAAGGTCGGAACCACCAATGCCAATATTTACAATATCGGTAATTGCTTTGCCGCTGTATCCCTTCCATTCACCCGAAATCACTTTTTCTGAAAACTCCTTCATTTGAGCCAAAACAGCATTTACTTCGGGCATAACATCCTGTCCATCAACAACAATTGGAGAATTGCTGCGGTTACGCAAAGCCACGTGCAAAACTGCACGGTCTTCAGTGGCATTGATTTTTTGCCCTGTAAACATGCTTTCAGTGGCTTCTTTTAATCCACATTCAGTTGCCAAGTCAACCAGCGATTGCAGGATTTCATCGTCAACAAGATTTTTTGAATAGTCAACAAGAATATCTTCAAATTTCTGCGAGAACTTTTGAAACCGGTCAGGGTCGGCAGCAAAAAGTTCCTTCAGGTGCGTGTCTTCAAAACTAAAGTGGTATTCTTCGAGCCTGTTCCAGGCCTGGGTTGTCATCGGATTTATTTTTGGTAGCATGTTGTAAAATTTTAGCCGGAAAACCGAAGTCCGGAGTCCGAAGAAAAATCTCAACAGAAATCCGAAACAGTTTTCCGATTGTTTGTGGCAAAGATAATCGAATATGAGTATTTCAGAATGAAGTCAAACGAAGGTTAACAGTGGTTCAAATTATAAGTATTATTCATCTGTTCAATAAGTTTAATCAACAGATTCATTGAAAAAAAGATAAACCCACATACAAAAAAAGTCTTTTACAACTTCAAAATCAAGAAAATTATTAGAGTAATCTAAAATCCTAGTC
>DYSZ01000184.1 GCA_020726265.1 Draconibacterium orientale
TGACACGTCCGCTGGTTACAAAACCTGGTGCCGAAGTACAGCACGCCGACTATTTCAATACATTTTTTACCGATGGCGGTCACTACCTTAATTTTGTTTCGCAATCGGGTGACGGTTCTTTGGAACGTATCAAGGTGGATAAACGTCAGTACAAAGTGGGTGTGATTGTGGCAGTAAAACATGCTGCGCTTCGCCAGGAACTTGAAACTGCCGGTATCATTCCAAAACTGGGTGGTGGATTTTAAAACTGAACAATTATGAGAAAACTAATCATACTTGTGGCTGTTGTGATAAGCAGCCTAATGGTTGCAGGGCAAGCCAAAAAGCCAACAATTATGGTGGTTCCGAGCGATAACTGGTGCATCAAAAACGGGTACACCCAGATTTTTGACGAAATGGGAACTGCCAAAACATTGCCCGATTACAAAATGGCATTGCAAAACGAAACCGATTTGCTGATGACCATCAGTAAAATCAATACAATGATGGCCGACCGGGGGTTTCCGCTGGTAAATCTTGAAAGTGCGTTGAAAAACATGGAACAGGAAGGTGCTGAAATTGCGATGCTTGGCAGCAAAAGTGGCGGAGGTATTGCCGAAAATCCTATCGATGTTTTACAACGAACCGCCAACGCCGACATCATTATTCAGCTTACCTATGTAATAAATCTAAACGGCCCGCAGCGGTCAATCACTTTTATGTTGCAGGGGCTTGATGCCTACACCAACAAGCAGATTGCAGGCGCACAAGGTACCGGGTCGCCTTCGTTTGCAACTGATACTCCGGTTTTACTTGAAGAAGCTGTGCTTTCTCATATCGATGATTTCAATTCGAGGCTGCAGGATCATTTTAATGATTTGTTTGAAAACGGTCGTGAAATTGTATTTCAGGCCAGGGTTTTTGATACCTCGGCAATCGATTTGGAAGAGGAATTTACTTTTAAAGGCGAAACCCTCGAACTGGGTGAAATCATTGAGGACTGGGTTTCTGAAAATACAGTTCAAAACAGGTTCAATACTTCGACTTACACCGAAAACGTGATCCGGTTTGACCAGGTACGAATTCCGCTTTACGATGAACGCGGTCGTGCCAACGATACACGCCGCTGGATACGCGACTTACGGACAATGCTGGGAGCAGCTCCGTTTAACCAGGTTTGCAAAATTTATACGCGTGGACTGGGTGAGGTTTGGTTGATTGTTGGGGAAAAATAAAATCTGAAATCATGAAGAAACTGATAATCTTTTTAATCGGACTGTTGCCACTGGCAGTACTGGCTCAGAACAACCTCGGCTCGGCAAACGACTACGACCGCATTGCGCTTGATGTTTATATACCTGAACAGGTTGAAAATATTCCCGATCATGCCAAAAGTCTGATAACAAGTAAACTCACCAATGCCATCACCGAAAAAGGAATGGCAGGTGCCGGTGCAAGTCCGCGATTTTTGGTTACAGCAAAAATGGAACTGCTTACAAAAGATATTGCACCCACGGTACCCCGTGTTGAAACCTACACTTTTGATATTTATTTGTATATCGTCGATCATGTGGATAAAACCATTGTTTCGTCAACTTCGTTTACTGCAAAAGGAACAGGCAGTAATGCAAATAAAGCATACACAAATGCGTTACGTACACTTGATCTGAAAAATGATAAGGTGGAAAAATTTCTCGACGATGGCAAAACGAAAATCATTCAATATTACAATTCGCGGTGTGATTTTATTATTGCCCGTGCCAAATCGCTGGCAACACAAAACCAGTTTGCCGATGCGCTGGCTACTTTGTCGGGTATTCCGGAGGTTTGCAAAGATTGTTATATGAAAGCGCTCGACGAAATTGGCCCGATTTACCAGGATTTTATCGACCACGACTGCCAGGTGATGGTGAATGTGGCTTCGGCAGTTTGGGCTTCACAACCCAATTCTGATGGGGCAATGGCTGCAGGCGCCGTATTGTCAGGTATCGATCCCGATTCGCGGTGCTATGCAGAGTCGCGCACATTGATCGGTAAAATGGAACAAAAAGTATTGAAAGATGAGAATCGTGACTGGAGTTTTATGCGCGAAGTGTATCAAAACGAAGTGATGCTCGAAGCGCTGCGAATAAAAGCCTTCCGCGATGTAGGCGTTGCCTATGGCGAAAATCAGCAGCCCACTTATGTTTACGATATTATGTGGGTTTTCAGATGAAACGATTTTTTTTGCAACATAAATAAGCCCGGAGGAATCAATTTCCTCCGGGCTTTTGTTTTACGCTTTTGGTTTGAATTTGGCAATCAGGTCGTTAATCACGCCGGTAACATCTTTCCCTCCGGTATCTTTCATAATCTCACGGTTCATCTGAATAATTTTCATCGGGTCGGTTTCTTCAGTTCCAATGGTTTTAAAGCGGCGTAGCATATCTTCCCAATAGTTGATATCGGCCTGGATTTGTTTTTGTTGCGGACTGTTTGCCGGTGCTTTTCCAAGGTCTTCCTTTAATTTTCTGAGCAGCATATTTTCAATCTCTTTCGACGATTCGCGGCATTGTGCCTGCATTTTTGTGGTATTTGTCAGCATCGGGTTATTTGCAATTCCATCCACCTTAACCGAAAGCACCTTGCCAACACTAGCAATTTCCTCGGCTGTAAACGACGACATGGGGATTTTATGATCGAGCAGTTTTGGCGTCGAAAATGCTTCACGGTGTGCTGAAGTAACAAGATTCATATCAGATGAAGGCGCGGTCAAGCCAAATATTTGCTTGTACTCGTCGTTCATTGCTTTTTGAGAGTCTTTCATAAATTGTTCGATAGTTACCACAGAACCGTCTTTTTTCATAATCATCTTGTTCACACCGGGTTCCTGCATCGTTCCTTTCATCACCGGTCCAAGGTCGAGGTCCATGCTTGAAGTTCCGCCGCTTGAACCGTTTCTGAACTGACGAAATTCGATGCCTTCCATATTATATCCTTGTGCTTCAAGTCTTTTTGTCATTCCCGGAGTCATTTCTGAATAGTTGTTCTGAACCCGTTTGTCAAACTGCCAGCGCACTTCGGGAGTAGCTTTGTATTTTAACATCCATTTGGTATAGTACGAAGCATTCATATCGGCAGCCAATTGCTGGCTTTGTTTTTCGAGTTGCTGAATTTTCTGGGTATTCAATGTTGGGGTTTTACGCAATGTTGTCAGCTCTTTTTGAATTTTTTGAAATGTATTAATTTCATCCTGCGCATTGGCCAGTTTTTGGGTAGTCCGCATGGCATCGAGTACTTCTTTTGAACGTTGCGACGGAGTTTTGATAACAGGTTTGAAAAGTCGGCTTTCATTTCCGAAAGCCACAAGGCTGCCTTTTGCAACGAGGCCAACTCCCATTTCAAATACCTTACCGAGGAATATGGCTGATCCGGCCTGATAAACACCATTCCAGGTTTGCGAGGAAATTGTGGAGTTGGGTTGCATTCCGGCATGCTGATAACCTTCGAGAAACTGAATGGCAGCGTACCCGTTGGGCGACCACCACGAAACGGCTCCTGTAACCCCTTCTTTCGGCCCACCGGCAATTAACCCGGTGGTTCCTCCCCAAACGGCGCCCAGCGCTTTTGTTCCATAAATGGTGGCTGCAGTCTCAACCCCAAATGTTTCGGCAAGTGCAGCCGATCCAAGTCCCATAAATACAGCGCCAGCCGCCATAATGGTTGTTTGTGCATAAAACTCGTTTTGCTGTGCATCAATTTCAGCAATTTTTGCCATCGCGCCATCATATTCAGCATATCCCTGCACCTGGCTGGCAATTGAATTGGCCAGTTTACGGGCTTTTTCAACATCGCCCGAAGCAAGTGTTTTTCCATCAACCACATTCCGTGCTGTTTCGCGGGCGCGGGCACGCAGTTCTTCCGGCAAAAGCTCAATTTGCCTGTCGATACTTTGTGCAATACGACGCGTGGCATCAACACGCGCGGCATTTTCCTTCATATCGTGAATCATTTTCTGGTGCGCATACTCATCGAAAACTGTTCGTGTATGCACCACCTGTCCGGTTTGGAAGGATGTTACCAAATCCTGTTCAGCCTGCATTTGCGACTGAATATTGATAATGCGCATGTTGAATTCTTTGATTCTTTCGTTTTGCATTTCAGCTTCTTTCGGGGTTTTTGCCTGACTAATTGATCTGATTGCATTGTCCCGGTCGGCTATTTCACGTTCCAGATTTTTACTGATTACCTGCACCATTTCGGTATGAAAAGCAACGGCATCTTTCTTTTCCTGTTCAATTCGTTGGGCTTCAAGTTTTTTAGCTTCGGCATCTCCGGTTTTTGGGGCTTGATTTTCCTGAGACTTTTGGTTGGATGAAACTGTTGCGCCGGTAATATCAGCGTATTCAGCATCCAGTTGTTGCAATCTATCAGCCCTGTTTTTTTCAGCCGAAGCCAGGTTTTCTTTTCGAATCCGTTCCTGTTCCTGTTTTTGTTCTGCAGTTGGATTTATGTATTGTGGAACTGTTCCTTTCCCAATTGCTTTCTGCTCTTCATAGCTTTTTTCAATATCCCGCTTTTTGGCTTCATATTCTTCTTTTCTTAACAGTTTTTCCGATGGCCCTTCCAACGCTGCCGCTATACTTTGAGCAGCTTCAGGAGAGTTTCGCCATTTCATATATTGTGAAAGTTTGCCCTCGTGCCATTTTTCCTGCTCGATTTTGCTCACCAGCAATTTCCAATCAGATGGAGCGCCATCATGATGCAATACAGGTGGATTTTCAAATGATTCAGTTGTTTTTACAACTTCCGATTTCGAGAATTTTGAATTTGGTGAAAATCCATTGGGTGGGGTATATAAATTGGTAATCATTTTATTTCCTTCGAAGGAGTAGGCCGAAATGTTTTGTATTAAACTCCAGTCGAGTGAAATCCATACTCCAGGTTTTGCTTCTTCATAAATCCAGAGTAAATCGGATATTCCCGGTATCATTGCCATGCCTTGGCCATTAATTTGCTGGATTCCGATTTTATTGATGTCAAATCCCTTCGCTGACATCGACTCTAACCATGAAACCGGATAAATATAAACAAGCGCTTTTCCATCGTCGAAAGAGTGTGCCACTTTGAAAATTGACTTGCTGTTTTCGATTCCAACCCAAACTCCTTCAAACGGATATTCCTGAGCTGGTTGTCCGAGTGCTTTTTTATACCTGTTACGGGCGGCACATTTTTCATCGGCTGGATTTGGCGGGTTTCCCAATGCCTCAATTTGCTGGGCAAGTTGTTTCATTGCTGATTCTAAAGGAAGTAATCCTGAACTGCCTGTATTGGCAGCCGCCATTGCAGCTTCCCATGCATATTGTTCTTTTAATTCGATGGCAATTGCAGCGTCAAGAAGTACAGCATTTATATCTGTCAGCGTGCGGATGTACGATTCGCGACAGGCCAGAAACTGGCTGACAAGCGGATTAAGTTTGTTCAGATAATCAATTACATTTTGTGATGGAAAATCGAAAAGCGGGATCCACGCTGCTTCGAATTTTTTGGCTTCTTCGTCGGGCATCGATCCGTAAACCAAACGCAATGCTTCAAAAGTTGTTGAAACTGCAGCATTATACGAAACATCCGACATCGATTTCAAGGTTGGCAAAACCAGTGTCTGGGCTGCTTCAACTCCTTTGGGCAAATCAATTTTTGTAGCAGTACTTTTTTGCTCCCAGGGCATTCCATCGGTATTTCCACCACCTTCGCATGGATCGGTTGCCGAGAATTTTACCAGCGGCATGTTTCCTTTCTCAACCGTGTTTCCGGAAATTGGTTGTACTGTGGAGCCTGATGATTGTGTAGCTGACTGTCCATTGGCAGCTGTTTTTGCCGAACCTGTTCTTGCCGCATTTCCACCTATTGCACTTGTTTTTTGTCCTGATGAGCCTGCCTTTTGTGGGGTTTCTGTTTTTGGTTTCGGCGGTGGAGGAGGAGGTGTTTTTACTTTTGTGAAACCAGAAAGATTATCAGTTGTTGCCGACTCAGGTTCGTTTCCAACACTTATCGAAATTTTCTCATCGTTAGTAACAGCTGCTACCGGGGCAGTGCTTTTTTTAATCGGAATAGCCTGACTTTCAGAAGTTGAGGTTCCGGCAATAAAATCAAGTACTTCGGCTGGTGGTTCGTTTAAAAGTGTTTCAGATGTAATTTCAATCTGGTATATTTTCGATTTAACCAATGGATGCAAAACAAATTTTTGCTGGCCGGTTGTTTTCGATTTCAATTTCATAAAATGACAGGTTTTCTGACCAGCAAATGCATAGGGTGCAGTTGGTTTTCGCAATTCAACAATCCACTGTTCTTTTTGCAGATTCTGAATAAAAGGCATAATGAATTTATTGAAATCCTGCTGGCTGGCACAAGGAACCAGTTCTTTTTTAAACCCGACTTCATTTTTCGAACTGAGATTCAGAAAGAAATAAAAATCGCCTGAGCTTTTGTTACTGTCA
>DYSZ01000185.1 GCA_020726265.1 Draconibacterium orientale
TATGAGGACCCTCGAAGCGCGTTGGAAAATAAAAGGCAAAACGTTCCAAGCCGAGTGCAGTACCGAGTCCGAAAAGATCGGGCAGAGATGAGAAATAAAAATAATCCTGCTGAATACAGTTCAGCAGCATTTTCACCGTATCGGTCTTATTTGAAAACACTTTGAAATTATTGTCCAATTCCGCAATATTCTGATGGTTGGTGAAAAACTCTGGGGTGATCCTGAATCCTGGGGTAGTGACTTTTTAGAGTTACTCAAAGGAAATCAGTCTGAAAATGGTTATTCAACAACAGGAATTCCGGTGAATTATAATTTTGACGATTTGTATGATGAAACTGTCTTTTGGACAAGTCTTGACATAATTCATCATGTTAATCTCGGACGACCAATGCTAAATCATGACGGACATTCTGACAAAACCTACATGATGAAATTATTCAATAATCATATTCTAAAAGAAAATTTTGCTTTATTAAACGGTATTGAACACAACTTTACATTTATATATTCTCATGGCTGTTCGTGTGGCGCTTTTGATTATAACGACTGTATTGCTGAAAAAATAGTAACCCTGGAGAATTTCGCTGTCGCATTTGTCGGAAATTCGAGGTACGGATGGTTCAACGAAGGTCAAACTGAAGGCCCATCGCTGCACTTGCACCGCGAATTTTTAAATTCAATGTTCGGTGATAGTCTGAACCGAATCGGGGTAGCACATATGGAATCAAAAATTGCTTCTGCAGCATGGGTTACAGCTCCCGGGCAATGGGAGCCAGGCGCATTGCGCTGGTGTTTTTATGGTTGCAATGTGTTGGGCGATCCTGCCTTGGCGGTTTTTACCGATAATCCTTTTGCAATTGACACTAAATACCCCGCAACAGTATCACTGGGAACCTTAAAAATAGATGTTAACGTTTCTTCATCGGGTAAACCAGTTTCTGATTTAGTATGTGTGGTATTAAAAGATGGCAGCATTCTTGGGAAATCAACAACCAATGTTTCAGGTAATGCCATTATTAATTTCGATGTTCCCGTAAAGGAATCGGGTGAGGCTCAACTCATTGTTTCGGGTTACAATTGTGTTCCAAAATCATACAAAATCAATTTGGGTGATTATACAAGTTCCAATCAATTTGCTGAGGTAAATGAAAACGTATTACTTTATCCCAATCCTGCCAAAGATTTTATTGTAGCCGGAATTTTGTTGAATACGGAATGCAGTTATGATTTACGGGTTTATGATATTGTTGGAAGACTGCGTTTTTCAAAACTCGGTGTAACGAGTGAAAACAATGGATATTCAAAAACAAAAATTGATATTTCAAAGCTGCCTCCCGGACAATATACCTGTGAAATACTTACCGGGAGAAACAGGTTTTCGAAACGATTTATGGTATTTTAGATATAGGCACCAATTACATTTCATTAAATGCATGTCAGCAACTACCAAACGTTTCAATAATTTATAAAACTGTTCCCATCCTTTTTGCGCTGTGCCTGACTAAAACGCTGAAATTGCTTTATTAAAAAAAAACGTCGCCTTGAATTTTCTTTGTTATTCACCGTTTGCAGTTGGTTTAAATTGACTACTGAACTTCGGGCTACTGGCTGCGTAGTTCAGACACCTTTCTGATTGAAAACAATTTTGAAATTAATTTTTGTCAGTTACAACACAAAAGCAGGTGCTTTTTCCGTAATTTCGAACAGCAAAAAAAGTAAAACAGAAAATCAATGAAAAGTCTATTTACACTCATTATGGCAGGTGGTGCCGGAACGCGTTTCTGGCCACGAAGCAAGGCCGCCCGCCCAAAACAATATCTCAATATTTTTGGCGACGAATCGCTGCTGCAATCCACCATCAGGCGGTTTTCAATGTTTACCGAACCCGGGAAGATTTATATCGTTTCGGGGAAAGACCAGGCAAAGGTACTGGAAGAACAAACACCGATGCTGCCAAAACAAAACCTGATTTACGAGCCGGTTGGAAAAAATACGCTGCCTTGCATTGGTTTAGCGGCCATGTTTGCAGAAATAGAAAACCCTAACGGGGTGATGGTCGTTTCGCCATCAGACCATTTAATTGAAAACGATGAACTGTTCAGAGATACAGTGATGGCAGCGGTTAAAATAGCGGAAGAAAGAGATGGTATTGTAACCATTGGAATAACTCCGGCATTTCCGGCAACCGGTTACGGATATGTAAAAACAGCCGAAAATATTACGGGTTCTGAAAAAATCAATCAGTTTAAAGTAGAACGCTTTGTTGAAAAACCCAACGAAAACACTGCCCGTGAATATATTGAGCAGGGCGGTTACTACTGGAACAGCGGGTTGTTTGTGTTTAAAATTTCGGTTTTTCTCGATGCCGTAAAACAGTTTGCCCCGGCATTGTACACCGATTTAAGAAAAATTCAGGCCGAGCTTGGAACCCCTTCGTTTGAACAGACACTCGACACGGTTTATCGCGCGGTTGAAGGTATTTCTGTGGATTACGGGATTATGGAACATGCAAAAAACATTTACCTGGTTGAAGGTAATTTTGTGTGGAACGACCTTGGCAGCTGGGAATCGGTTTATCTGAATTCGGGAAAAGATGAAAACGGAAATGCTGTTACCGGCGAGGCTGTGATTGTGGATTCGAAAAACTCGTATGTTTTTGCTGAAAAAGGCGTGGTGGCGCTGGTGGGTCTCGACGATGTAATTGTGGTGCAGGATGGCGATACACTGCTAGTTTGCAAACGCAGCAAAGCCGAGGAAATTAAAAAGGTGGTTGACCAATTAAAAGCTGCTGGAAAAACAAACTATTTATAGGATATGCACTGTATTCTTTCAAATTTTATTGACTATTTTGGATACTGATTTTCGCAAAATAATCCATATCGACATGGATGCATTTTATGCATCGGTTGAACAGCTTGACAATCCCAAACTGTGGGGAAAACCTGTTGCTGTGGGCGGAGCTGCCGAAAGAGGCGTGGTTGCCGCAGCAAGTTACGAAGCCCGGAAATTTGGTGTACGCTCAGCAATGCCATCAAAAACTGCCATCAGAAAATGCCCTGGGCTGATTTTTGTAAAACCGCGGTTCGACCGTTACAAGGAAATCTCAGAGCAAATCCGAAGCATCTTTTTTGAATATACCGATTTGGTTGAGCCACTGTCGCTTGACGAAGCTTACCTTGATGTTACCTACGCCAAACGTGGCTTACCATCGGCAACACTGCTTGCCCGGGAAATCAGGGAACGTATTTTTGCCGAAACAAAACTTACAGCCTCGGCAGGTGTTTCGTACAATAAATTCTTGGCAAAAGTGGCTTCCGATGTAAATAAACCCAACGGAATATTTGTTGTAACACCCGCACAGGCCCAAACTTTTATCGATGAACTTGAGGTGAAAAAATTCTTCGGTATCGGAAAGGTTACTGCGGAGCGACTGAATAAAATGGGTATTTGGTTTGGCCGCGATTTAAAACAAATCGACAGACTTGAACTGGTTAGGCTTTTTGGCAAAGCCGGAAGTTACTATTACAACATTTGCAGGGGTGTTGACGACCGGCCTGTGGAACCATGGCGCGAACGAAAGTCGGTGGGCGCCGAAGAAACTTTTGCCAACGACCTGCTTTATTTTAACGATTTGCAAACCGAATTGCTGGCAGTTGCCAACATTTTGTGGCGGCGCATCGAAAAATCGGAGGTAAAAGCCAAAACGCTTACACTGAAATTTAAATATGCCGACTTTGAACAACACACCCGCAGTATCACTATTCCGGGACATTTCGAAACAAAAAGCCAGGTTGAAAACGAAGGGTTGAAACTGATGACACGTGAAGGGGGATTTATAAAAGGAGTCAGGTTGCTCGGACTGACAGTTTCAAATTTTCATACTGAAGAAGCAGAAAGTGAACCTGTGGCAAAACCAATTCAGCTGGTTATTGATTTTTAGGGCTGGGTGCGGCGGGTTCCGAACCGCCGGAAATAAAAAGCGCGGATTGGAATCCGCGCCACCCATTAAAAAAGCCGCTTCTCAGCGGCTTTCAGTACTATCCCAAATATGTTTTCAATAATTTGCTTCGCGATGTGTGGCGTAACCTTCGGATTGCTTTTTCTTTGATTTGTCGCACCCGTTCGCGGGTCAATCCAAATCTTTCGCCAATTTCCTCGAGTGTCATTTCCTGGCAACCAATGCCAAAGAAAAGCCTGATAATATCGCTTTCGCGTTCGGTCAATGTAGCTAAAGCCCGATGTATCTCTTTGGCAAGTGATTCCATGATAAGCGCGCGGTCGGCATTGGGTGAGTCGTTGTTGACAAGCACATCCAGCAAGCTGTTGTCTTCGCCGTCAACAAACGGTGCATCCACCGAAACGTGTCTTCCTGAAACCCGCAGGGTGTCGGCAACTTTATCTGCCGGCAGGTCGAGTGATTCAGCCAATTCTTCGGGCGACGGTTTACGTTCGTGTTCCTGCTCAAACTTCGAGAATGCCTTGTTGATCTTGTTTAATGAACCGACCTGGTTCAACGGCAAACGTACAATTCTCGACTGTTCAGCAAGTGCCTGAAGAATGGATTGACGAATCCACCAAACTGCATAGGAAATGAATTTGAAACCGCGGGTTTCATCAAATTTCTCAGCGGCTTTAATAAGCCCCAGATTGCCTTCGTTAATTAAATCGGGCAAACTGAGTCCTTGGTTCTGGTATTGTTTTGCTACCGAAACCACGAAACGCAGGTTTGCGCGTGTTAACTTCTCCAAAGCAGCCTGATCGCCCTTTTTAATCCGCTGTGCTAATTCAACTTCTTCCTCGACAGTAATCAGTTCTTCCTTCCCTATCTCCTGTAAATACTTGTCTAAAGAGGCACTTTCACGGTTAGTGATTGACTTTGTGATCTTTAGCTGTCTCATATGATTTTTTTAAAAAAACGTGCAAATATAGAACAATAAAACTTAACCATCAAGGAGAATTTTTGTTTAGTGATTGTATTAATAATTCTTTAATTCCAATTATTATTTATTTTTCAGTCGAGCCCGAACACAAAATAGGCTTGTTCCCCATTTTCATACAGTCCTTCCAACAAAATTCCTCCCCTGGCATTTCCAATCTCCCTTTTAAAATCCATGACTTCGAAAATCGGTTTCTTGTTAACGCTTGTGATTATAAATCCCTCTTTTAATCCTGCTGTTTTCAGTTTTCCCTTGCCAACCGATTTTATTTTTATTCCACTCCCGATACCAAGTTCATCTTTTTCTTTGGCTGAAACCTCTTCAAATTCAGCTCCCAGAATATCTGTTTCGTTCCGTACAACTTGTGTATCGCCGTTTTTGTTACGTAGCGTTACTTTAAATTGTTTCTTTTCCTTATCACGAATAACTACCACATGAACTGCATCTCCCGGCCTGTATTGACTTATTTTCTCCTGCAGCAATGCAGTATTTTTGATAGGTTCATTTTCAACCTGAATAATTACATCACCTTCTTTTATTCCGGCACTGTGGGCTGCTCCATTCTCTGGAACACCACCGATATAAACTCCTTCCACTTTATCAAGACCTAATTCTTTGGCTTTTCCGGCATCAATATCTCCAATATTAACACCTAATAATGCCCGTTGAACCTCTCCAAATTTCTTTAAATCTTCAACTACCTTTTTTACGATTGAAACCGGTACTGCGAACGAATAACCGGAATACGAACCTGTGCGCGAAGCAATGGCTGTATTAATTCCCACAAGATATCCCTGCTGGTTAACCAACGCGCCCCCACTATTTCCTGGATTCACTGCCGCGTCGGTCTGAATAAAAGACTCAATAGCCATCTGGCTTTCGTTAATTCCCAAATTTCTGGCACGCGCACTTACAATTCCGGCTGTAACTGTAGAGGTTAGGTTAAACGGGTTTCCAACCGCCAACACCCATTCGCCCAATTTTAAACTATTTGAATCGCCATAAGTTAAACAAGGAAGTTCTTTTGCATCTACTTTCAGCAAGGCAATATCGGTTGATGGGTCAGTTCCCACAAGTTTTGCCTCAAACTCGCGTTTGTCGTTCAAAATCACTTTTATTTTCTGAGCATCTTCAATAACATGGTTGTTTGTTACAATGTAGCCATCGGCCGAGAGGATTACACCCGAACCGAAACCCTGGGCAAGTTGCTGCGGTTGTCCACGAAGTCCGAAAAACTCATCAAAAAACGGATTTCCGGTTGTCCAGCCGCCGCCACGTACCGATTGTGTGGCAATGTGAACCACTGCATGTATTGATTTTTCAGCAGCAAAAGTGAGATCGGGTAAGTTTCCTTCCGAATCCAGACCGGCGTATTTTAAATGTTGTGTTTCAGTTACGGTTACAATCTGAGGCTTGTCGAAAACCCTGCTGTAAGCCCAAACAGCAACAAAGCCGCCTGCAATTACAAGCAAAAAGGTAAAACTGTATT
>DYSZ01000186.1 GCA_020726265.1 Draconibacterium orientale
ACTACGTTTAAACCATTGAAAACCAAGACAAATATTTTTTCGCCGAATTAATGAAAATCTATACCTGTTCCCATCCATTCCGGTAAGTGTGTCTTATCCATTCTTCAGCCATGGCAAGGGCTGGCAACGTTTTGTATTCTTTCTTAAATTTAGGGTCACCGTTCTGAATTTCAAACTCATCTTTTGCAATCACCCTCATTTTATCAGCCGACGAAACATTTGTAAAACGCATGTTTGGTCCGTCCCAAAGTAATTTATAACCAAGATTTTGCAGCCGTACTGCCACAACCCCCATCACCACAGTTTCGTTTAACGGACCTGCATAATTAAAATTTGATGATGCCTCAAGCCGTGTTTCGCGACTTTCCTTACACGCGCGAATCCAATCCTGTTCATGCCCGCCATCCATGGCATTTGAGATACGCCTTATTGTTTTCTGAGGTTGAACAAATGTTTCCATCCGGCTGGTTGGCAACAATGTAGGGTTCTGAGCATACGTGCCGCACATTATTTTTCCTTTCGAACCATAAAAAATCCCCCCGCCGTCGTTGTCTCCCATTTGTTCGTCGTAAGCAAGCTCATCAGGTCGCGGGGGCATCAGGCCACCATCATACCAATTCAATGTTACAGGTGGCATACCAACTTTTGGCAGGTTGTCGCGTTGCGGAAACTCATACCGCACCAACTGCGCGTTGGGAGCCGAATCCATATTAAAAGGCGTTGAGCTTGCCTCAACGGCCACTGGATATTCGAGCATCAATGCCTTAAAAACCGGGTCGATGATATGGCATCCCATGTCGCCGAGTGCCCCTGTGCCAAAATCCCACCAGCCGCGCCAGTTCCACGGATGATAGGTTGGATGGTATTCCCTGAATTTTGCAGGCCCCACAAATAAATCCCAGTTCAGCGTTTTTGGAATCCGTTTTTTATCGTCAGGGGCTGCAAGTCCCTGAGGCCAGATGGGGCGGTTGGTCCATGTATCAACATGAGTAACTTCGCCAATGACACCGCTCCAAATCCATTCACAAATCAACCTGATTCCTTCGTCAGAATTTCCCTGGTTGCCCATTTGTGTGGCAACACCGTACCGTTGAGCGGTTTCTTTCAATATTCTTGATTCGTAAACCGAATGCGTGAGTGGTTTTTGCAAAAAAACGTGTTTCCCCTCGCGCATAGCTATCAAAGCAGGTAGGGCATGCGAGTGATCAGGGGTGGCAATCATCACGGCATCAATATCTTTTTGCGTTTCAAACATTTCGCGATAGTCCATGTATTTTTTTGCACTAGTCCAGCGCGAAAAAGCATTACGTCCCGCATATTCCCAATCCACATCGCAAAGTGCAACAATATTGTTTTCTTTCTCCATGAATTTCAGGTTGGTAAATCCCTTCCCACCAACACCGATACCGGCAATATTCAGTTTATCGCCGGGGGGAGTGTGGCCAAAACCTGCAATAACTTTCGATGGTAAAATGGTAAATCCGACTGCTGCTGTAGCCGACGCACTTATAAAATGTCTTCTTGAAACCATGTAATTCGATCGATTTTTAAAATGAATAAAGGCTGCAAAATAGAAAAAATATCAGGGTGAAATTGCGGTTTAAGTTTTTTAGAAGAGTTTTAACTGAAATTAAGAATATCCGAAAAACAAGCGAGGGTGCTCTTTGCAAAACACCCTCGCTTTTCAGAAAACCACGTGTGGTTATGCCGGCATATCAGGCAATTTCCAGGGTTCGCGGTAAGTATGTTTAACCAGTTCAGCTGCAAACGCTTTTGCAGGAACCGGATCAGTCCAGGTTTTCTTGAAAGTCGGGTGACCATCGTGAATTTCAAAACCGTCTTTAATTACAGTTTTGATTTCTTCTGTATCCGAAAGGTTGGTGAATTCCATTTTTTCACCATTCCAGTCGAGTACTTTGTTCAGCGACTGTAAGCGAACTGCCAAAACGCCCATTACCACCATTTCGTTGAATGGACCGGCTTCAGCGAAGTTCGATGCAGTTTCAACGCGGTTTTCCGGGCTTTCCTTACAAGCGCGTACCCAATCCATTTCATGACCACCCTGAGTAGCTTTTTCAATTCTTCTGCGGAATTTAGGTGCTTCAGGAGCACGGCCTGACAACAACCAAGGGTTTACACCGTAACATCCGCAAACCAAAGTATCTTTTGTTCCGTGGAATAAAACGCCACCACCGCTGTCATTCGGATTTTTGCCTGCCGGCCATGTATCGGGTAACATCGGTTTAATCCCTCCATCATACCAATGAACATCAACCTGTGGTAATACAGCACCTTTCTTAGCGCCTTTCCATGCACGTTTTGGTGTGCGCGACGGGAAAGTAAGTTTTACCGACTGGGAAACCGGAGCGCAATCCTGCAATAATAAACTTGAATTTCCCTGGGCATGAATCGGATACCCTAATTCGAGACCCACAAAAACAGGATGAAGAATGTGGCAGGCCATATCACCAAGTGCGCCTGTCCCGTAATCCCACCAGCCGCGCCAGTTCCATGGATGATATAATGAGTTGTATGGACGCATTTTTGCAGGTCCTGTAAATAAATCCCAATCTAATGTTTCAGGAACCCAATCGCCACGTTCAGGTGTATTTAATCCCTGTGGCCAGATGGGGCGGTCGGTGAAAGCTTCCACTTTGGTTACTTCGCCAATTTCGCCGTTGGCAAGCCATTCGGTGGTAAGGTTTACTCCTTCGCCCGACGAGCCCTGGTTACCCATTTGCGTGGCCACTTTGTATTTGGCAGCCAGTTTGGTTAGCAAACGCGATTCGTAAACCGAGTGTGTCAATGGTTTTTGCACGTAAACATGTTTGCTCATTGTAATTGCTGTGGCAGCAATAATGGCATGTGTATGGTCGGCAGTTGCAACAACAACACCATCGATACTTTTGCCAAGTTCATCGTACATAATCCGCCAATCCTTGTATTTTTTGGCGTTTGGCCAGCGGTCGAAAACTCCGTTGCCACTTGTGTATTTCCAGTCAACATCACACAAGCCAATGATGTTTTGAGATTCAAGGTTTTTGAGGTTAGCAAAACCCATTCCGCCAACACCCACGCCGACGATATTGAGTTTGTCACTCGGAGCCACATGCCCCAATCCTGCAACTGCGTGGCTCGGAATAATTGTGATTCCGGCTGCAGCAACAGCTGTTGTCCCCAGAAAAGCCCTTCTGGAAACCGAAAATTTTTCTGATTTGTTTTCCATAATAACTTAAAGTTTTAATTGAATAGGTATTTTTTTATTTGTCTAATTTTTTAAAAAAGCAGCTAAATATAGCGATATAAAAACAACGGTCAAACAAATGTAAAACGAAATGCAGGTACTATAAAACATACTTTTCGTTCAAAATAACCTCGGTTTTCAAGCCACTTCCGTTTAAAGAAACTTGTGATTCAAAGCATTAACATCAACCGAATAGCTTTTGTCGAACAGGCTTAAAAAAAATCAATTTGATGAAAAGGGACTTAAAACCTATCTTTGATTTGAAATTTTAATTCAGTCTAAATTATTATAATCAATAAAAACAACAAGTATGTTAGGAGTAGGAAAAAAATTCCCCGATTTTAAAAAGAAAGCCGTGGTTTCGCTTGAACCCGGTAAAGAGTTTGAAACACTGACCCGTTCAGAAGTATTAAACGGTAAATGGACTGTGTTTTTTTGGTGGCCACTCGACTTTACATTTGTGTGTCCAACCGAAATCTCTTCATTCAACAATCATTTCGATGATTTTGTAAAACGCGATGCCAACCTGATTGGCGCTTCCATCGACTCGGAGTTTGTGCACCTTGCCTGGAGAAATGCTGACCCGAACCTGAAGAAACTGCGTTTCCCGATGTTGGCCGACACCTCAAAATCGCTGGCCAAAGATTTGGGCATTCTTGAAAAAGAAAACAAAATTGCTTACCGTGCTACTTATATTATCGACCCGAATGGCGTAATCCAGCATGTTTCGGTAAACGGACTGAATGTGGGCCGCAACGTGGCAGAAACGCTTCGTTTGCTCGACGCTTTCCAGAATGGCGGACTTGTTCCGTGCGACTGGCAGCCGGGTGACCCCACGTTATAAAGCTTCTCCCCAGCCCTCTCCGCGGGAGAGGGAGAAAGGAAAAGTTTTATTTGAAATAATAAGGGGAAAAGGGAAAGGAGCTGCGACGCTCCTTTTTGCTTTTGTATAAGCGCTAAGCGGTTCGAACCCGCTAAACGCGTACATTGCCTGATTTACTCCAACACAAACCGTATCCTGAAACTTACCGTTTCGCCTGCTAGTTCAGAAATTTTCAAAGGAGAAAGCTGTTCAATTACTCTTTTTGATTCTTTTACCAGCAAGTCCAGATTACTACTTTTTTCCGAAGTCACAGTTTTCTCACTTTTCAGAGATGTAACCACAACTTCATCGATATTGATAATTTTCCCTTCCAGTCTTTTATCTGAAATTCTGCTGATTGTTCCGTCTTTTTCAATAAAAGCCCAAATATCAACAACTCCCTGCTGGTTGTTCTCTTGTGCTACAACGGGGTATTTGATATTTTTGGCAATAGATTTCCTAAGAGTTAAATATGTTTCATTGTTTGACGCGGTATTTTTAAGTGTAATTTCAATCACTCCATTTTTGCCTTTATCACCGTATTTTTTTGTGGCAGTTTCATTCTTCAAAACATTCACTGATTCTATGGTTTCGGGATCGATATCATTTACTTTTTGCCAGGTTTCTTTGCCGTTTACAAGAATAAGGGGCTGATTTGTTTTTCCGGTTGCCGAACCGATCGGGGCAGGATTGCCCAATAAAGCTGCATTGTTTCCATAACCGATTGTAACATTACCTGATTTGTTATTCTGACCATATTTCTTTGTTGTTATCAAAACAACCCCATTTTTCCCTTTTTCGCCATACAGCTTAAATCCTGATTCACCTTTTAAAACATCAATATTTTCGATATTATTTTGGTTAATTACTTCAATATTATCGGTTTCAACTCCATCGACAATATAAAGAGGTAGTTCTTTTGTATCGGAGTTAATGCGTTCTGTCGAATCATTAGTTAGGCTATTGCTAATATCTGCCTCTAGTTTTGTTGCATATCCAGTAATAATAACTGGCTCATTTACTTCCTTTTTATCAACATAAAGAAGGACATTTATTTTTTCCCTTCCTTTTACATGAACTTCGCGATACAGGTAGCCGGGCTTTGTGAAAACCAAAATTTCATTTTTATCTTCCAGACTAATTTCGTATTCACCACCATTATTTGTGATAGTTTCAGTCCTTTTCCCTTTAATTTTTATTACTGAAACACCTGATATTGGCTCGTCTTTTTCGTTGGTTACCTTTCCTTGAATGACTTTCTCTTCTGAAGAACTTATTTTAACTCTTGATTTTCCTGTTTTTAAATCGAATACCGATGCATCAGCAACTTCTTCGCCATATTTGTCTGTAGCATTCTTACCGGTTAAAACACTCATTGATTCAATACTGTAATTATCAAAATTACCGATTTCTTCCTTTGTTTTCAGTTCCCCGTCAATAGCATACAAAGTTTTTAAAGTTTTTGTAGCATGTTGTTTAGAGACCTGCTTTTTGGTCATTTCATCAAACTCACGATTATTACCATCAACATAATCAGTTGTGCGAATAAATAATCTGGCTTCTCTTGAATTGTCATCAAATGATATTACCGTTGATTCAACTTTATTTTTATCAATTTCAAGTGTTTCGATGATTTCTCTACTGTCATAATTTTTTGATAAATCTAAACTACTCAGTTTACCTGAATTAGTAGGAATAATCTGTCCATCGACAATTACAATAAGACCTTTGAACTTGTTCGCTGTTTGTTCAGTTTGGATAATTTCGGTTTTCACCTCCTTATTCGACAATCCCATAACAAGTATTGCCAAAAGCGGCAGCACAGCCAGTTGTTTTACAATGGCAAATTTGTTTTCTGTTTTCTTTTTCATCATGACTATACGGTTTTTAAGTTGACTTCCGTTTAAAGCGGTTAAAAATGGCGCAATCCCCTGTTTGTCGGCCAGCGTAACCATGGCAAGCTGGTAGGTTTGCGGATTGTAATGTTTTGCAATTTCGTTGTCGGTAAGGTATTCGAGGTTGTTTTTCACGGCGTCTTTCAGCAGCCAGGCAAACGGGTTAAACCACTGCAACAGGAACATGATTTCGGTAAAAAGAATGTCTAAGGTGTGTTTTTCGCGAACATGAATGTTTTCGTGGCTGACAATCATTTCCAAATCGGGGTGCGACAATGTTTTTTCGGAAACCACAATTTTGCTGAAAAACGAAAACGGGTGCACATCTTTTGGGGTGATATTCACCAGGTTGTTAAAAATCTTCTGAATTCGGCTTTTTTGAATGATGTTGATGGCTTTGAGGTGGCCCAGCAAAAGATGAAACA
>DYSZ01000187.1 GCA_020726265.1 Draconibacterium orientale
GATTTCCGCGAGAATCACATTATTATTAATAACCTGGCCAACAACCTCGAAGCGCCTTACCAGAATTTTCTGGCACAGTCGCTTGTAAAGAAGAACGAACTTTTTATTTACCGATACCATCAGGAAAACAGCAGTGCGTGGGTGGTTTTTTATAATCCTATTCAAATCAGAAACAAACTGCCCCGCCGGTTGGAGGAAAAGCAAATCAGAAAACTGGGCCGCGAACTGGCCCGTTTCCACCAGGCTTGCACCAATGTCAGCAACCAGTTGCCCAACCCGTCAAAATCGGTTGTAACCGATATTCATAAACTGATAAAGTCGGTGAATAATAACGAGATAAAAATGTGCGAAAACCACAAATCGATGGTTTTGAAGCACTGTGATATTTTTCTCGAAAACGCCGATAAAGTAAATTACATCAGCGACTTTGAAGTGATACCGGTTTTTATCGACTGGAACATCGGGAACTTTTCGATTGACAGCACCGGCAAATTCTTTTCGCGGTGGGACTACGACTGGTTCCGTATGTCGTCGCGGGTGATGGATTTTTATTTTTTCAGCCGGGTTTGCTCCGATGTTGGCGACCGCACCGTGTTCAGCTACCTGGTTGATACTTTGATGGAAGACCGTTTTATGATGTTTCTGAAAGAATACCACCGGATTTTCCCGCTTACTGAACCTGAAATAAGGCTGATTATTGAAGCTTACCGGTTTTTTATTCTGAATTATGTGATAAAAGACGGACCTTATTTTTTCAGAAAAACCTATTCGAATAAACTGGCAAAAGAAGCTTACGATATCTATCTTCCTGCAATAGAAACCAATTACGATGTTGAAAAAATTCTACGCGCACTAAAAATTTAAATTGAGATGATCAGAACAAAAAGTTTCAGGAGTATTGTAAAGAATTACAAGGCTGTGTTTTTTGATGCTTTTGGTGTGCTCAAAAATCACCAGGGACTGATTCCCGGTATCATCAACACTTTTGAATATCTCGACCGAAAGGAGATTAAGTATTACCTGCTTACCAACGACTCGTCGCGCAGCCCCGAAATGCTGGCGCAATGGTACCAGGACAGAGGCGTTCGCCAGGTTACTGCCGACAAAATCTTGTCGTCGGGGATGGTGGCCATGGAATATTTTAAACTAAAAGTTTCGAACGGAAATTCCGTTGCCTATCTCGGCACCGAAAACTCGGCACATTATATCGAAACTGCCGGTCTGAAAACCGTGGCGGTAAAAAATATCGACCTGAACGACATCGACCACATTGAGTCATTTGCCTTTTTAGATGACGAAGGATTTAACTGGAACGAAGACATTAACAAGGCCATCAACCTGTTGCGCAAAAAAAACATGGCTGTGGTTGTGGCCAATACCGACATCAACTACCCGGTAAACCAGAACGATGTTTCGATTGCAATTGGCAGTCTGGCCGACATGGTTGAAAAAATCATTGGCAAATCGTTTATCCGTTTTGGTAAACCCGATGCGCAAATGTTTTTGCTGGCCTACGAACGTGCATTGCAGGATATTGATGTAAAACGAAACGAAATTCTGATGGTGGGCGATACGTTGCACACCGATATCATGGGCGGTAACAAATTCGGGCTCGACACAGTGCTTGTTTTATCGGGTAACACACTGCCCGAAATGGCGCAAATCCGCATCAGCAGTTCGGGCATTATTCCAACTTTTATTTGCGAATCGGCGGTGGTGGAATGAAAATTTTGAAAGCTTCAGAAAATTGCGTTGGTGCAGTTCTGTGACCTATTTTTTGCTTTGAAAAAGCAAAAATATTTTTCCTTGTTAGGCGAGGAACGGTTTGCAAAACTGAGCCAGCATTGCTTTATAAAATCAAAAAAGCTGTTAGCCGAAAGGCTGACAGCTTTTTATATAAGTGCAGTTTTAAAAAATATTGCGATAGGTTATTTTACTCCGTGAACGGTTTTGATAATACGTGCGGCAACTTTGTACGGGTCGGCAGCCGAGTTCGGACGACGGTCTTCCAGCCAGCCTTTCCATCCATTTTCAACTGTGGCAATCGGAATACGGATTGAAGCGCCGCGGTCGGAAACACCATAACTGAATTTGTCAATCGACTGTGTTTCGTGTTTTCCTGTCAAACGCAGGTGATTGTCGGCACCATAAACATCCATGTGTGCTTTAATAATATCGGCAGGGGCAAATGCACCGCAGATTTTTTCGTATGTTTCTTTCGAGCCACAGGTTCTCAGAACACTGTTCGAGAAATTGGCGTGCATACCCGAACCATTCCAGTCGCTGTTGCCCAGCGGTTTACAATGCCAGTTAATGGCAACACCATATTTTTCGGCTGTGCGTTCAAGCAAATAGCGTGCAACCCATGTCTGGTCGCCGGCATCGTGTGCGCCTTTGGCAAATACCTGGAATTCCCACTGGCCAGCGGCTACTTCAGCATTGATACCTTCAACGTTCAATCCGGCCTCAAGACAAATATCGAGGTGCTCTTCCACTATTTCACGACCATATGCATTTTCAGCGCCAACGCTGCAATAGTAAGGGCCCTGTCCTCGTTTTGGGTAAGCATTTGCCGGGAAACCCAATGGCATGTTGGTTTCCTGGTTCCATAAGAAATATTCCTGTTCGAAACCAAACCAGAAGTCGGCATCTTCGTCTTCGATGTGTGCACGACCATTTGTGGCATGTGGAGTTCCGTCAGCATTTAAAACTTCTGTCATCACAATCCAGCCGTTTTTACGTGTCGGGTCGGGATAGAGTGCAACGGGTTTCAACTGCAGGTCAGATGAACCGCCGCTGGCTTGTTGTGTTGATGAACCATCGAAGCTCCACATTGGACATTCTTCTATTTTACCACCAAAATCGCTCACGATTTTTGTTTTACTGCGGAGACCCTGTGTGGGTTGTGTTCCATCGAGCCAAATGTACTCCAGTTTTGATTTCATGTTGTAACTATTTATTTATTAGTAATTGTATTTTATCGTTTTTTGAAACAAAAATAGAGTTAACTGAAATTGATAAACTGCTTTAATTGACATTTTGTAAAAAATTAATACAAAATTTACATTAAAAGTCAAAATATTTATCAATACCCCATGAATTAACAGGGGTGTATCCTGATGAACGGTTTTATTTTGGATGCAATATTATTAAAACAGATGTATTGACTCAAAAAAATACTAAAAAATTAAACCTACCCCTAAAAATGAAGCTCTTCGAAAATTAAGTATGCAAATCAAAAGCAGTATGTTTCTTTTGATGAAGTTGTAATTTTTTGGCAGTACATTTTACCAATGGTGAAACATTTTCACCCGTTGAAAATGATATTTCTTATTTTGTTTTACTTTCGAAAATTTAATTGAATGCAATTATGAATGTGAACAGGCGTAGTTTTATTAAAACAGGCAGTGCAGTTGTGGCCGGAAGTATGTTTTTACCGCCCTTGTTGCAAAGTTGTCAAAACATTAAAATCTCTGAAAGCGTGAAAAGTTATTTAGACCATTTTGAAGTGTCGGTTGAAATGATGCAGAAAGTAATTGCTGCAGCCATGAGCAAAGGCGGCGATTATGCTGATTTGTTTTTCGAACATAAGATTTCGAACAGTTTGGGTTTGCAGGACGGAAAAGTAAACCGTGCTTCGTCGAACATCGATTATGGTGTTGGAATCAGGGTGTTGAAGGGCGACCAGACAGGATTCGCTTATTCTGAAAACATCACGCTCGACGACATGGTAAATGCAGCCAAAATGGCTGCTGCTATTGCGAACGAAAGCAAACAGTTCGCGCCGGTCGATGTTACGGAAAAATCACCAGCCGGTTATTACAAAATTACAAAACAGTGGGAGGGTGTTGCTGTTGGCGACAAAGTACCGTTTGTGCAAAAAATCAACGATAAGGTTTTTGAACTTGATGAAAAGGTGATAAAAGTAAATGCCTTTTTAAACGATGAAACCGGTTATGTTCTTTTTTACAATTCGGAAGGAAGACTTACCTGGGATTACAGGCCAATGATAAGTTTCGGGGCTGTTTGTATTATGCAGAGAGGTACACAAGTTGAAAACTCGTATGCAGCCCGTTCGTTCAGAAAAGGTTTCGAGTGGCTCGATGATTCGCTGGTGAATGAATTAGCAAAAGAAGCTGTTGACAAAACAAATATTCTTTTTGATGCTACAAAACCCCGGGCTGGCGAAATGCCTGTAGTAATGGGAGCAGGCGGTTCGGGAATCTTGTTGCACGAAGCAATCGGGCATACTTTCGAAGCCGATTTTAACCGGAAGGGGACTTCAATCTTCAGCGATAAAATGGGCAAAAAAGTGGCTGAAAGCTTTATTAATATTATCGACGACGGAACTTTGGAAAACAACCGCGGTTCAATCAATATTGATGATGAAGGAAACGACGTTGAAAAAACTTATTTAGTGAAAGATGGCGTATTGAACAGCTATATTCACGACAGGATCAGCGCCAATTTTTATAAGGTTAATCCAACAGGAAACGGACGGCGCGAGTCGTTCCGTAACATCCCGATACCACGAATGCGTGCCACCTACATGGATCCTGGTCCACACTCAAAAGACGATATTATTGCCAACGTTGATTATGGCGTTTTTGTTGATAATTTCAGCAACGGGCAGGTGCAGATTGGTGCCGGCGATTTTACCTTCTTTGTTAAATCGGGTTACCTGATTGAGAAAGGAAAACTCACCCAACCGATTAAGGATATCAATATTATCGGGAACGGACCACAGGCTTTGGCCGATATTTCGATGGCAGCCTCAGACTACCTCATCGACAACGGAACATGGACCTGTGGAAAAGACGGGCAAAGCGTACCGGTAACCTGTGGTTTACCTACGGTACTGGTTAAAAAATTAACCGTTGGCGGTACCAACGCGTAAAGCCCCTCCTGACCTCCCCGAAGGGGAGGAATGGGAAGGTAAATATCTGTATGACAGAAAAAAGATTAAAGCATTAAGAAAATGACAAAAGAAGAAAAATATACGTTGGCAAAATGGGCAATGAATCATGCCCTCGAAAAGGGAGCCCAACAGGCAAGTGTGAGTATTTCGAACAGCCGCAGCAGCAGTGTGGAAATTCGTGAAGAAAAAATCGACAAGTTGGAACAGGCCATCCAAAGCGGATTGACCATCCGGCTGTTTGTCGATAAAAAATATTCAGCCCACTCAACCAACCGTTTAAAACAGGAAGAGTTGGCCCGTTTTATTGAACAGGCTATTGAAGGGACACGGTTTTTGTCGGAAGATGAATTTCGTTCGCTGCCCGATCCTTCGTTGTACTACAAAGGAGACCAAAACGATTTAAATGTGAATGATTCAGCATTTGGGAATGTTGATCCTCAGAAAAAAATTGATCTAGCGTTTGCTGTCGAAAAGGAAATTTTAGGTGCTGATGACCGGATTATTTCCATTTCATCAGGTTATTACGATGGAATGTATGAAAGCGTGATGGTTACCAGTAATGGATTTGAAGGTGATTCAATGAATACACAGTTTGGTTTGTATGCTTCTGTTTCGGTAAAAAGCGGCGATGCCCGGCCGGAATCGTCATGGAACGAAAGCGCTATATTCTTTGATAAGCTGAAAAAGGAAGAAGTTGGGAAAACGGCTTTGAAAAGAGCTACAAACAAAATTGGCCAGCAAAAACTTGCATCGGGGAAAATGACAATGATTGTTGAAAATAAAGTTTGCCGCAATTTGCTCAGCCCGCTGATTTCAGCAATTAACGGTTCAGCCATTCAGCAAAAGAATTCGTTTTTAATTGATAAACTCAACGAAAAAGTATTCTCTGAAAAACTCACAATAATCGACAATCCGTTTATTGTATCGGGTTTGGGTTCGCGTTTGTTTGATGGAGAGGGCCTGGCTACCAAAAAACGTCAGGTTCTTGAAAAAGGTGTTTTGAAAACCTATTATATCGATACTTATTATGGTAAGAAATTGCAAATGGAACCAACCAGTGGAAGCACTACCAACCTTGTTTTCGAAACAGGAGATAAAAGCCTGGAAGGACTGATTGGCAGTGTTAAGAATGGTATTTTGGTTACCGGTTTTAATGGAGGAAACAGCAATGGTACAACCGGCGATTTTTCGTACGGGATTGAAGGATTTCTTATCGAAAACGGCGCAATTAAGCAGCCGGTTTCGGAGATGAATATTACCGGAAATATGGTGACGCTGTGGTCGAATATCGGAGAAATCGGAAATGATGTAAACGAAAGTTCTTCGTGGTTAACTCCTTCCATCGTTTTTGAGGGGGTTGATTTTAGCGGAATCTGAAAAGAGAATCTCAATAAAATAAAAATCCGGTTTGTGTTTTGCAGACCGGATTTTTTTATGATTTGTAGCCAAAAAAAAGAGCCACCTCGCGGCAGCCCTTTTCTGGAAAAAAAATTACTTGTATT
>DYSZ01000188.1 GCA_020726265.1 Draconibacterium orientale
CCCTTAACTGGTCTTACGATTTAACAGGACAACCCGCCCTTTTTGCCGACAGAGGTTTTACCGCACATGAGTTTTTAGCCGATTTTAACCTGTACAATATGAATGGGCGGCTTTACGACCCTGTGGTTGGAAGGTTTTTGTCTCCTGACCCATATATTGCCGACCCTTCGTTCTCTCAAAGCTATAACCGGTATGCTTATGCTTTGAACAACCCGCTGAAGTTTACAGACCCGAGCGGAGAAAAGTTAAAGTGGCCAAAATTTGAATGGTTTAACGCCATTCCAGTAATAGGTCAGTTTGATTATTTTATGCAATTTGTAAACGACAACACAACCAAGACAAGACAGAAAATGGTAAATGCCGGTGTACCTGATTTTGGTGCTGGTATTTCGTTTAGTGGTAATGGAATTGTCAATTTTAATGGTAGCTACAGAGGGCAGGAAGTATTTAACACTCAAAATATTAACAAAGGCAATCCTGATGTTGTTTTAAATGAATTAGTACAGGTTAGACGGGATTATGGAGAGGAATGGATGGATGCAACATATGGGGAGAGTAGTGGTTTAAGTAATTGGTGGAATTCTCATTGGACAGCAAAGGTTATTCCAGATGTTTTATACATCAATGTAGGTGCTGTATATAATTTTGTAGGAGGTGGTTCAGTAAATACTGGCTATGCTATACCAATTCGAGGTAAAGATGCCTTACACGTATATAAAACTACTACATTGATTTTCAAAGGAGGAGCGCATGGTAATATAGGCATCAATATTGGTTATTCTTCTTATACAGGGGATGCTAGAAATTTTAGTTTTGAAAAATCATTTGGAGGAACAGGTACTAGAGGATTTGATTCGGATATCATAATTGGGATTGGTGCGTCGGTGAGTAGTATTGATGCAAATTTTGGGCGTCTTTATTCATATGAAATTGGATTTGGCCCATCTATCGGAGCATCCATAAGTATCGGCTCAATCACATATGTTAAACGATTATGGTGAGCTTTAACAATTCCTTTGAAATTTTAATTAATATTAATTATTATGGAATTCATTACAATATATGAATATACACCAGAAGCAAACAATCTACTTCAAGTTATACCCTTGTTTATCTTTTTTTTGCTCGGATTTGGAATTGTTTTCTTTTTCAAGAATTATATAAAGACCTATTCATTTTTTAGGCAACTTTTTGTTTTTTTTGGTTATTTGATTGGAATAATAGCTTCAATTATGATAGTTGTAACGCTGATTAGTATTCCTAAAATAATTTCTGAAGAAAAACAATTTCAGAATGTTATTCGCCAAAAGAGTTATAAAGTAGTGGAAGGAGAGATTGAACAATTTTCAAATTATAATGAAAGTGGACATGTTTTCGAAAAGTTTACAATTAAAGGCGTTGGATTTGAATATTCAGACTATATTTTAGGTAAAGGTTTTAATAAAACTTCCAAAAATAATGGTCCAATTCTTAAAATATATAAAGAAGGGCGTAAAGTTAGAATCTCGTATGTTAGAAAGGATAATGACAATATGATTTTAAAAATAGAAGTAGAGCAGAAAGAAGAATAAATGAGAATCCTTCTTGCCCCTCGTCTTTGCGACGAGGGGTAAGCTGTTCACCGTTAGTAACGGTATTTTGAGCAGATAAAAAAGCTGCCAAAAAACATTAATTTTACAGCACGTTCTTTGAAAAACTGAACCAAAGCCTTTCCCGCCTGAGGCGAGAGAATCAGAAGGGGGCTTTGAGTTACACATTAACCAACGAGCCCGCCCTTTTTGCCGACAGAGGTTTTACATGCCACGAGTTTTTGGCCGATTTTAGCCTGTACAATATGAACGGCAGGCTGTATGACCCGGTTGTAGGACGATTTTTGTCTCCTGACCCATATATTCAAGACCCTTCATTTAGCCAGAGCTATAACAGGTATGCTTATGCATTGAATAACCCGCTGAAGTTTACCGATTACAGCGGAGAAAAATGGAATTGGAATTATCTGAATCCGTTTTATCATTTCCAGAATTTTATGCAGTGGGTAAACGATAAAACTCCTCGATTAAGGCAAAATATGGTAAATGCCGGGGTACCCAATTTTGGTGTAAACTACATCGAAAAAACAATAATAGAGTTGGAAGAAATTAAACAGGACGTGTTCGGAAAGCAAATTTTGAGAATATTCGATTTTACAGCCTGAGTTGAATCAATGCTCCGAAAAGTCTCTTTATCAGCAACTTTGAACGACCGGATGAACTCGTATCAAATTCAGACTACCCAGATTTAATTCACTGGCGAACATATTTCAAACGAGGGATAGCAAACTACAAATCCTCCTTGTCAATCAAATAAATAAACGAAGCAATGGCAGCGCTTCCCAACTGGAACTCGCGGAGGTGAACCTGCTCAAAGGTATCGTAACCCGAATGGTGAACATCGAAATACCGCTGCATTTCGGGGATGAACGACGAAAGCGGTGTGCCAAACTTTGCCAGTGAGCCAATATCAACGCCACCGCCGCCTTTTACAAAATCATCAATTCCATAAGGTTCGAAATACTTTTGGAGCGCCAGCATTTTTTCGAGCCTTTCGTCGGGTGCCGAAATACCAAAACCTTTGGGCATGTATGCGCCGCGGTCGGCTTCAAGTGCGAAATAATGGGTTTCCTTTTTCAGCTCTGCCTGACGGGCATATTCCTTGCCACCCCGCTGCGCCACTTCCTCATCCATAAAAGCCACCGCACGGATGGTTCGTTTGGGTTTGATTCTCAACTCCCTGAAAATCCGTAATACGTCGAGACTTTGCATACACCCGGCACCATCATCGTGTGCGCCTTCGCCGGTTTCCCATGCATCGAGGTGCCCGCCAACCGTGATTATCTGGTCGGGAAATTCTGAACCTTTGATTTCGCCAATCACATTGTACGAAACCGAATCGGGCAACTGGTAACACGTGGTGCGAAACGAAAACTGAGTTTCGGGATTGTTTTTCAATGTTGTACTCAACAAATCAGCGCCTTTTGTACTAATGGCCACTGCCGGAATTTTCGGAATCGTATCGTTGTAACGCATCACGCCCGTGTGTGGAAAATTATCGGAAGCCGTGGTGAGCGACCGCACCACAACGCCCACAGCGCCAAACCTTGCAGCCTGCGCAGCACCCTGACTGCGCTGGTCGCCAGCACCACCGTATGCGGCAAAAGTGTTAATCAAAGTCGGGTTCATCGGGCGGTTAAAAAAAACAATTTTGCCTGCAATATTTTTTGTTCCCAGCGTTTCAATTTCTTTGAAATTCTGAACTTCAATAACCTGCGCTATTAAACCTTTTTCGCCAGTTCCGATTGACATTCCGAGTGCCGAAACCGGAACTTCAGTTTTTTCGTTTTGGCCTGAAATAATAAAAGCTTTTTCGGCTTCTCCCCGCACCCAACGCGGAACTGTTACAGGCTGTTTTTCAACCCTGTCGAGTTGCATTTGCTGCATCAGTTCAGCCACAAAATCCACGGCTTTGTTGGCCTCGGGCGTGCCGGTAATTCGCCCTTTGTGATTTTTACAAAGCAATCGCAAATTGTGATACGCTGTTGTATCGGTCAGTGCCCAATCAAAAATTGCCTTTACAGCTTTTTCTTCCTGCGAAAAAGTAGTTGCTGTTACTATCATAAAGCCAGCTATTAACAGAGATTTCAATTTCATAGATATCAGAATAAAAACCCGAAAATACAAACATCGCCCACTAAATCGCATTATGACGGGAAATAAATGCGCAGAATTAATTTTTCGAACCAAATCGAACATTTTTTGAGTTAATAAGTTAAATAACCTTGTAAAGCTTCAGTTTTAAACCTGAACCTGAATTTTTTATTTAAACTCAATTAATTTTGCACATCGAATTTTATTTTAAACAAAAAATATGAGTTACAACCTTTTGAAAGGAAAGAAAGGCATCATTTTCGGGGCATTGAACGAAGATTCGATAGCCTGGAAAGTAGCCGAAAAGGCTTACGAAGAAGGCGCACAGATTATTCTCACCAATGTTCCGGTTGCTTTGCGTATGGGCGAAACCCAGAAACTTGCCGAAAGGTTGAACACAGTGGTGATTGGTGCCGATGCCACCAACGTTGACGACCTGAATAACCTTTTAAGCCAGTCGATGGAAATCTTTGGCGGCAAAATCGATTTTATCCTTCACTCGATTGGCATGTCGCCTAACGTGAGAAAAGGTCGTCATTACAGCGACCTCGATTATAATTTTCTTGAAAAAACGCTTGATGTTTCGGCTGTATCGTTTCACAAGGTTTTGCAAACAGCACGGAAACTGGATGCCATCAACGAGTGGGGCTCGGTAATTGCCTTGTCGTATGTGGCGGCGCAGCGTACTTTTTATGGGTACAATGATATGGCCGATGCCAAATCGCTGCTCGAATCCATTGCGCGCAGTTTCGGGTATATTTATGGTCGCGAGCGCAATGTGCGGGTTAACACCATTTCACAATCGCCTACGGTTACCACGGCCGGCAGCGGGGTAAAAGGATTCGACCGCCTGCTCGATTTTGCCGAACGGATGTCGCCGCTGGGCAATGCCACTGCTGATGAGTGTGCGGATTATTGCATCACACTGTTCTCTGACCTTACCAAAAAGGTAACGATGCAAAATCTTTTCCACGACGGCGGATTTTCGAATATGGGCATGAGTTTGAGTGCACTACAGCAATACGAAAAAGGGCTGCACAAAAACTGTGATTGCGACGATACTGAAGATGGGCATAAATACGATTAAAAAAGAAGCCCCTCCCGGCCTCCCCGAGGGGAGGAGTAGGAAAAAAATACATAAAACTTGATAATAAATTAAAGACTGTTCTGAAAAATCAGGGCGGTTTTTTGTTATAAAACAGTTGGTAAATCGTCTTTTTTTCAGTTAACACGTTTTCAAAATTTTTAAAATTTATTTGCTTTTCGATTTATTAAATTCGCTGAAAAAATAGAAACCATGAAACCATATTTTATCATAACATTACTGTTTTCAACAGCATTTCTGAATGTAGCCGCTCAGGTTAATAAACCCGAAGAAAAATCAATTGTTAACAAAGAATATGACGAAGAAGGTAATCTTATCAAATACGATTCGACCTTTGTGTGGAGTTGGAGCGGCGACAGCGCTTTTCAGTTTGATTTTCCGATGAACGGCTTTTTTGCCGGTAAAGATTTTCCGGGATTTAATGAAATGTTTTCAGACTCGGCTTTATCCAGCCATTTCAATCACCCGCTTTTCAATTTCGACCAGTTTGATAATGATGAATTTTTCGGGCAATTTGAACATCAGTTCCCCGATTCGGCTTTTTCGCAACATTTCGATTTTTTTGGTGATTCGGCTTTTGTTTTTCCTTTCGATTTTGGAGCCGGTTCTGGTAACGATTTCTTTTCGAAAGATTTTGAAAACCTGCATGAAGAATTATTGGATCGATTGGGCGATAAGAATTTTGGAGTACCGCAGTTTGAAACAGATGAACAGCAAAAAGCCTGGGAAGAACTAATGGAAAAACAGGAAAAAGAAAAGCAGGAATTGCTGTATCAGTGGAAAAAACAGCAAAAAACTGAAGGCACCAACAAAAAGGAAAAACCACAGAAAGTTTACTGATTTTTCATATTATCGCCTGTTAATCCGGGCAAATTTGTATTTTCAGCACCAGCTAACAAAACCGATGCTGAATGAAAAAGTTACTTTTTGTAATAATCACGCTGTTTTTAACCTGTACTGTATTCGCACAGCAAAAAATCAACATTGTTGTAATAGGCGCACACCCCGATGATTGCGACATTGACGCTGGTGGAACCGCCATTTTGTGGGCAAAAGCAGGGCACAACGTGCTGTTTGTTTCTGTTACCAATGGCGATGCCGGTCATCACGAAAAAGGTGGTGGCGCACTTGCAAAAATCCGCCAGGCCGAGGCACAGGAAGCCGGCAAACGGTTTGGAGTAAAATATGTGGTTTTGGATAATCACGATGGCGAATTGATGCCAACACTCGAAAACAGGCTAAAAATTATCCGCCTCATCAGGCAGTGGAACGCCGATATTGTGATTGGCCCGCGCCCCAACGATTACCACCCCGACCACCGGAATACAGCAATCCTCGTGCAGGATGCAGCCTACATGGTCATCGTCCCAAACGTGGCACCCGACACGCCACCACTGAAAAAGAACCCTGTTTTTCTTTTCACACAGGATGGGTTTCAGAAACCGTACCCATTTCAGCCTGATATAGCTGTGGATATCACTTCTGTAGCCGACCAGAAAATTTATGCAATGGCGGCACACGAATCGCAGTTTTTTGAATGGTTGCCCTGGACAAACGGCACGTTGGAACAAGTTCCGGAAACCGAAAAAGAACGGCTTGAATGGCTTGCCAATTGGCGCAATAC
>DYSZ01000343.1 GCA_020726265.1 Draconibacterium orientale
CGTTGTAACTTTTACAAAATACACGCCGTTCATTTGGTTCGTAAGGTTAAATTGAGTTCCTTTACCGCTCAAAATGGTTTTTCCGGTAATGTCCATAACTTGAAAATCCGCAGTTTCAGAAATATTGAAAATTCCGGCAGACGGGTTAGGCGTAATTAAATTTCCTACAGAAACAGTGTTTACGGCAATATTAGCAGGGCATGTTGTGATTCCTGCCACATCGAACTTTGCGCAATATTTGTTGTCGCCGTCAATAACGGTGTAAGTTCTGTTGATGTTATTCAGCCCTTCCCAAGTCGCTGCTGCACCCGTAACGCGAACGAATTTAAATTCTGTAACTTGAGCTACGGTAAAATGAACCGGCGAATTTAGAGTATAAATGCCGTCACCGTCGCTATCTTTAAGCTGATAATCAGTGCTATAAGACCAGTTGTTAAAACTTCCGCGCACATCGACGGTTCCTGTTTCGGGGTCGAACGAGCTTGAGTTTATGAGCGTATTCATGTCTACCGAGAATTTTACAAATTCAGTTGGAGGTGCCAATACGTTGAGCGTAAAGCTGGTTTCGCCGGTTATAACACCGGCTGTGCTAACCGTAAACTTAAGTTCGTCGGTGTGTGTGCCGTAAGGTTCATTTAGTAGCCAAGCGATGCCATCAGCTTCTGCACCCCATTTGTATTCCTTTGCTGCATCAACGGGTGTCGGTACCGTATAAGTGTATGTCCACGTGGTCGGATTTGGGTTTCCGTCTGACACCATCGCGTGTGTGGGCCATTCGCCGTCCATGGTGCCTTTCACTTTTACGTTTGTGTGTCCGTTTCCGGGGTCAATAATAGTGAGTGTAACGCTCACTTGGGCATTCACGGCAACAATTGCCATTAAACCGAGTAATAAAGCATAAATTTTTTTCATATTTTTTTAATATTTAAACACCGAAATTTACGAAACTTTCGTGAGATAAAAATTTTTTTTTCTTTAAATGCTTTTTTTTTCGTAATTCAATGAAACACACCTACTTTTGTACACGAAAAAATCGTAAGTCGAACGTGTTGCGCTTCCCCCCGACAACAGCCGACTTACGA
>DYSZ01000189.1 GCA_020726265.1 Draconibacterium orientale
AAGCCGTTTTCGGGATCGCTCCACAGTGATCCGTCGAAAAAGTTGCCCGGACAAATGCTGTTTACTTTTATATTGAATGGCATCAGTTCGAGTGCAAACGACTGTGTTAACCCTATGCCACCAAACTTTCCACCAGCGTAGGCAAAATTTTTATTGCTGCCTTTTAACCCCGATTTTGAGTTGATTTGAATGATGTCCATGTAAAATCCGGGGCGATATTTTTGCTGTAGCTTCATCACTTTCTGCGCATATTTGGCACAAAGAAAATAGCCGGTGTAGTTAATTTTTGTCATCAGTTCAAATGTGGCCTGGTCCATGTCGTCGAGACTGCCGGCTCGCAGGATTCCGGCGTTGGAGATCATCACATCCAGTCCACCAAAATGCAGTACAGTTTCGCGAACCAGGTTTTCCACCGAAGCAGCTTCGGCCACATTCACTTTGATAAATTGAGCCTTGTTTTTGGTTCCGGCGGCATTGATTTGCGCTGCAAACTCCTTTCCTTTTTCTTCATTCAGGTCGGCCACCACAATGTTGGCACCTTCGTGATGCAGCAGTTCAGCAATTCCGGCACCAAAACCCTGGGCTGCGCCTGTCACCACCACAATTTTATTTTCGAGCCGGCCTTGTGGTTTGCCTCCGAGCGACACTTTTTTACGGTAGTTTTCCACTTCCCAGTTTTCGATAAAAGCCACCTGCTCAGCTGTCATCGGGTGCGGGTCTCCAAAGTTTTCTGCAAGAACCCCAATCTGGCAGAAATCGTTAACCAACTCTTTCATGTAACCCACTGCCACAGCCGAATCCTCAGCAGCAATTGCCCCTTCGTTCTGAATAAAAATAATTTTAGGCATCACGCCCCGGCGGCTTCTGAATTCCTCAATTTTTGTTTTTATTTCGGCAACGATTTCTCCTGAAGAACCGGTACTTTCAACAAAAAGATATTCCGAAAGGCAATAAACCATTTGGTCTGGATTGAACGGAACAGCGATTCCTTTAAATGTTCCACTATTTTTCACAAATCCGGAAATCCAGTGGCTGTTAAATGCAGTGCCCACCTTCAGTTTTGATTCAGAAAGCAACATGCGGACAGCCGGCAAAACTTCCTCCATCTTTTCTGAAACTTCAATCTCTTTCGATTCAGGAAAGGCAACAAAAGTGCCTTTGATTTTTGATTCAACACCGGCATAAATTCCTTTGATTTCATCGATGGAGTTGGCAGCCACAAAAATTCCGTGGTTTTGGATCAGCACAATTTGCGGGTCGCACCCGAATTTTTCATTGTACTTATTGATTTTTTCGGCAATAAGCGTAAATAACACAAATCCCGGGTCGGAATAAGGAACATACAACACTTTTTCGCCAAACAATTCCAGTGTTTTTTCTTCGGCCTGATTGCTGCACATCAGTCCGTTGGCCAGTGTCATGTGCGTATGTACCACAAAGTTGTAGCTGAAAAGGTTGTGCAGCGAAGTTTCCACCGAAGGCCGCAACCCCGAATCGGGATTCACACGGGCATTCAGCAGCGCATTTTTTACCTGCTCCTCGCGAGTGGCCGAATCGGCTGAAAACTGCTGATCAGGGATATCATTCAGCTTTTGGCGGGCGAGCACACAAAACCCGTTTTCGGTAATGTTGCCCAAGTTGATACCGCTGGCTTTTATCCACAAATGGTTTTCGTCTTTGTACGACGTGTTGCCACCACCGGCAATCACAAACTCCTTTTTTTGCCCGTAGAAGCGCGAAACATCAACCAATTCCTGTATTTCCGGTTTCATATTTTATACGATTTTTATTATCAAATTGCCACAAAGGCACTAAAACACAAAGAAACACTAAGTTTTCCTTTGGTTATCCCCCTGCGGGGATTCAGAGGGGGCTGATAAAGTCATTCATTACTGCTTTTCCCAGTTCAATAAAATATTCTTTCTCAGCAATTTTTGCCTTTTTGCCATTCAGGTAACCTTCCATGCCGTTGGCAACCAGATATTGATGCGCAGCGATGATTGCTGTCCCTTCACAATTAATCAATTTCAAATCTTCGTCGAGTTCAACACCCCCACGACAGGTAATTCTCATCGGGTCTAACTGGGGAGTATTGTGTTCACTGCCAAAGGTCACCACAAATCCGTTCCGGTAAAAATACGTGACAAAGTCTTTCATGATGTGGAAATCGTTTCTTCCAGGAATCAGCTCGATGGCATAAACATCATTTTTAACCAGCTCATTCATAAGCTTTTCCTTGTCGGCTTCATAGTCGGTGCAAACGCCTTTCGGGTCGTCCAACAACACCGGGTAGCATGGGATTCCGCCGGCATCGACAATTAAATCAATCACTTCATCGAGCGATAGAAACGCCTTCGGGTCTTCGGGAACAAACGCTGCACCGCCTGCTTTCAGCAGGGTTCCGCGTATTTCGTTTTCGAGCGCTGCACTATTTTCGAGCGGCGATTTCACTTCTTTGCCCGAGAATATTTTTTGCAGAATCCGTTTCCGGTCAACGTCTTCTTCATAAAAACTGAAAACGCCAATCCTGATGGCTTGCGCAATGTGGCGTTCGCGGAAAAGATTTTTTGCCAGCCGCTGGTGAAGCGCTTTTGCATCGAACCTGATTCCAACCTGAATCTCAGCCATAAAATCGTTTAGTTTTTCGACCATCTCATATGTCTGGCGGTTGCTTTCAAGTTGTAATTCCCCTATTTTTCTGAATGAATCTTCACTCATGGCAGCTCGCTGCCGTAATCCTTTCCCACTGAAATAGGTGCGCCCCGGGTTACCTGGGTCGTTTACCCGCACACCAGCTTCCTGCAAATGGCTTTGCAACGCCATAAATTCGATATTGAACAATGGGAAAATTTTGTGTTTTACAGCCAGCGCAGCAAACTCTTCATAACCGTCGGTGGTGTAAAAATCGTTGATTCCCAGCACCGAAACACCTTCAGCTTTAGCTAATTGAAAGGCCTGTTCAATGCTTTTGAAGGCGCTGAAGGAGTGCGGTGTATGAATATGTCCATTAATTTCAGGAATAATATGAACTTTCTGGGTTCTGTAGTTTCTCAGTAATTCTTCAGGTCCGGAAAACCGGGTAAAAATATTTTGGCTCACAGTTATTTTGTTGTTATCAGATTTTGGTGCAAAATAACAAAAGAAGTCGATTTTGGATTCATGTGAACATTCCCATTTTGTTCCCGACACCATTTCTTAAGATAAACGGGTGAAGTTTTACACGGCAGAATTCAACTCATGAAGCGATAAAAAGCACGGCAAAATCAACATATCCGGCAATACTATTCCTTAGTTGAAGCCAACCCGATGAAACAACATATATTATTGATATATTGAGATTTGCATCGTCGTAGAATTTGTTAACGATTTTTAAACGAGATGTTATTCTCTTGCTAAACAGGGTTATTCAGGCATTTTTTCAGAAAGAAAATCGTTAGCATTGCAACACTTAAAAGAAAAAGATTACTATTTTCAGGAACTTAATTTGATTGAATGCTAAGAACAATCGTAATATCAATTTTCTCACTTTTTCTGCTGATTGACTCGGCCATGGCTCAGTACGTGAATACCGACACACTGGTTTTCGATGCCAATCATATCCCGGCGATGTCTTCTCAACTTGATTCATTTGAAATTTATTCTCCCGAAATATTACCCGAATATTTTACCAATGATGTAATTACTGCAGGCTATCTGTTATCGCGCTTCGAGCTGCCAACCACCGGAAAAGTAATCAGTCGTTTTGGACCGCGTTCGGGCAGGATGCACACAGGTACCGATATCAAGAAAGAAAAAGGCGATACCATTTATGCTGCATATGATGGAGCTGTAACCATGGCGAAATATTATCATGGTTACGGAAATCTTGTGGTGCTTGATCACGGCAGCAGTCTTGAAACTTATTATTCGCACCTTTCGAAATGCCTTGTAAAACCTGGCGAACCTGTAAGAATTGGTATGCCAATCGGATTAGCAGGTGCTACCGGTCGTGCCACTACAACGCATTTGCATTTCGAAATCAGGGAAGAAGGCAAACCGTATGATGCCGAAATGGTTTTTGATTTTGAAAACGGTTGTGTGCAGGATCATGTGCTGAAATCGGAAAATCTTGCTGCGTTGCACAAAGAACTCAAACCTGCAAAAAAGACACAGACATCTTCTTCATTCTCCTCTTCTGTAGAATCCATTGTTTCGCAGAATTATATTGTAAGAGCAGGCGATTCGTTATATAAAATTGCCAAACGCTCAAAAACAACCATTACAACACTCTGCAACCTGAACAATCTTACAGAAGCTTCAATTCTGCAGATCGGACAGGTGATCCGAGTATATTAATCCATTCAATTTTAAACTGGGTTTCACGGTAATTTTGATTTGCCGCGAACAATCGTTTTCTATTTCAGTTTAATAAAGACAAATTTATCTGAAATGAAAAAATTAAATTTTAGTATGTGGGGAAAGGCGTTGAAAACCATTCCCCGGATTTCGAAAGAGGAGTGGAATAATCTCGATATTATCTCGCAGTGGCTGATTGCCACACGATCGGCAGTTTTTATTATGACTGCCCTGGCAGCTGCTATTGGTGGATTTATGGCGCTGATTGCCGGGAATTTTAATCTGGCCAATTTTCTTGCAGCCCTCATCGGGTTAGTTTTTGCCCATGCTTCAAATAATTTGCTGAATGACCTGGTCGATTCAAAAAAAGGGATAGACAAAGGAAATTACTACCGTTCGCTTTACGGGCCCCAAACTGTTGAGCATGGGTTACTGACCCAGGCGAGAATTATTCGGTTTATTGGTGTAACACTTCTGGTGGCTTTGGCTTGCGGTGTTTTCCTGATCGCCAGAACCGGTTCCGGAACTTTATACCTGATGCTGGCCGGATTATTTTTCCTGTTGTTTTATACCTGGCCACTGAAATACATCGGGCTGGGCGAACTGACGGTTATTGTGGTGTGGGGACCGCTGATGGTGGGCGGTTCGTACTATGTTACTACAGGCGGTGAATGGAACTGGCCCGTGGCTCTAATCGGACTAATTTACGCACTCGGACCGACATCGGTACTTTTCGGGAAACACATTGATAAATCGGAGGCCGACAAAATAAAGAAAGTATTTACACTTCCGGTTATTTTAGGTGAAAAGGCTTCGAGATACACAACGATTATCCTTTGGGTATCGCAATATGCGCTGGTTGGCTGGCTGATTTTCAGCGGTTCGGTCGGATTTTCACTGGCCGTTGTGCTTTTAGCACTGCCGAAATTTATCCACACTGCCGGGGTATTCTTAAACCCACGTCCTAAAGAAAAACCCGAAGGGAAAATTGGCGAAAGCTGGCCGCTGTATCTTGTGCACCAAGCATTTATTTACAACAAACAGTTTGGATCATTATTCTTGTTAGGATTAATTATCGACCTGGTGCTTGTGAAATCCGGATTGTTATAACAGAAAAGACACATTTTAAATATCTCACGCAAAGATGCCGGGATGCAGAGAAAATATTTTTGAGAGAAAATCTTTGCGTCTTTGCGTCTTTGCGTAATTTATAACTTTAATGTGTATTGAAATGCTTCTCCGTTATTTAAATTCAACCGGCAGAATACTGAAATTCAACTGAATAAGTTTAATTATTTTTTACAAACTCTGAAATATTTTTCAGCAGATAATCGGCAGTTTCGATATTGGGGGTGTTGGTAAAACTGATGGTGAGCTTGTTGTTCAGCTCCTTCATCTTGCCGTTTCCGGTTTTCTGAATATATTGAACTATCTTCATGAAATTGGTCGAGCTGTAAAATTTCGATTGCTGATTGGTAATAAAATAGCAGATCATGGTTTTGTTTTTCAGCACCACTTTTTCCATGCTCAATTCGATGGCCTTCCAGCGCAACTGCACCACTTCAAGCAGTTCGGCGCTTTCGCGCGGCATTTTGCCAAAACGGTCAACCAGCCCGGCTTTAAACTGTTCCAGTTGCTGTGCATTTTCAATGCTGTCTAACTCGCGGTACAGCAGCATGCGTTCCGAAGTTCCTGAAATATAGCTGTCAGGGAAAAGCAGTTCCATGTCGGTATCCACCTGACAATCGCTTACATAATTCAGTTTCAGAAAAGCCTGCGTTTGCTGGCGGTCGGCCTCATCAAACAATCCGGCAAACTCTTCCTGTTTCAGTTCCTGCACCGCCTCGTTTAAAATGCGGTGGTAAGTTTCGAAACCGATGTCGGCAATAAAACCGCTCTGTTCGGCGCCCAACATATTTCCGGCGCCACGGATGTCAAGATCCTGCATGGCAATGTTAAACCCACTGCCCAGGTCGGCAAACTCTTCGATGGCTTTCAGCCGGCGGCGTGCATCGGCATTTACCAGCGAAAGCGGTGGTGCAATCAGGTAGCAAAAAGCTTTCCGGTT
>DYSZ01000190.1 GCA_020726265.1 Draconibacterium orientale
ACCTGATTTTACAGGGCTTCCCGATTTTTTTAACTTTTATCTTGCGGAGTTAAGGTTTACGCAATTTTCTATGCCTATTTCTACGTATATTCACTTTGCTGATTTTTGAAAATTGTAATACAGAGAATTGCAAAAACAACATAAAGACCTTAAAATGAAATCAAAATCACTTCTTGTTGACGAACAGTTTTCAAAATTCAACTGTGCACAAACTGTATTCAGTTTGTTTGCGCCTGAATTGGGAATCGATGAAAAAACGGCGTTGAAAATTGCCAGCGGTTTTGGAGGGGGCATGAATTGTGCCGAAACCTGTGGGGCTGTTACTGGCGCATACATGGTTCTTGGCATGAAACACGGGCACGCAACCCCCAGCCACCATGAAAAAGCCAATACAAAAATGTTGGTGAAAAAATTCAACGAAAAGTTTATAGAAGACCACGGGAGTCTGATTTGCAAACAACTCATGGGTTTCGATATTTCAACACCCGACGGAAGTGCAGCCGCCAGCTTCGCTGGCGTTTTTGAAAACCGCTGTCCTGTATTCATCAAAACATCCTGTAAAATTCTGGATGAAAATTTTTGAAAACTGCCGAAAATATTTTACGGTTTTTTAGTGGAATGTAAGGAGTATTACATACAGCTCAGCTTTTTTTTTGTTTAATTGCAGGGTACAATAAGTCAACATATCTTTTAAATTTATGTTGGCTTATTTGTTTCTGAAAAACATACAGTAAAGTGTGATTTGTTCGATTAATTTTGATTTTTGAAGATGAAGCTAAAAATACAATTGTTCGTTTTGTTAACCTTACTGGTTTTTGCCGGCAAAACTGCTTTTGCTGCTGATTTGGCGGTTGACACCTTGTTTTTACAATTTAACCAGGCTGTGCAATCAAAAAACAAAGTGCTGCAATGCCAGTACAGTTATAACCTGGCATCAAATTTCAGGTTTAAAGGCGATGTGGAACAATCAATAAAATATGCTGATATCGCCTTCGGGCTTGCCGTTGAAATACATGATACCGCCCGGATTATTAATGTTTTAAATGTTCTGGCTGTAAACCTGCAACAAAAAGGTAACCTGAATGAAGCTATACAAAAATACACCGAAGCAATCGCGTTTGCCGAAACTTATGGCGATACCATTTTGCTGGCCAACTCGATTGAAAACCTGGGCAATATTTATGGCGCTTCCGGGAAGACCGATTTCCCAAAGGCAATCGAGTTGTTGCTGAAATCGGCCCGGTTAAAGGAATCGGCGAAAGCCTGGAATATGCTGCCCGGAACCTACAAAAGTATTTCATCGGTTTTCAGGGAAATGGGCGATACACTTAATCGGGAGAATTATTTGTTAAAAGCAATTGATTTGGTTGACCGCGGACTGATTTCGAATAACTCATTTATTGCATCGGTTTATAACGAAGTCGGCAGATTTTATACCGAAGAAAAGAGGGACTACCAACGGGCAGAAACCTATTTCGATAAAGTGCTTGCCATTAGCCGGAAGCTGCAATGGAAAAAGGGGATGGCGGTGAGCCTGTCAAACATTGCAAACATTAAAGAAAAACAGGCAAAATTTTCGGAGGCGCTTGATTTGCACAACCAGGCCCTGAAACTGAAACAGGAAATGAATGACTTGCATGGTCTGGCAATAACCTATCATTCGGTTGGGGTGGTTCATTTTCATCTGAAACATTACCCCGAAGCGGTTAAAATGTTGGAGCAGTCGGTTAAAATTGCACACGAAAATAATTTTACCAGTGCACTAAAAGATGGTTACCAGACTTTGTACAAAGTGTATCGCAAATTGGACATGTTTAAAGAAGCTTTAAACAATTTTGAAAAATATAATGTACTGGCCGATTCAATCAGCGGCGACACACACCGCAAAACAATTGCCGAGTTACAAACCGTGTACGAAACCGCTCAGAAAGAACAAAAAATTGCCAATCTTACAACCGAAAATAAGGTGAGCGAACTTAAAGCACGACAACGTACACTGATTGCTTTTATTTTGGCCATATTGCTTGTATCCATTGTGTTAATGGCATTTTTTATCATCAGGCAGCACCGCTTAAAAAACAGGCAAAACGAAATAGTGTTAAACCAGAAATTGCTGCGCGCACAAATGAACCCGCATTTTATTTTTAATGCGTTGGGTTCAATACAAAACTTTATTCTGAATAACGAAATTACCGATGCTGCTAAATATCTGGCTAAGTTTGCCAAATTAATGCGCAATATTCTTGAAAGTTCGTTAAACGAGAAGATTCCGGTTGAACGTGAAATCGAAATTATCACGAACTATCTCACCCTTCAGCAAATCAGGGATAACAATAATTTTCAGTTCGAAATAGCTTCAGAAGGTGCGTTACCTGATGATTGTATTCCGCCAATGCTTGTACAGCCGTTTATTGAGAATTCAATTAAACATGCTTTCGATAAAACCATTACCGATGCAAAAATCAGCGTGAACTACAAATTTTCGGCAACCGATATTTTAATTGAGGTGGAGGACAATGGTCACGGGATTAATTACGATATTAAACCCAAAAATAAAGAAGAAAAGTCGCGGGCCATTGAATTAACGCGGCAACGCTTAAATTTGCTGAAGAAAAATAACCAGGAAAAAGGAAATATAACGATTGACGACCTGAAAGAAACCGGTAGCCGGGGCACACGGGTAACCATCAATTTAAAACGGGTATAATTTTATGTACAATATTTTAATTGTTGAAGATGAACTAAAACTGGCATTGAGTCTGAAAACAGTTTTAGGAATGGTTGCCCAGAATTGTCAGGTTACCGCAATTGCTGCTTCAATTATGGAAGCCCGGCAGTTAATTGACGATTTATCGCCCGACATTGTTTTTCTGGATGTGGAATTATCCGACGGATTGAGTTTCGACCTGCTCGAACAGTTACCCGAAATTACTTTCGAAATTGTTTTTGTTACCGCCCACAGCAATTATGCGCTTAACGCCTTTAAATACAGCGCCATCGATTTTGTTGTAAAACCCATTGACCCCGATGATATTGAAAATGCTGTGTTGCGGGCCATCGATTCAATTTCGAAAAAAGACATCGGACAACGCATAAAACTGTTGCTGCAAAACAAAAACGAGAGCCCGGCCAATCAGCGGATTATTCTTCAAACAGCTGATTCGGTGTATTATGTGCCAATTAAAGACATTGTACATTGTGAATCGGATATCAACTACACCACTTTTTATACTGCCGATGCCAAAAGCATCGTGGTTTCAAAAACTTTAGGCGATTTCGAAAAAATTCTGCCATCGTTTTTTTACAGGGTACACCGATCGCACCTGGTGAATCTCAATTTTGTCAGTCAGGTTAAAAAGCGCACCGGCGAATGTGTACTTTTCAACGAACAAAAAATTCCCGTTTCGTCGCGAAAAATGGAGTCGTTGCTTTTGGCTTTAAAAGATTTTATGGTTTGAAACGGAACATTCTTTTCGATAAATCATTCAATTACCCGATTGTAGCGTTTAATCAATAAACCCCTGCACTCAATCAATCGAAGGTTTTTCTTGCATTTTATCCTTTTAATGGTCATTATTTTGGCGCCTTAAAAGGTGAAAAAAATCATAAAAATCAATGGATATGCAACACTTAAAAATCTTTCGTACCTCGATGCTGTTTCTGTTACTAACTGCACTGGCAACTGCTGTTTACAGTGCTAATGTTTACATCCCCGATGCCAACTTTAAGGCTTATCTGGTGGCAAACGCTTCGATTAACACCGATGGCAATACCGAAATTTCAACCATCGAAGCTAAAAGCTATACCGGCTCAATTAATGCAGCAAGCCGAAATATTTCTGATTTAACCGGGATTGAAGTTTTCCTTAATATTACCGGATTAAGGGTGGGAACAAATAACCTCACTAAACTCGATGTAAGCAATAATACAAAATTAGTTTTGCTCGCCTGCCCTTCTAACCAGCTCCACGAATTGGATGTTACCAACAACACGGCGCTGCAAAGTTTAAACTGTAGCTACAATAATTTGAGATACCTCAATATAAAAAACGGCAACAACACAAACCTGTCAACTTTTGATGCTACAGAGAACGACCTTTGTTGTATTACCGTTGACGATGTAGCTTATGCCGAAGCAAATTTTATACGGCACATAAATGTTGATGCAGGGGTTCAGTTCAGCACCGATTGCATGGCTGAGAATGTTTATATACCCGATGTCAACTTTTATAATGCTCTTATAAGCAATGCAACCATAGACGATGATGTCAATGGTTGTATTTCATTTTCCGAAGCCGAAGATGTTACAGATTTGATTTTGGAAGGAGTTCTGACTAATAAAAACATAACCGACTTAACCGGGCTTGAAGCATTCATTAATATAACCAAGATTGACTTAGGGGGAAACCTGATTGAAGAAGCCGATTTTAGCCAGAATACCCACCTGAGGTCGATATACATCAATAATAACAACCTCACATCGATTAATATAGGTGGATTGTCGCAATTACAAATATTGAGCGTTGCGCGAAATCAAATCACCGGGCTTGACCTGAGTAACCGGAATTTCTTAACCATGCTCGATGTAAGTGACAATGCACTGACGAGCCTTAATTTGGCAAGCACCGTCTCTCTGCAAACACTTAACTGCGAAAACAACCAGTTGACAAGTTTTAATATCACCGATTCAGAAAATCTTCTGACGTTGGATTGCAGCGGCAACCTGTTAACTGCACTGGATATCACTTATAATGTTCAGTTGGAAACCCTCGATTGTTCGGACAACGCAATCCCTTCGTTAAACCTCACTGATAAATATGAAATAAATTCACTGAACTGTGCCAACAACCAAATTACTTCGCTCGATTTGGACGACCTTTATAGTTGTACAACCCTGAATTGTTATAACAACCAATTGACCTCGCTGCCGTTTAGCCCCAATAATGTATGGTTAACATCGGTAACATGCAGCAATAATAACCTCAGCTCAATAGATGTTTCTCCATTAACCAGTTTAGGTATTCTAAGCTGTTATTCAAATCAGCTTACTAATCTCGATGTAAGTGCCAATACCTTACTTACCGAACTCCGTTGCGAAACCAATCAAATTGGCTCGCTCGACTTGCGCACAAATACAATACTTTACAAACTTTATTGCAATGATAATGCGCTGACATTGTTGGATATACGGAACGGTAACAATTCAAATATTTCAACAATCCGCTTTCGTGCCGGTAATAACCCGGGTTTGATCTGTATCAGTGTAAGCGATGTGGCCTACGCCAATGCCAATTGGATATTTAAAGACTCCTGGGCCACCTTTAGCTCCGGGTGTACCCTCTATACGGTTACATTTGCCGTTACCGATGGAACCTCTCCGCTTACCGGGGCAAACGTTCATTTCAACGGAAGTGATTACCTCACCGACAGCAATGGAGAAGTTGAGGTTATTACTCCGGCAGGAACTTTTGCCTACACTGTTACAAAAGGTGGGTACGACGATTTGGTCAGCTCGATTACTGTGGATGCCAATGTAACCGAAAATGTTGAACTTACACTGCAACCCATCGTAACAATTCCCGATGCCAATTTCAAGGCACGTCTTGTAAGCGATGTATCGATAAATACCAATGGCGACAGCGAAATCCAGGTGGCCGAGGCCCAGGCATACACCAACTCAATTGTTGTTGCAGGTTACTCAATTGCCGATTTAACGGGGATTGAAGCATTTGTAAATATCACGAGGTTAGATTGCCGGTTTAACCAGCTACTTACACTAAATGTAAGCAACCTTACCCATTTAACTTATTTTGATTGCAGCGATAATCTGCTTACCAGCCTCGATGTACGCAATGGCAACAACAGTGCAATCGCAACCTTCTATGCCGCTGGAAACAGCAATTTGCGTTGCATTAGTGTAAGCGATGTTGCCTATGCTCGTGCCCACTGGACCGTTATTGACGAAGGCACTGCCTTTACCAGCGATTGCAGTACATATACCCCTTTGGTGATAAGCAGTGTGGATAAAACCGACCCAACCTGTTATCAGACTGAAACCGGTTCAATTACAATTAATGCCAGCGGAGGAACTGGCGACTTGCAATATACCATTGACAATGGTGCATTGTGGATTGACTTTAACCCAATTAATGGGCTGTTGGCTGGTAACTACAACATTAAAGTAAAAGACGAAGACGGGATTACCGTAACTTGGGCCTCGAATCCCGTTGTGCTCACTGACCCGGCCGACCTTGAAATCTTAAGCACATCCACCACTGCCGACAACGGCAGCTCAAACGGCACAATTACTGTAACTGCCACCGGCGGCACAGGAACAATCACCTATTCGAAAGACGGAGGTTCAACCTTCCAGAGTTCAAACCTGTTTG
>DYSZ01000191.1 GCA_020726265.1 Draconibacterium orientale
GCATTTGAGAGGGGTGGTTTTGCGGCTTCGCCGCAAAACCACCCCTCTCAAATGCGAAAGTAAGCAAGAACCTGTCATTCCGATGCGTAGCGAGGAATCTCTTAAATTTAACCGGACACCAATGATTTCTTATTAAAAATAAAACTTATTTTTGCCGCAATATTTTTCGGCCTGTAGCTCAGCTGGTAGAGCAGTTGACTCTTAATCAACGGGCCCAGGGTTCGAGTCCCTGCAGGCCGACTTTTAAAAGGGTTAAATTGTAGTAATACAGTTTAGTCCTTTTTTGTTTTTTCATAATAATGTAACAATGCAAAACAATTTGAAAAGCCAGAATTATTAAATTCAGCCAATTTGAAAAATGATGATTACACGCGCACAGTTTTTAAGTCTTCTTGGAACGTCAATTTCAGGTTTATTGCTTTCTCCAGGCAAATTATTTGCAGATAGAAATGCTGAAGCGCTTGCTGCAAAATTGTTTGGGAGTAATTTTATTTGGGGTGCGGCAACCGGCGCCTATCAGATTGAAGGTGCTTTCAATGTTGATGGCAAAGGCCTTTCAATATGGGACGATTTCTCACACACAAAGAGGAAAATAAAAGACCGGTCAGATGGCGATGTTTCATGCGACTTTTACCACAAATACCGTGAAGATCTGGCTCTGTTGAAAAGTTTAAATTTTGGTGCTTTCCGATTTTCAATTGCTTGGTCGAGAATTCTGCCTGAAGGCACCGGAACGATAAACAGAAAGGGAATTGATTTTTATAACCAGATTATTGATACATGTCTTGAGTTAGGAATCGAACCCTGGATTTGCCTTTATCACTGGGATCTGCCCCAGACGCTCGAAGAAAAAGGAGGTTGGGCAAACAGGGAAGTGGTTAACTGGTTTAGTGAATATTCACGAATTTGTACCCTTCATTTTGGAGATCGCGTGAAAAACTGGATGGTTTTGAACGAACCCCTTTCTTTTACAAGTCTGGGATATTTGGCCGGAATTCATGCTCCGGGTTACAAAAGCATCAATAAATTTCTGGCATCGGTGCATCATGCCGCGCTGTGCCAATCCGCCGGTGGCCGGATAATTCGTGAAAATGTAAAACAGGCAAACATCGGCACCACATTTTCCTGTTCCTGGATTGATGTAAAAAAGTCAAAACCAAAATTTCACAAGGCTTCTGAAAGGCTCGATGCGCTGATAAACCGGTTGTTTATTGAACCTGTGCTGGGGTTGGGTTACCCCACCGATACGTTGCCATTTCTAAAAAAGATGGAGAAATTTATACAGCCCGGCGACCTTGAAAAGCTTAAATTCGATTTTGACTTTATCGGGTTGCAGAATTATTTCAGAATTATCGGGAAACCTTCCCTGATTCCTTTTATCCGGGCCAAAAACGATAAACCGGATTATAACGATGTGCAGTTTACCGATATGGGATGGGAAGTTTATCCTGAAGGAATTTTTAAAATCCTCCAACGTTTTGCAAAATACCCTGTGAAAGAATTTATGATTTCGGAAAACGGAGCTGCTTTTTACGATAATGTAACCGGAGAAAACGTGCACGATCCGATGCGGGTTCAATACTTTCAGCAATATTTGTCGCAGATTTTAAAAGCAAAACAAAATGGAATCCCTGTTAACGGATACTTTGCATGGACCTTTATCGATAATTTTGAATGGGCCGAAGGATATAAAATGCGGTACGGAATTGTATATAACGATATTCAAAATCAAAAACGAATTGTTAAGGACTCAGGCCTGTGGTTTCAATCTTTTTTAAGCCAATAAATATCTGATATGAAAAGTTTTCCGGGATTTGTTTAAACGATTAAACCTGATTTAATGAAGACAAGTTTTTTAGTGTTCATTGTTTTGATGTTTGTAACGTTTGTTTCAAAAGCTAATGCTGTTGAAGTAATTCGTATTAACCAACTTGGATATCTCCCGCAATCGGTGAAAGTGGCAGTTTTTATTTCTTCGGATAAAATTGATGTTAAAGAGTTTACAGTTCATCAGGCGCTAAGTGGAAAAATTGTTTTTGCTGGTAAAACGATTGCCAAACCTGCTGAAAACTGGGGAATGAAATCAGCTTTTCGTCTCGACTTTTCAAAACTCGAAGCTCCGGGTGGCTATTATATCCAGGCTGGAACAACCCGCTCGCCAAATTTCAGCATTGACAATGATGTTTATGAGGGAACTGCTGATTTCATACTAAATTACCTGCGTCAGCAACGGTGCGGTTTCAATCCGTATTTAAATGACTCGTGTCACACGCACGACGGAATTATTGTTGACCATCCAAACAAAACCGGGCAGTTTATCGATGTTACAGGTGGCTGGCATGACGCCACCGATTATTTGCAATATTCCACAACTTCCATCAACACGGTTTATCAGATGATGTTTGCATACCAGCATTTTCCTGAAATTTACAGCGATAAATTTGGTGAAAATGGTTTGCCGGGAAGTAATGGTGTTGCCGATGTTCTGGATGAAATAAAATGGGGATTGGAATGGATGCTGAAAATGAACCCGGCGCCTGGCGAAATGTACAACCAGATTGCCGACGACCGCGACCACGTTGGTTTTCGTTTGCCTGTTGGCGACAAAGCTAACTATGGTTTGGGCGAATACAGGCCGGTTTATTTTGTTACAGGAAAACCGCAGGGACTTTCGAAATATAAAAATCAATCGACAGGCGTTTCTTCCATTGCTGGCAAGTTTGCCTCGGGTTTTGCTTTGGGTGCTGAAATATTTGAAAAATCGGATGTTGAATTTGCTTCGACAATGAAACAAAAGGCGCTTGAAGCCTGGGAATTTGCACTTTCCGACACAGGCTATTGTCAGACAGCCAGCAACGTTTCGCCCTATTTTTATGAGGAAAGCAATTTTGCCGACGACTTTGAACTTGCTGCCGCACAGCTTTATCAACTTACAGGCGACCCGGATTTTCTGAAAGAAGCAAATTATTGGGCGAATCAGGAACCTGTTTCGCCTTGGATAAAAGACGGAACTGCCCGTCACTACCAAAGCTACCCGTTTGTCAATCTCGGGCATTATTTACAGATTGAAAACAGTGAAAAACCGGCTGCCGGTTTTTATGCCGATGGGTTAAACCTGCTTTTTGAACGTGGTAAAAACGACCCGTTTTTTCACGGATTGCCCTTTATCTGGTGCTCCAACAATTTACTGGCTGGGGCAATTACGCAGGCGCGATTGTATCGCGAACACACAGGCGATTTAAAATTTGCCGAAATGGAAGCTGCCCTCCGCGACTGGCTTTTCGGTTGCAATCCATGGGGAACGGCGATGATTTGCGGACTTCCGGGAGTTACCGATTCGCCAATGAAACCACATTCATCTTATGCCGTTCTACGGGGCGAAACCACACCCGGCGGGTTGGTGGACGGACCGATTGCCGCCGAAACAAACAAAAGCCTCCTCGGGATTACTTTGCTCGATCCCGATGAATACGCTGAATTTAACCACGGGAAAGCTGTATATCACGACGATATTGGTGATTATTCTACCAACGAACCAACCATGGATGGCACTGCCAGCCTCAGTTTTTATCTTGCTGCACTTGAAAACGAAGGCCGGAAAACTTCTGTTTCTGCAACGACGAAAGACAGCGAAGGCGCCACCATCAGGATAAATCGGCAAAAGAACGTGATTTACCTCGTTTTTAGTGCCGACGAAAGGTTTGAAGGAGGTGAACACGTTCTTAATTCTTTGAGGGAAAACAAGATAAAAGGCTCATTCTTTTTTACAGGAAACTTTCTGAGAAATCCTGAATTCGAGAATATTACAAAAAAAATTATCAAACGGGGGCATTTTGTTGGCGCTCATTCCGACAAGCATTTATTGTATTGCGATTGGCAAAAACTCGATTCTACGCTGGTTTCAAAAGAAGTATTTCAGGCCGACCTGAAAGCGAATTTTTCGGAGTTGCAGAAGTTCGGAGTAACTCCTGAGAATGCGAGGTTCTTTCTTCCTCCGTACGAATGCTACAACAACGAAATAGCAAATTGGTGCCGAGAGCTGGGGCTTATTCTTGTAAATTTCACGCCTGGCACACGCACCAACGCCGATTACACCACGCCTGAAATGCCCAACTATAAATCGTCGGAACAACTCATGAATTGGCTGATGGATTTTGAGGCAAAAAACCCGGAAGGTTTAAATGGCTCCATTTTGCTGATTCACCCCGGAACAGAAGATGCAAGAACAGACAAGTTTTACCTGAAACTGGATGAGTTAATCAAAACATTCGCAGAAAAGGGGTATCAATTTAGGTCGTTTAAATTTTAACCAGCGACCTAAACATTATCCAGCATCAAGCAGCAGTTGGCAGTTGGCAGTCATTCCGGCATTCGGTATCCATTTTTGAATCAAGTATCAAGGATCCAGCATCAAATAACTTTCTTAGCCCGGTGCCAATACGGAGAACGGGTAAACCGGAATATTCCGGAGAATCCAGAAAAGCACAATCACTCCAAAAATTATCCAGGGCGTACTGCTGAAATAGAAAACATTGGGCAACTTCCAGCCAAAAACCCGGTTGAAAACAGGGTGCATATAATGATAATAAATAAGCAGAAAAGCGGGGATAAAAAGAAAATTGTAGCTCACCACTCCGGCAAAATCGAGGTGTAGCAAACTGTGAATGGCCCGCTGCGAACCGCATCCCGGGCAATAATAACCTGTGATTGAATTAAAAACACAACGTGGAAAAATCTCGTGTTTGGCGGGGTCGAGCAGAAAAAAAAGGACTGCTAATCCTGTAAAAACGATAAGCAGTCCTGTATTTAAAAATTTCTTCATTTACAATTTGTTGATAGATGCTACTCCCTTTATTGTTTCTTATTCCTCCCCTCGGGGAGGTCAGGGAGGGCTTCTTCTAAAAATCAGCACCGCTCATAATTCCGGCAAACACGCCCAAAACAGCAAGAATTGCAGCAACAACGGCAACCAAAATTCCACTGCCAAATGCTAACCAGGCCCACAATTTGGCATTTTTACTCGCATCGTTTGCACCTGCAATATCGCCTGAGTTCCAGCGCGAATTCACTTGTGCGGCAAAAACAATAGATACAATGCCAAGTATCTGGCAACAGAAAATTGTTGTAAGAATAGCAAAAACCAGGTAGTTAGGTGGTGGTGTTCCTGTTGGCTGATAGTTTTGTTCGTTCATAAATGTAAAGGTTATTGGTTATTTTAATGATTCGCAACAAATTTAGGAGATGCAATTAATAAATGAAAATAAAAACAGTCAAATTAATTCAGATTTCATAGGTATTTTGAAATTTGGGATTAATTTATTTATCAATGGATAAAGTCAAAACAGCAGTGGTCTAAAAGGAGAGCTTTTTTTTCCATGCATTTTTAGTTTAAATGAATGCCACTTTCGGATGGTATTTTTCGTATTCACATTCTTTAACTGAAATATCAGTTAATAAACTGAAAAAACAGTTGCAAAACTGAAGAATCAGTTTTATGTTTGTTGAGAATAGAAAAGTCAGTACAAAGTAATGAGTAATAAGTATGATTCTCAAGTCTCACTACTCGCTACTAAAATCTTAAAAAAGATAAATCAGTACTGAGTCGTGAGTACGGTTTTCAGGTTCTCACGACTCACTACTCAAATCTAAAAGTCTAAAAAATGAAAAAACTAACGCGAAAAGAAGAGGAGGTAATGAAAATCCTCTGGAAGCTGGGAAAAGCTTTTGTAAAAGATATTGTTGAGGAGTACGACGACCCAAAACCGCATTACAACACGGTTTCGTCGCTGGTGCGGTTACTGCAAGACAAAGGAATTATCGGGTTCACCCAGTACGGAAATACCTACGAATATTTTCCGCTGATGACAAAGGAGGAGTACCGCACAACCTTTATGAAACAGGTGGTGAGCGATTATTTCGACAACTCGTACAAAAGCGCAGTTGCCTTTTTTGTAAAGGAAAAAGGTTTGTCACCCGCCGAGCTGGAAGAGTTGATAAAACTGATTAAAGAACAGGAATAATGGAAACTTACCTTATTTATATCGCGAAGGCTGCGTTTGCTGCCGGAGCTTTTTACATCGCTTTTCTGCTGCTTTTCCAAAACCAGAAACATTTTACGTTTAACCGCATTTATTTGCCGGTTTCGCTGGCGCTGAGTTTTGTAATTCCGCTGATTACTTTTACCACGGTAAAATATATCGAACCTGTAAATTTCGATGCAAACAGTTTTGCATATCTGGCGCCTGCTACCGGAGAAATGGTACAACCCGCATTTGTTTTTGAGTGGTACCATTATTTGTTTGGATTGTACCTGATAGGAACTGCCGGATTCCTGTTTCATCTTTTGCTGGGCCACCTCAAAGCCATCAACATCATTCAAAAAAGCCG
>DYSZ01000192.1 GCA_020726265.1 Draconibacterium orientale
ACTACAATACCCGGGGCAATCGCTGGCGGTTGAAATGTACCTCGATTCGGGAATCCGTGCCTGCGAAATTGGCACTGTGATGTTCGGACTGCATCCGGATGGAACCGAAGTTCCAGCGGCTATGGATTTGGTGCGGCTGGCCATTCCGCGCAGGGTTTACACGCAATCGCATATCGATTATGTGATTGAATCGCTCACTGAAATCAATAAAAGAAAAAATACACTGAAAGGCATGAAAATTACCATTCAGCCAAAGCAACTGCGGCATTTTACCTGTAATTTTGATTTTTGTTAAACCCGTTTTTTAATTTGCCTGGATGATTCAGGCACCAGATGATTTTAAAAATTTAAACTAATACCGACATGGGACTTTTTTCAGCGCTTTTAGGAAATGCGGGGGCGGTTAACCCCGAGGAACTTAAGAATAAATACGTTCAGCTTCTGACCGATGATGAAGAAATTGAACTGGGGTTCAAACTCATTCGCGACACTTTTGTTTTCACCACAAAACGATTGATTACCATTAACAAACAGGGAATTACCGGCAACAAAACCGAGTACAAATCGGTGTCGTACAAAAGTATTTCGCGTTTCAGTGTTGAAACAGCCGGTACTTTTGAACTGGATGCAGAACTCAAAATCTGGATTTCGGGCGACCATCAACCCAGCATTGTAAAACAATTCAACAAATCGGTAAATGTTTACGATGTACAGAAATTACTTGCGCACCATGTTTGTAAATGAGTGATTGGGTTTCTGAGTGAAAGAGTAAATGGGTTTCTGAGGCATTCGGGAGGAGGTAAACAGGTAGCCTAACCAAATGGTAAATCGTATATCAGTAAATCATACCCAACCTGTAACCCGTATCCCGTATCCCGTAACTCTTTACAGGTTTATCATTGCCTTGATTGCCCCATCTTTGTAACCTTCCACAATTTCAAAAGCTTTCGGGGTTTCTTCGAGCGAAAAATGATGGGTGACCATTTTTTCAACATCAATTTTACCCGAAACCACAAGTTCAATAGCTTCTTCAACACAGTGATTCTGACGGCGGACATTGATAACAGTCAGTTCTTTGCGTCGCATTAAATCCATATCGAAAGTATATTTTGCCGACGGAGGAATGCCAACCAGCACCAGTTTGCCACCGGGTTTGAGAATTTTAACCGCATTTGTAACGGCTTCCTGCTGGCCGCTGGCCTCGAAAACCAAATCTATCAGAAGTTCATTATTTCTTTTAACGATGGCTTCCACATCTTCATTATCAGGATTAATCAGATACTTCGCTCCCACTTCAGTTGCCTTTTTTAAGCGGTAATCCAGCGGCTCAATCACTGTGATATTTTTAAGTTCATCAGCCAAAAGTTTCATCAGAATGCTCAATCCAATCGGGCCTGAACCGAAAATAGCCGCATCAATATTTTTATTCATAATTCCGGCAAGTTTAACCGAATACACGCCGATGGTCAACGGTTCAATCAGTGCGGCCTGAACAGGCGTCATTTTCCCGGTAACGGGGAAACAGGTAAACGATGGCAATACAATGTATTCAGCAAGACAACCATCAAGTTGTCCAGGGCAACCCAGAAACTTATTATTCCTGCAAGTGTGAGGTCGTCCAGCAAGACACTGGTCGCAATACCCACAATGAACAGATGGGTCAACCACCACCAGGTCGCCAACCTTTACATCTTTTACTTCTACCCCCATTTCAGTGATATAACCTGAACACTCGTGGCCAACAGGAAATGGGTACTGAACAACCTGTGCTCCTATTTTTCCTTCGGCGTAATAATGAATATCGGAACCACAAACGCCAATGGAAGCGAGTTTAATTTTCACCTCGGTTTCACTTTTAATTGCCGGAACAAACGTTTGTATCAGAGCCATTTGCCTGATTCCTGTTAAAACAACCTGTTTCATTTTGTGTTTTTTGCTGATAAAAAATATATTTGAAAACATATTTGAAAATTCCTAAGTCTTTATTATCAAACGTTTATAAAACCCCGATTTTAGAGTTCTTAACAAACATTAATAATTTTTTAATATACCCACTTTTGTAACCTGAATTTATACTATATTCGTCAGGCAAAATAAAAAACAAACAACATATTGAATATTCTACCTTTTCTCTATTAAACAAATTTTCTGTCTAACTAAACTATGCAATGAACTATCGGGTTATCGGACAAAAGATAACCCTTTTTTTATACCCTTTTTTTCAGGTTATATCTGAACCGCATATAAAACATGATACCTGAAATTCCTAACCCCGCCAGATATCCGTACCAAATCCCAACCGGGCCGGTTTTCAATACAAATGCGAAGAAATAACTGATTGGAATTCCAACAAACAGATAAGCAAATATGGCCATGAACATAGGAATTTTAACATCCGACATTCCACGCAATGTACTAAGCATTACCACCTGCAAACCATCGAAAACCTGAAAGATTGCGGCTATAATCAGCAAGCCTGCTGCAATGGAAATCACTTCAGTATCGGTGGTGAAAAGAAAGGGCAAAAAGTTACGGGTAATAATAAAAACAACACCCATTACCGACATAAAAACCAAAACGAGGTGAGTTGAAGCATACGCTGCCATTTTCAATGCATGATAATCATGCAGCCCCATTTGATGACTAACCCTGATTGTGTTGGCCTGCGAAACACCCAGCGAAATCATGTAAGAGAAAGTTGCCAGACCAATTGCAACCTGATGTGCAGCCAGTTTTACCTCACCAAACCAACCCATCATAATTGCTCCAATGCTGAAAGCAATTACCTCGACAATGATTTGAAAAGCGATTGGAATGCCAATTCGCAACAACGAAATAATTTTTTCGCGTTCGATTTTCAGTTTATGTGCTTCTGAAAAATAGTTCAGAAACAAAGGTTTTTTCACAATAAAATAAATAAACATCAATGGCATTGCCAACCGTGAAATTAATGTTCCTATTCCAGCACCATTGAGCCCCATTTCCGGAAATCCAAACTTCCCGTAAATGAAAACGTAATTAAAAACAATGTTCAGCAAATTGGCTGTAATTGTTATTTTCATTGCCATTCGGGTGTTTCCAAGGCCCTCAAAAAATTGTTTCATTGTAAAAAACAACATAAATGGAATATACGATGCACAAAGTATAAGATAGTAAGGGCCGGCAAGTGCTGTAACTTCGGGAGTTTGTCCCATTTTCGGGAGCCAGAAATAAACCGCAAGCATAACCGCAAAAAGTATAACTGACGAAATAGTGTGTGTGAAAACACCATTTTTGAGCCACATCAGTGCTTCCGGCATGTTTTTCTTTCCATAAGCTTTTCCGATGAGCGGGGTCATTCCAAAAGTTATACCCATCCCGAAAACCATTCCGTTAATAAACACGCTGTTGGCAAACGAAGCCGCTGCCAGTTCAGTGGTTCCCACATGCCCCACCATCATATTATCGACAAGCGAAACACTTACCTGCCCGATTTGTGAAATAACCACAGGAAGGGCAAGGTGCAGGTTTCGGTTGTAGTATGGTAGATATGCTGCCAGTTTCATGCCGGCAAAGATAGAGGTTTAGCTATAGTGAAAACCAGTAGCTGAATTTTACCATGAATGCATTTTGTGATGTTCCCTTGCCAATGTCTTTCATGCTGTCGAAAATGGAAGGATTGTATTCGTTTGTAGAATTACTGATGCTATTGGTCCAAACAAAATAGAAAGTAGAGCCTGTTTTATATTCCCAGCGTAACACAAAGTTTGAGTTAAACTCCTGGTAATCGAAGTCGGGATTTTCAGTGGCAAATTCGAGCAATTGGTTATTGTTTTCGTCAACAAGAATCGGGTTCCCATTATTTTTATCGATAAACAAGGGCGAATATCTTTCCTGCAAATCTTTTGAGTGTGAAATATTCACTTTTCTGTAATCGTTATATTTTCCGGTTGATGCATAAGGACTTCCGTAATATTGAAGTGAAAGTTCGGGTGTGATAAAATACTCAAGCCGCAAAGTTGTAAACAGCGTCTGTCTGTTAATCTTTCCAATTACATATTCTTTTTTATTTTCAACTGTTTTTTGTTTTATGTATTGATGATAATATATTTCGTCAGCAAATTCGGTGCTTGATTCAATAATAAAACGGTTACTGAGTTGCCAAATAATATCGAAATCATATTCAAAACCATTACTGATTTTGTCGCCATATCTGATCCATTCAACGCCGCTTGCAACCATCAGTTTTTTACTGCTGTTGGTTTGAATAAAAAATTCGGGACTTGTACTGTTATCAATCCTCAACGCTGAACCACCCCTTAACTGGCGGGTATCCAAATGATTGAAAGTATTATCAAAATCGATATGCGCAATCCAAAGGTTTTTAAACACAAAACGTGCGTGAGAATCAAGTTCATCCATCAGGTTTTCACCACCATAACTCCAGTGATGGCGTTGATCGAGAGAGACATAATAACTGTTTAAAATTCCTTTGGGCCTGTTTACATTATATACAAACTGCAAATCCTGTTTTATATAATCTGCCTGACGCAGGTACCCAACATCATTCATATCAATTCCCGGCGAGCGCCAGCTCAAACCAGCAACTGCCCTTAATTTTCCACTTCGCTTGCCACCACTGAAAGCTCCTCCCCAACCATCAAGGGTTGTTAATTCGGGGTCGAATTCGAGATGCTTTGCATCCTCACGCTGGTACAGGTGCACTGCCGATTTTTGCAGTTTCGATATTGCCTCCTGGGTTCCGTTCAGTCTTGAATAAAATGTTTTTGCATTGATAAAATATTTGCGATTCAGCCAGTTGTGCTCAAAATCAAGTCCGCCAACAGTTGCATTATCGGGCATAAATTCGAGTTGTTCGTCTTTTATATTTCTGATAGTTGACGTAATAATTCCGCCAACTGTAGATTGCCCTTTGTTAAAATCCTGTTTTACCCTGCCAATAAAATAATTGGTAAACGGTTCAACTGCAATTTTCGATGCTGTTTCATTCGATTCAATTGTTGCATTTTCGCGTGCCGTCATGCTGTTTACCACCCCAAGCGACAAACCCTTTTTGTTTTTTCCGGTAAGTTTCAAAGCACTGATGATTGAAGTATTATCAGGCATCGACAATGTTTCGTTTTCGCCGGTTTCGGGTTCATAGGTTGGTGCATGACCAATTCGGCGCGAGTAATAAAGCATATCATGCTCGTTATTATATTCCAGAATATTGTTTCCTTCAAGAAAGAATGGTCTTTTTTCTTCATAAAAAACTTCGTATGAAGTCAGGTTTAGAACTGATGGGTCGGCTTCAACCTGCCCGAAATCGGGGTTAAAAGTATAATCGAGATTAAAATCGGATGTAACGCCAAGTTTACCATCGAGTCCTCCACCAAAAATCTGATTGTTTTCCGAGTTGGTAATGTATTTGGCTTTTGCATAAGGCATTATTTCAAAATTTCTTTTGTACGGAATGTCTTTGATTCCGCGTAATTCGCCAAAAATATAAACCATAGCCGGTGCATCAATGGGTATCAACTTCCATTGCGACTCTTCTTTTAGTCGGTATGTCCACCGCCAGATATGCATTCCCCAAACCTGCTCTTCGGCTTTGGCAAATCGCAGCTGGGTGAATGGCACCCGCATTTCGGCATACCAGGCCGAATCGCCAACCGATGATTTTCCATCCCAAACAGCATTCCAGTTAAAATCCCAGCCATATTCGCCCATGTGCAACAAATCAACTTTCTGGCCTGCTGCCGTAACATTAAATTCGAAAGCTGTCTGATTATCGTTGTAACTATCAAGTGCAATACCAGCCATATCGCCGTTATTCACATCTCTGCGTCCGAGGATTGGATTCATCTTTTCAGGTTCGTTGTCGTAACAAATCAGACCGAAATACAGATACTTATCGTCGTAAAGAATTTTTATTTCGGTTTGCTGTGAAGGTGCTTTGGCCTGATAAGGCTGCTGCTGGACAAATTCACCATCCCATGAACCCACTGTTTTCCAGCATTCATCGTCAAGAACACCGTCGATTTTAGGTTTCAAACCGGTGCGGGTAGCATAATATACACGATTGTAACTCGCATAGCGGTTTACTAACGAATCGTCAGATAGTTTATATTCCAAGTCTTGTGCGCCGGAGTTTACAACCATCATGACTGCAATTGATAAAATGAAGAGGAGTTTGTATTTCATAATCAGGTAATGTTCAGCCGAGCAAATTTAAATTTTAAAGGCGAAAAAAAAACAATTAAACTACAACAATTCAGAGAATAAATATTTTCTGTTAGTTTGTTTATGGGCTTTACTTTTGGGCAATGGAATA
>DYSZ01000193.1 GCA_020726265.1 Draconibacterium orientale
AATCGGGAAAAAATCCCTGGTTGTGGTAATTTGCAGTGCCGGTTTTGGCGCACGTATTTCAAGCAGGTCGGCCATGTCGATGCCGTTGGCAATTCCGTGAAACAGATTTTGTTCAGCATCCTGCGGGCCAACTCCTTCCCAAAGCCTTTTCGTACTGGTAATATAACACTCTGGCGCCACTGCATAAATCCGTTCGTCGAAAGCTGCGATATATGCGGCTTGTGTTCCGCCGCCTGAATGACCGGTAATACCGATTCGCAACGGGTCAACCTCGACGCGTGTCAGCAGATAATCAACAGCACGGATTCCGTCCCAAATCATGTATCGTGCCAGCGAACTACCGGTTAAAATACATTGCGCACCCACATACGAATGTTCAAATACAGCATCACCCACATCCGATTTTTGCATTTCATTGTTCCAATATTGAACCCTTTCGCCTTGCCCGATGGGGTCGAAAGCAAAAACAATAAAGCCTTTTTCAACAAAATTTAAAATTACCTGCTGATAATCGGGCCAGCGAAATGCCTCCTGTGCATGCCCGCTGGTAAAAATTATGGCAGCAGTTTTTTCTTTCAGGTTTTTGGGAATAAACATTGCCGAGGTTACGTAAAACTGAGGTTGTGATTCAAACACGATTTTCTCAATCCGATATCCTGGCTTTTGAATTGTTCCAGTAATTACGCCATTTAAAGGAGTTTTCTCAGGAAAAGGACCAACTGTTTTATCCAGAATTTCCTTCACTTTTTGTTGTCGTTCCTGCCAATCGCCAATCGTTTTTAACTGAGCTATTTCTTTTTCCCTTTTATCGAGGAAATAAAATGCCTTTTCGGAGTAATGATTAAACAGACTGCTTTTGGTATTCTCAAATTTTTGACTGTTCCCAAGCACGTTTAGGTCTTCATCCTGAGCAAACGTAAAAAGCGGAATCAGAATAGTAAAAAATGCTATTTGTTTCTTTATTGATAACATGATTTTATAAGTATTAAAAATTACTGTGCTTTTTAAATTTATAAGATTTAAATCAATCCATCACGCAACGAACCGAAAAGCCACACTTCTTGCGGTGGCCGTCCCTGAAGACAGTACTGAACTCGTAGAGCAGACGCCTGCCCCATACGTAATCTGCTGAACTCTCCGTAGAACCCCACCAGCGACCGTAGCTCCCAATGTCGCCAAAACTTCCACTGCCGTATAAGTAGCCGCCCGGAAGTGCAGAAAAACCGCTTGTATTTGTTCCATTGCCGTTGTTATACCAGCCTCTGGTTGCTTTCATTTGTTTCCCCTGGTTGGTTTTACGCCAACCGGTACCATCAGCTTGTGCCTGTGTCATACCAAGAGCCATTTCCAGTTGTTTCCACTCGTCATCAGAGGGAAGGTGCCAGCCAGTTGGGCAGGCGGATTTGGCAGCATGCCAGTTGTACAAAACACCATAAGCTTTATAATTGGGGTGTTGTTTGGCTGTAGCCACATCGCTGCCGGTGTACCCATAAACATAATAGCGGGGCTCGGTGTAACTTTCGGAAGTTGTCAGTTGTATGTCGGGCAGGTAAGCCAAGTTTTCGGCCATCCAGGTTTGATTACCTATTTTAACAGTTTTATAATTTCTTTGGTCATAATCCATGCACTTTACAAATTCAACAGTAATGCTTTTTGACTGAGTTGGGACATCGGAGATAATGGTTGTATTCAAACCCGAATGACAGGAATACAGAATCACATCACCCTCAGTATAAACAAGTGAGTTATCTGTTGTCGCGTTTTTAAATTGATTTGCAGGTGTTTGAGGATAAATTTCATCACCTCCTAAATATAAAACTGAACTTTTGGTCGTATTTTGTCCAGTATAAACAGCTTTAAAACCAAAAATCGATTCACCTCTTAGTAAGGAAAGATAATATATTCCTGCAACGGGGAATTTTAACATAAAGCGATGAGTTCCCTGCATAAGATTTTGTTTTTCATTCACCAACATCTGTCCGTTGGAGTTGTATAATCTTATATCCACTTTTTCGTTTTTATTTACTGAAACACAAAAGTTTGCATCTTCAACGGTTGGGTTTGGGTAAATGTACCCAATTTCAGGATTACTCTTTAATTGATTCAGACTTGTTGATGTTTTTACCAATAAAAGAGAATCTCCTTCCAGAAGTCTTACCGTTTTCCTTGTCTTCAGGTTCGTTGCCAAAACACTATCAATTTTTACAGTATCTGATTTGGTTGTAAAGGTTATAGTGATGTCCTGTGCCGATAATAAACAATAATAAATACAAAGAAAGCACGTAAGTGATAAAATTTTCATTGCCGCTTAATTTTTAGGTTATTTATTTCCTTGTACTAAATACCAATCTACCCATGCATCTAATTGACTTACAGAATTAGGACGAAGCAAAATCTTTAGTTTATCATCAAGCAAATATATGGTTGGGGTGGCAAATACATGATATTTTTGTACAATTTGGCTTTCCCATTTTTGATAATCGCAGATGTTAATAAATGGAAATACTCCGGCAAATTTTTTAAATATTGTTTCATTATCATCTAATGAAACAAATACAACTTCAACACCTTGTTTTTTCCATTTTTTGTAAAGCCCTGAAATCTTTGAAAGCTCCTGCGGGCATTGCGGACACCAACTTGCACCGAATATCACTACAATGTATTTATTTTCTAAATCCGTAAGTTTTTTTGGCAGTTTAGTAGGTTCGTAGCTGGGTGCTAATATGTCTTTTTTGAAGTCAAAATCAGGTGCAATATTTCCTTTTCTCATCGCTTTGTAACTTTCCAGTTGAGCAGCAAAGTCATTATTGATGGTACAATCCTGTTCATTGAGTAATTTTAATGCCAAATATTCTGATGCTGGAAACAAACTGCGTTTTTCAAAAAATTTGAATAAATATTCTGTTATATCATTTAATTTTTGTTCGGTCGGTAAAAGGTTTTCAACTAATATATCTATGGATTTATTCATTTCACTATACATAGTTGTATGTCCGCTATTCTCTATCAACCAAAAATGGCTTTCGATTATATCAGTAAATAAACCGCTTTTCTGTAAACGAGAGTCGGTATAATCTATTTTGCGGAACGATGCAATGGCAGCCGGTATTTCCTCGGTGCGGTATTGCGCGATGGCAGAAACCGAATTCACTAATTTGCGAAGTGGCAAATAAAAACTTACATAAGTATTTGATGGCAATGAAGCCAGGAACAAGCTATCTTCGCTATTTATGCGTTTTTTTTCGTTGGCAATGTTTTGTTTGGGCGTTTCCTGCACTGCAAAAAGAGAATCTTTTGCATATATTTTTTCTAAAAACACCCACGCACTCAATGCTTGCTCCCTTCGAAGATACTCGGAGGCATATTGCTCAAAAATTTTATTTTCAGTTCCTTCCAAAATAACAATGGTTTCGGGCAAGCCAAAAGCTTCGCCTTTTAGTTTAATCGTTTCTCCGCTAAGAACTACTAAAAATGGTTTATTGTCTTCTGCCAACAAAAAACCCATTCCACAATCTTTTTCACTGTAAAAAAGATTAAAGACACCTTTTTCATTGGCTTTTACACTATCTATCGCGTATGTATCAAAACCGGAAAAGCCGGTAAGTATAATTTGTTGGTTGGCAAGATTTGGAAATGTTCCTGTAATGGTTTGCCCAAAGGCAGTTGGAAGTTGAACGGTAATAAAGTTAAAAGTTAAAAATAATACGAAATAGTAAGAATTAAAATTCATAAAGTTGAAAGTTTATAAAGTGCAAAGTTTATAAAGTTGAAAGTTCATAAAGTAAAAAAAACAACTGTACAAACTTTCAACTTTTAACTTTATAACTAAATTAATCCTTAATGCAACGCACTGGTAATCCGTACGTCCGGGGGTCAATGCCTTCGCCGGCAAAATCGGGGCCAGAGTTCATGTAATAAGCTTGCACACCAGCCACGTCACTTGACCAATAACTACCGCGCTCTCCCACAAGTTCGCGCGCACCATTGCAGTAGCGACGTCCGACGGCTGGCAATTTAAGATTGGAGGCAAAACCCCCTGCTATATCCTGGCTGTTCCAGGTTGAAATTTCTTCTGTCCATTCTGCATAAGTCGGTACACGGTAACCGCTCGGGCAAGGGTTATTGATTCCGTTTACGCCCTTCCAAAGCATATCGTTTTGTGGGCTGCGCCAGTCTTTAGGTTCAGTGTTGTTATTAGCTATAAATTTACCATGCCCAGGAGTGTCGCTGTCGCTTAAAGTAGCAGTTGTGCTGCTGTTTATTTTCTGATGCCCGTCGGTTCCACGCCCCCACTGGTACAAATAACCATAAGAAGCTTCATCTGTTAAACTTGTTGCTACTTGTGAAGCGCCAAGGTTGCGATCCATCCAGATTTTGCCAGTAGTAAAGTTTATTACAAAGTTACCGCCTACCTCGCTTTTCCATGTGGGTACGCCATCTATCATTTGCAATGTAGCTCCTTCGTTTGCAGTAGCAGGTATAATTACCCATGCTGTGTCGTTCCAGTATAGCATATCGCCGGGGTGTTCACCGATGGGTGCTCCACCGGTAACTGTTTCAGCAGTTTTTGCATGCAAAGCATATGGCACACTTAATAATTGGCTTAACCCTGTAATGGTATAGCTTGTGCCACCCACAGGGTCAGTTTCGGTTTGGATGAAATATGGCCCGTTTGCCCAGTCGATAGTAGTAAAATCGCCACTTACAACTGTTCCTGATCCAATTTCAATACTTACCAAACCATTGGCATTGGTTGTTGGGGTTTGCGTTTCTACGTAAACCACTGTTCCAGTTTCCGAACCTTGCAGGATACTGATTTGCATACCAACAGAAGTTGATGTTACCAAATTACTGCTGCTGTTGCGGATTACAGCCTGATAACTCATTTTTTCGGGACTTTGTGCCCAAAGTGTTGCAGTAAATAAAATCCCGATAGCCATCGGGACTAAAAATGTAAATACTTTTTTCATGATGATTAGTTTTTAATGATTTTAAACGTTTTTACTTCTTTGTTTTCCTGGATTACTTTTATAAAATATGTGGCAGGAACAAAGTTGCTCATAACAATGCTTGTTCGATTGCCTGTAATCTTTTCGTTTTGTAAAAGTTTCCCGTTCATTTCATACAGTTGAAAGGTTAAAGTTGAAAGGTTAAAGTCTTTCACTTCCAATGTAAGATAATCGGTAGTTGGATTTGGGTAAGCCGAAACCGAAAGGTTTATACCTTTGGCTTCTTCTATAACCGTTACTACCGAAATTTCGAATGGTTGTTGTACGCCATGAGCTACAGACCCATTCGTTCCTGTATTGGTGGTGTAAACAACCTGCCCAATGGAATAGCCCACCGAGCCTCCGCTTCCAGAAGCATTACCACCTGCGGCGTTAAAGGTTTCTTGTGCTTGTAACCCTGTCAGACCAAGTCCTAAAAAGAGTACTACACTTAATTTTAATCGTTTGTGTCTCATTTTTGACCTCCTTTTTTTACAGTTAATATTCATATTAATTTGTCTGTTTGTCGAAACAAACTGTCATTAATTGCCAAGTAAAAAGATCCTATCGTAAGTACCTCCATGATCAAAGCTTTTAAACACACGAAAAGCAATCGTATTTTTCTGCCCTGGTTTTATATATGATGTAACATCAAATTCCTGCTGGTGGTCGTAATTATCCCAAAAGTAGTCATGTCCCCTCCAGATTTTATCTTTATAATTTCCATTGTCAAACTGAACTGCTTCACCATTAATCCAAATTTGTAAAGCCCGGGCAATAATGCTTGGGTAGTACAGGCTAATTTTATTGACGGTTGAAAATTCGGAGGGTACATCTATCTCCATTCTATAAAAGAAAGCAGCCAATTGGCGTTCGGTTTTAAATTTCACATCAGGTACAATCGTAACATCCCAATCATCAATGTTTTCAACAGAAGTTCCAGGTTTTTGCAAACCTGTTGCCGATGATGAATTATCAGTATCAAGCGTAACTTTCATAAAACGGGGCAAAACGACAGATAATTTCGAACCTTTAATCTTATTATCCCATGCTAAATACTTTTTATACCATCCTCCGGGGTGATAGATAGATTGTTCATCGTTATCAATTTCAATATTGTGTGGAGTTATAAAATGGGAGTAGATTTTGTTCAGTTTTTCAGCTATTTCGAAAGAAATCTTCATTTTATCCGCTGCTGTTGAAAAATCGCCTGTCTCACGGGCATAATCAATACCATCGCACCATGCATCCATGGCAGTCTGAAAATCAT
>DYSZ01000194.1 GCA_020726265.1 Draconibacterium orientale
GGTTTACACCCACAAAAATTACTGTGATGAAAAATGGCGAAGAGCCACGGCTGATTAATCCGCCGCATTTCAGTGGTTTTGGCTACCAGTACGAAGCGGCTCACGTGATGGAATGCCTTGATAAAGGATGGATTGAAAGCGACAGGATGAGCTGGCAAATGAGCCTCGACCTGATTGAAACATTGGACCGAATCCGTGTTGATGCCGGGATTTTCTACCCGGGACACGACGAAAAACAATTGGCAGGCAGGTAAAAATTAAAAATGGAAACAGCCGACTTGTTTCTATTTTCAGTCCGAAACTTTGAAATCGTCTTCCGTCTGACAGCATTTTCAATATTAAACTTTGAACATTAAACTTTCAACAACCGTGGACTGGCAAAAACTAAAAAGGGAATTTGAGTTCGAACTCACCGATAATTCTGAATTATTGGGTGACACAAGTTTACGAACCCACCGGAAAGCATTTTCTGGACTGATTACAAACGATGGAAAGAAAAATCCGGAAACTCCGTTATCAGCCGTTTTTACAACACGTTTAATGTGGACATTTTCTGCGGCTTACCGGATTTATCCCACTGCCGTTATGAAAACCATGGCCAATGAAGCTTTCAACGAACCTTTCAATTTGTGGGAGGACAAAGCGGCGCAGGAGGCTTTTTATTTTCAGTGGAACATGTGGGCAAAACGGGTTGCAGCAAAAACACAAAAGCAAATCAGTTTCGATTTGGTAAACGAACCGTGCACCCGCGAAGACATGAACGACCAGCACTCGGACCGCGGACCGATTCCGGGCGAATTATACCGCGAAGTGGCAAAAAAGGCGCTTGAAACAATCCGCTCTCACAACCCCAGTCATCTGGTGATTGCCGAAGGAAACGACGTGGGTGGGAAAGTGGTTCCTGAAATTTTCGACCTTTCCATCGGACAAAGTTGCCGTGGGTATTTCCCGCATTACATTACGCATTACCGCGTGCCATGGGTTTTCAAAAAACCCGATGACGCGCCAAAACCGGTTTGGCCGGGAAAAATCGACGAACAGGAGTTTAACCGTAAAAGTATAGAGGATTATTACAAACCGTGGATTGATGCAGTGAAAGCCGGAGTGGGTGTGCATTACGGAGAGTGTGGCTGTTGGAATGAAACACCGCACGATATTTTTCTGGCCTAGTTCGACGACGTACTCAGTATTTTATCTGAAAACGGAATCGGGTTTGCCATGTGGGAATTTAAAGGAATTTTTGGTATTCTGAATTCGGGCCGCAAAGATGTCCACTATGAAGACTGGCATGGCCAGAAACTCGATCGGAAACTGCTGACATTGTTGCAGAAATATTATTTTGCCGGTTGTATTTAACTTTTCCAAAGTTTAAAACTTTGGAAAAGTTAAATAACAAATAATCAAACAAGCGCCTCATACATCACCTCCACCGGGTGTTTGGCCTGTTTGCCTGTTCCGTCTTTAATGTGGTGGCGGCACGAAGTTCCGGGAGCTGAAATAATTACTTTCTCCTGCGCACCGCGAACTGCAGGAAATAATACCATTTCGCCAATTTTTATCGAGAGGTCGTAGTGCTCTTTTTCGTAGCCAAACGAGCCTGCCATTCCGCAACAACCTGATGGAATTTCTTTTACCGAATAATTTACGGGTAGCGAAAGCATTTTTTTTGTGGGCGCTGTGCTGGCCACTGCTTTTTGCTGACAATGTCCGTGCAACAGGATTTGTTTTTCTTCGGAAGTAAACTGTCCGGCTGTAATGTTTCCTTTGTCGATTTCAGAAGCAATAAACTCATCAAAAAGCAAGGCATTTTTTCCCAGTTCGGTGGCTGCCGGTTGTAATGAGGTGTCCACCAATTCGGGGTACTCATCGCGAAAAGTAAGGACTGCCGAAGGTTCGATACCGATAAGCGGTGTTTTTGCCGAAATAATCTCTTTTAAAAGATTTACATTTTCGGTGGCAATTTTCTTTGCAGTGCGCACCAATCCTTTCGAGAGGAAAGTTCGTCCACTTTCCTTGTGTACCGGTATTTTTACTTCGTACCCCAGCTTTGTCAGCAGCAAAATGGCTTTTATCCCGATGTCGCTTTCGTTGTAGTTGGTAAATTCGTCGTTAAACAAGTATACTTTTCCTTTTATTTCGGATTGTGGAAGCGGAATTCCGTTGTCAGTCCAGCGGTTCAACGTGATTTTGGAAAGTTTAGGAACGTTTCTTTTTGTTGAAAATCCAATGGCTTTTTTCAGCAGTGAAGTATTCATTACAAAATTTGAAATTGGCCTTACCAAAACGGCCAGACTGTTCAACCTCGGCAGGTAAGCAACTAACTTTGAACGCAGCGGAATGCCATGAATATCATAATATTGCTGCAAAAACTCGGCTTTCAGTTTTGCCATGTCCACATTACTCGGACATTCGGCTTTGCATGCCTTGCACGAAATACAGAGGTCGAGAATATCGTAAATTTCCTTGTGGTCGAAAACCTGCTCTTTTTCGTTCCTGTACAAAAATTCGCGCAAAATGTTCGCGCGGCCGCGTGTCGATTTGTCCTCGTCGCGGGTGGCCATAAAAGTAGGACACATTGTTCCTCCAATGATTTCACTTTTGCGGCAGTCGCCCGAACCGTTGCACTTTTCGGCACTTGGCACAAAACCTTTGTAGCGCGAAAAATCGAAAACGGTTTGCAGGTTGGGGCTCTGCTTTCCGGGTTCCACCCGCAGACTTTCAGTTATGGGAGTTGTGTCCACAATCTTTCCCGGATTCAGTATATTTTCAGGGTCCCAGGCCTGTTTTACCTGACGCACCAACTGGTAGTTGTGTTCGCCCAACATAAAAGGGATGAAATGCCCGCGTACGCGCCCGTCGCCATGTTCGCCACTCATCGAACCCCGGTATTTTTTTACTAACTGCGCCACTTCCTGCATCAGCGTTTCAAAAAGTTTCACATCGGTCGGGTCTTTAAAATTTATGAGTGGCCTGAAATGGATTTCGCCGGTGGCAATGTGCGCATAGTAAATGCTGGTAAGCCCAAGTCTTTCCAATATTTTTTTGAAATCAGCCACATATTCGGGCAGATATTCGGGTGCAACTGCTGTGTCTTCAACACCAGGCACTCCTTTGCGGTCGCCCGGAACGTTCGAAAGAAGCCCGAGTCCAGCAGTGCGCAAAGCCCAAACTCGTTTGATGTTTTCTTCGCCGGTAATCAGCGGGTAATAGTATCCCACCCCGGCTTCGCGTAACTCATTTTCAAGAGCAGCAGCGGTGTCTAGTAATTCTTTTTCGGTTTCGTAAGAGAACTCAATCATCAGCAGTGCGCCAGGGTCGCCTTTTACAAAAAACCTGTTTTTGTTTTGTTCTATGTTTTGTTTGGCGGCCTGCATAATCGGGTCGTCCATCAATTCAATGGCGGTGGGCTTGTATTTCAATGCAATAAGGTTACCCAGCAGCGATTCTTCAAGCGTTTCGAATTGAGCACAAACCAGCCCCTTGTATTTAGGTGGAAGTGGAATCACATTCAGTTTGATGCGGGTTGAAAAAGCCAGTGTTCCTTCCGAACCGGCCAATAGTTTGCAGAAGTTAAACGGTTCGCATCCTTCGGTATAAATTTCAGAATCGAGCAAAACATCGATTGCATAACCCATATTACGTCGCGAAACACGCGGGTCGGGAAAATTTTTGCGTATCTCTTTCTGGTTTTCAGACGATGATAAAATTGAATTGATGTTTTGGTAAATAGCCTTTTCAAGCTGATTGGGGTTAACATTCAGTTTTTGCTTAAATTCTGCTTTTGTCAGTGTTTTGAAAATAGCTTCGGAACCATCGGAAAGTATGGCTTCAATTTCAAGCACATGTTCGCGCACACTTCCGTAAACAAGCGAATGCAGTCCGCACGAGTTGTTACCCAACATTCCACCAATCACGCAACGGTTTGCAGTTGAAGTTTCGGGGCCGAATTGCAAATTGTGTTTTGCAAGAAAAAGATTTAGTTCGGCCAGTACCACGCCGGGTTCAACCCAAATCCATTTTTCTTCAGCATTAAACTCCAGCATTTGGTTCATGTATTTCGATATATCGACCACAATGCCCGACCCAACCACCTGACCGGCCAGCGATGTTCCTGCACCACGCGGAATTATCGATGTATCGTTTGCGCGGGCAAATGCTATGATTTTTCTGATGTCGTCTTTATTTTTCGGACGGGTAACTGCCAGCGGCATTTCGCGGTATTGTGACGCATCGGTGGCATACAATACACGTTGCACATTGTCGGTAAAAAGGTCGCCTTCGAGCTGCGATTTTAACTGGTTGAGAATTGAAAAAATATCTTTCATCTTTTGCAATATCGATATAGTTGATTAAAAGCTTTCTATTAAAAATTTACGAAGGTAAATATGTTCAATTCCTTCGTATGAGTTAACTTGAATTTCATCCATGGAAACTACAATTTTCCGGAAATTATCCTTTATAAGCAACAAATTTCCAAACTCTCTTTCCCTGGTTTTCTGATCAGGAATTGTTAATGCGACCTGAACATAAAGTCGTTGTCCTGCCTTTTCAGCAACAAAATCAATTTCCATGTTGTAGAGTTTTCCAACAGTGATGTTATAGCCGTTTATCAAAAGATGCAAAAAAACCACGTTTTCAATAATTTTACTTATATCATCGTTTTTATACCCACCAATAGCATGCCGGATTCCCAAATCTTCAAAGTAGTACTTTTCTCCAAACTCAAGAATTTTTTTCCCCTTAATATCGTTCCGTTTTGCCTTAAATAAGAAAAATGCCTCGCAAAGAAAATTCAGATAATCGAGAATTACATTATGTGATATATTGATTTTTTGTGATTTAAGAAAATCGTTAATATTTTTTGCTGAAACGATGTTTCCCGTGTTATCGGCTAAATAAAGCGTAAGTTTGTCAAGAAAGCCAACATTGCGGATATTATGACGGGCAATAATATCTTTATAAAGAATTGCTGCATAAATGTTTTTTAAATAATCAAAAACGATATTGTCTTCAAGTTTTAAATTCATTAAAAATGGCAATCCACCATATCTGATATATTTTTGCAGACTAGTATTGTTATCGATCAGTGAATGAAAATCTAAAAATTCGGTATAAGAAAGTGTGAATATTTTTATTTCTATATACCTGCCGCTTAAGTAAGTAGCAAGTTCACCTGATAATAGTTTTGCATTGCTGCCGGTTATGTATATATCCCAATTGCTTTTAATCTGAAAGTGCCTGAGTGCTTTCTCGAAATCGACAATATCCTGAATTTCATCTATAAATAGAAAGTTTGTTTGGTCAATCTTCATTTTATCTTCAGCAAATGCAACCAAATCATTATAAGTTTGTAATGATTCGAAAGTTAAATCTTCCTTATTAATGTAAATAATGTTAGCATCGGTTTTTTCAGTTTTTATCAATTCCATAATTTGCAACAGCAATGTACTTTTTCCAACTCTGCGCTGCCCAACCAGTACTTTTATGATATTTTGGTACATGTACCTTCTTACACTTTCAATATATACCGGTCGATTTCTCATTTTAAAAGTATTGATTATAGATAATATTGTTGCTAAAGTAAGACAAAGTATTGATTACAATCAAATATTTATTAAATAAGTTGATTCTTTTGATTATAAATAACGCATTTTAAAAATTTGTACTATAACCCGAAGAATGAAAAATCATTTTAATATAAAATGAATCAAAGACCGATTTATTTACCTGAAAACCTCCCTTACCTTCTCCAGGTATTTCATTCCCGAAATTGTATCGGGTTCGAGATAGCTACCTTCAGTCCATTCATTCCAGCAATTGATGTTAAGAATACGAGGCCCGTCAGGTTCGGCCAGTAAGTTTTCTTTTGTCATTTGTAAGGCAGTTTTGAAATTTTCGGGTGTATTGTTGCCAATTGTATTCATAAACGGATAACCCTCATTACCCCATTCTGAATTCAAATCGCAGCGAGGACTGGGGTCCCAGCCCATAGTAACATTGGGGAAATAGGGAACTTTATATTCTGTTTTTGCCTTTTCCCAATGTTCAAAATAACGGTCGCGAACCCAGTTGTAATCGGTTTGCGTTTCGGGAAGTTGAGTATGATGAATCCAGACATAGGAAGTTGCCGAGTTAAATCCGAGCGCTTTAATTAGTGCAGGTGTATCGGCGGGTGCATTTTCAACCGGGAGAATCGGGTTTCCCCAGGCCACCAGGTTCCAGTGGATTCCTTTTAACCCGGCTTGTACTGCTTTT
>DYSZ01000036.1 GCA_020726265.1 Draconibacterium orientale
AATCAAATCTGAATTTTATACTCGTATTAATTTTGGGTATCCCTTATCCAGAAGCTTTTATTTCGATGAATCCGCTTTCCCCAGTAAACAAAGGGGGTGTCGGCAGCGGCAACAATGAATTTCAGTATGTAAGTTGTAAGAAAAACTTCGAAAAGTACATTCGTTTCAAACACACCATAAAAAGCTATCAATACAAATACTGCGCTGTCAATAGCCTGTGAAACCATTGTACTCAGGTTATTGCGTATCCACAGTTGTCTGTTTGTCGGGTATTTGTTTTTCCAAAAGTGAAAAGCCCAAACATCGTGATGTTGCGAAAGCAGGTAAGCCGTTAAACTTGCAAAAGCAAGCCGCGGCATCAGGCTGAAAATGGTGTTTGTAGCCTCGTGCGTTGTTTTGGCAAAATCGTCGCCCTGCAATGGTTCAAACAGCAAGGTAATGTTCATTAACACAGTTACGGCTATCAGACTGAAAAAACCAATCCACACAGCTTTGTTGGCTTCGCGTTTTCCATAATTCTCCGAGAGAATGTCAGTAATCAGAAACGAGGTTGCATAAACCACATTGCCCAAAGTAGCCACAAAACCAAAAAGTTCGATGGTTTGCACCACCTGAATGTTAGCCAGTGTCACCGAAATGGGAATCCACATAATGAGTCCCCATTTCCCGAAGAGTTTATAAGCCAGAATGATGAATAAAAAGTTTGCCACGATTTCGGCAAACCATAAGAGTTCGTTGTTCATTTTTTTAATTTTTAGTCGCAGGGTGATGGAACCTGCGGTTGTTATACTTTATTTTTCAGGCTGCGAAAATAACAAACTTTTAATTCATGTCAACATCGCGTTTGATGTACGAACCGTAATCTTTCAGAATCGGCTCATATTCTTCGTGAAAGAGCGACGAAGATACAATGAAGTCGGCAGTTGAGCGGTTCGAAGCTGTGGGGATATTGTATAAAACAGTAATTCTTAACAGCGCTTTTACGTCAACATCGTGGGGTTGTGGCTGCATAGGATCCCAGAAAAAGATGAGAATGTCAACCTGGCCTTCCACAATGAGTGCTCCCAACTGCTGATCTCCTCCCAGCGGGCCTGATTTTAAACGTGTAACTGTAGGCGGAACTTTGTTGTTTTTGCTGCATTTCTCCCTGAGTGTATCTTCAACCAATTTGCCGGTTGTACCAGTGCAGATTAAATCGTGTTGAATCAGTTCCTGCCAGTTGTACGATGCCCATTCGATAATGTCTTTTTTGCGATTGTCATGGGCTACAATGGCTATATTTTTCTTTTTCTTCATTTCAGTAATGTTTTATTGGAAAGCATTGCCGGGGTGGAACCCGGGTACAATGAATTCCGGTTTACGACACAAAAATACAATCGCAGTATTACTCTAACATTAAGTAACTGCTTGTAATACAATTTTTTATTGAAAAGTTAATTTTAAGCCTCCAATAAGAACTTAACGTTAACCCAAGGTTGCTAAATGATTTCTTTTATGGTATCAATCACTTTCTGAGCAATTTTTTTTGCTTCTTCCTCTGATTTTGCCTCCGAATAAATACGGATAATCGGTTCGGTATTCGATTTACGGAGATGTACCCACGAATCGGCAAAATCAATCTTCACCCCGTCGATGGTTGTTACTTTTTCGTTTGAATATTTATGCTGAAGTTGTGCTAACAAAGCATCCACATCAATACCGGGTGTGAGTTCTATTTTGTTTTTCGACATAAAATAGTCGGGGTAAGTTTTGCGTAACTCTGAGCATTTCAACCCGGTTTGAGCTAAATGAGAAAGGAAAAGTGCAGCGCCCACCAACGCATCGCGACCGTAATGACTGGCAGGATAAATCACACCACCATTGCCTTCGCCGCCAATTACAGCACCGGTTTCCTTCATTTTGGCTACGACATTCACTTCGCCAACTGCTGCTACAGCATATTTTCCACCCAGCTTTTCGGTAACATCGCGCAACGCCCGGCTCGATGAAAGGTTTGAAACTGTATTTCCGGGAGTATGCCTTAAAACATAGTCGGAAACAGCAACCAGCGTATATTCCTCGCTGAACATCGAACCGTCTTCGTTCACCACAACCAAACGGTCAACATCGGGGTCAACCACAAAACAAACATCAACCTGCGTTTCTTTAACAGTGGCCGAAGTTTCAACAAGATTTTCGGGAAGCGGTTCGGGTGTGTGGGCAAAATGCCCCGAAGGTTCGCAGTTAATTTCAACAATTTTCTTTACGCCAAGCGCTTTCAATAGAGCAGGCATCGCCACTCCTCCAACCGAATTCACCGCATCAATGGCCACAGTAAAGTTTGCTTTTTTAATGGCAGCGCGGTCAACCAATTCAAGGTTCAAAACTTGCTGAATATGATATTCTGTGTAATCTTTTTCAGTAACAATTCCCAGCTCATCGACAGATGCAAAGCTAAAATCTTCGTCTTCGGCAATTTGCAAAACTTTTTCGCCATCGGCAGCATTCAGAAATTCGCCTTTACTATCGAGCAGTTTAAGCGCGTTCCACTGTTTTGGGTTGTGGCTGGCTGTGAGAATAATTCCACCATCCGCATTTTCGGCTGTTACCGCCAGTTCGGTGGTGGGCGTTGTTGCAAGGCCGATGTTTACTACATCGCAACTCATTCCTGTTAAGGTTGAAACCACAATCGAACTGACCATCGGTCCCGAAATTCGGGCATCGCGGCCAACAACGATTTTCAGCCTTTTTTTATCCAATTTTTGTTTTGCCCAGGTAGCATACGATGCCGTAAATTTTACAAGGTCGAGCGGACTGAGCCCTTCGCCGGGTTTGCCGCCAATGGTCCCGCGAATTCCAGATATCGATTTAATTAAAGTCACGTTTTTTATTTTTTGTGTTGAGATGGCAAAGATAACAGAGCCGCGATGATTTCAAAAAAACGGGCGAAATCAACAATGCCTAATCCTGAAATTCTTCCAATTCTTTTAATGTTTGTTTCAGCTTTTGAATGTAGTTGCCATATAATTTTCTGAAACCCCATCTAAGAAACAGAAAAACGCTTCCAACAAGAACAACAAGACCGGCAAGTCCGGCAACAACAGCGATTAAAAGTTGTTTTGAGTCAAGCTCGGCAAACGGAATTCCAAGCTCACTTGCATTGTCAGTTATGCCTGTAAAAATTCCAGTTACAAATCCGGTTCCGATAGCAAGTAAAAGAGCCACAAGTGCAAGATAAAACAGTGTTTTATAGATTCTTAAAGTATCGATTATTTTTTTGAGTGTTTCTTTCAGGTTGCAATCCATATCGCAACTTTTTCTGACACGGTAATACTTTGTTGCGAAATAAATAAATGTGGTAAAAATGAGTGCATTACTGAAAACCCCAATAAACAGCAGCCATTGCGGGACTTCTATTTCATCTTCGCCTAAAATCATTGGCGAAAAGAAAAAATCGTCGAGGGCAAAAATCAGAATCATGGCAAACAAAATCACAAAACCGATTTTGATATTCCGGTCAATCCTGTCGATCATGCTTTTGGAGTGTTTTCCAAGCATTTCTGTTAACTGATTCTCGTCGAGCGGTTTTTCCACCGGCAGTTTATTCCATGCTTTTTTCAGATTTTCAAGTTCTATCATCGCTAATCCTCCTCAGTTTCCATGAACTTTTTAAGTTTTTTCTTAATCCGGTTCATTTTTACGCGTACATAATTTTGAGTAATTCCGGTGATTTCGGCTATCTCCTCGTATTTTTTGTTTTCGAGAAACAGCAATACGATTGATTTTTCGATACCGGTTAACTGAGCCACTGCCCTGTGCAGGTTTCTGATTTCTTCTTCGGTTCCGGCATCGTAATTCTCATCTTTCACCTGAAAGTTATCGTAAGTCAGTCGGTTTTGGTCAGGACGGCGTTTGGTTTTCTTAAAGGTTGTAATGGCAGTATTCAGCGCCACACGGTACATCCAGGTGGTAAATTTCGATTCTTCGCGAAACGAAGCATACGATTTCCAAAGCTGGGCAACAATCTCCTGGAACAGGTCGTCGCGGTCGTCCTGATCATCGCAGTAGATATTGCACACCTTATGAATTATCCCCTGGTTTGCCTTTATTGTCTGTAAAAACTCCTTTTCCAAAACTGAAAGATTAGTATCGGCAGTGGTTTAAAATTACAACCTAAAGTAAATCCGAATTTTTCTATCTTTGAAAAAAACATTGAGAAATGCAGACAATTAAGATAAAACGCAAAATTAATTCACCTAACCTGAGAATTTCAGAACTGAAAGAGTTTATCGGTAAAACTGTTGAAATAACTGTCAGCGTGAGCTTACCTGTTGAAAATGCTGAACAAATAAAATCCGCATCAGGTATTTTATCAGCGTATAAAAACCCGAAAAAAATAAAGCTCGAAAAAAATGCGTGGAAAAAGTCGGTAATCGAAAAACATGGAAATAGTTGATGCAAATATTGTTCTTCGATATTTGTTACACGATAATGAAGCACTATCGGTTGAAGCAACAAGAATATTGGAAAACAGAGAGGTTGTTTTACTTACAGAAGTTTGTGCTGAAATAATTTATGTATTGGAAAAGGTGTACAAGGGTCCAAGACACCTGATAAATAATTCAATTTCTACAATCCTTGAGTTTCCGAATATCACTTCAAATAAAAAAATTATTGCCAAAGCGTTACTTTTTTACACGATAGAAAATGTGGATTTTGTTGATTCAATCCTGATTGCAAACAATCATTTACACGAAACCCAGATACATACATTTGACAAAAAACTCAAAAAGCTTTGCAAGTAATGTGAGGTTTACTAACGATTAATAACTCAATGTCGAAAACGATATTGATTAATACCCTGAAATTTTCCTGCTATTGCATTTTCAAAAATCCCACTTCTTTTTCGGTGAGGAAACGGTATTTCCCACGGGGCAGATTTTTCTTTGTAAGCCCTGCGTACATTACCCTGTCGAGTTTCTTTACGCGGTAGCCAAGATGTTCAAAAATGCGGCGTACAATCCGGTTCCGGCCTGAATGTATTTCGATGCCCACTTCTGATGCCTCCTCATTATTGATGTAACTGATGGCATCGGCTGCAATCGGCCCGTCTTCGAGTTGAATACCATCGGCAATTTCCTGCAGGTGTTCAATGGTAACCGGTTTATCGAGCGAAACCTGGTAAATCTTTTTCATTTGGTGACTGGGGTGTGTGAGGCGTTTCGAAAGGTCACCATCGTTGGTAAACAACAGCAAACCTGTGGTATTTCTATCGAGGCGGCCCACCGGATAAATACGTTCAGGGCAGGCATCTTTTATAAGATCCATCACAATTTTATCGGCGTGCGGGTCGTCGGTGGTTGTCACAAAATCTTTGGGTTTATTCAACAGCAAATAAATCTTTTTCTCAGCGCTGATGCGGTTTCCGTCAAACCTCACTTCGTCGGTTGGCAATACTTTTGTGCCAAGTTCGGTAACTACTTTACCATTAATCTGCACCATTCCGGCAACGATAAAAGTATCGGCTTCGCGGCGTGAGCAAACTCCGGCATTGGCAATAAACCGGTTCAGCCTGATTTCTCCTGTGGCGCTGGACTTTTTTGGAATATTTCTCACAGAAGCACCTCCCGGCCTGGCAAATGTTCTTTTCCGCTCGGTTGGCTTAAAGTGATGACCTGCTTCATTTTCTCTAACAGGGGATGATCCTGGCCTGGCAAATGTTTCTTTCGTATCAGCTGATTTATAACGTTTACCTGCTTCATTTTCTCTTACAGAGTTTGTTCCCTGATTTCCATATGTTTTTTTAGTATCGGCTGTATTAAAGCGTTTAACCGCTGCCTCGGAATCCCTTGCAGGTGCGGGCTTTCTTTTCCCAAAACTTTCAGCTTTAGTAGGTACACTTTTCCCAACTCTTTTACCAGTAACCGTTGTTTTTTCGGGCAGGCTTTTCCCAATTCGTTTTCCTCCTGTCTCTGCCTTTGGTGAATTGCTTCTTACCGCTGGTTTACCTCCTTTGCCAGCCTTGTTTCGTTCGTTGAACCCCTGTTTCATACTGATTATCGATTTTTTGCAAAGGTCGCAAAATTTCTCTATTAAATTCGCACATGCCGAAAAGGCAAAACCACTATCTTTAAATGAGAAAAAATTAATACTGACAAGCTATGAATTCATCACACGAAATTGATTACAAGATTATGGGGCACGATGTTCAACTGGTTGAAGTTGAACTTGACCCGGGCGAAACTGTAATTGCCGAGGCCGGTGCAATGCTTTATATGGAAGATGGCATCGATTACACCACACGTATGGGGGATGGTTCGAACCCCAGCGCCGGACTGTTCGACAAATTGCTGTCGGCTGGCTCGCGACTGATTGCCGGTGAGTCGCTTTTTCTCACCCATTTCACCAACCAGGGTTGGGGCAAAAAACACGTGGCTTTTTCGGCACCGTATCCCGGAACAATTATCCCGGTTAACCTGAGGGATTTTGGTGGAACCATCATTGTGCAGCGCGATGCATTTTTATGTGCTGCCTTTGGCACCAAACTTTCCATCATTTTTAACAAAAGGCTGAGTGCAGGTTTTTTTGGTGGCGAAGGTTTTATTCTTCAGCAATTGCAGGGCGATGGAAAAGTCTTTGTTCATGCGGGCGGAACCGTAATTGAACGACAACTCAACAACCAAATTTTAAGGGTTGACACGGGTTGTATTGTAGGATTCGAAACATCGGTGGATTTTGATATTCAGCAAGCCGGTGGGTTGCGGTCGATGGTTTTCGGGGGCGAAGGTATGTACTTAGCCACACTTCGCGGCACCGGAAAAGTTTGGCTGCAAAGTATGCCCATCCGCAAACTCATAGCCCAGCTTTCGGGGATGGGCCCTAACTCGCGCAAAGAATCACGCGGATTACTCAATAATTTTCTGGAAGGATAATCTCTCTCCCTTTCTCTCCTTCCCCACTCGGGGGAAGGCAGGGATGGGGGCTTCTCACCTGATTCCAGGCAAACTGATTCCTGTGATCTTCCGATACAAATCGAGTGCAAAAACATCGGTCATTCCCGAAACAAAATCGACTACTGACTGAAGATTGGAATACACTGAACCACTTTCGGTTTTATATTGGTCGGGCAGCAGCGATAGCAGTTTTTTATTATATGTTCCTGTCGGGTTCATCACTGCACCGGCAAATTCTTGCAAAATGGTACCGATAATTTTGTAGCCTGCAATTTCGATTTCCACAACCGAGCGGTACGCGTAAACCTGTTTATACGAAATATCTTTCACCACTTTCATGGCTGCAGCCTGTGATTCGGGCAATCTATCCATAAGGCTTTTGGTAAAACGACCTTGCATAATTTCATCCAGATTATCAGTAAAAACAGCCATTGCCGCATGAATCAACTTCCCGATAACACCGGCCCGCAAATATCCGATTTGTTCGTTCCGGTCAGTCACCCGTTTCATGGTTTTATCGATGCTGACCAGCTGTTTTGCATCGGTTTCGGAATTATAAAAAGCCAGAAACAGACTGTAAACCTGATCGTAACTCAAAATGCCCAGCTTGTAGGCGTCTTCCAAATCCATAATCTGGTAGCAAATATCGTCGGCAGCTTCAACAAGGTACACCAGCGGATGCCTGCAAAATCCGCCTGATTTCAACGGGTTCGCTTCAATGCCAATTTCGGATGCAATTTTTTCGTAGTCATTTTTTTCAGACTGAAAAAATCCAAATTTTGGTTTTTCAGCATAACCCGACTCGTATGGATATTTTACAATACTTGCCAACGTTGAATAGGTTAGCGCAAATCCACCCGGTCGTTTGCCATTAAACTGGTTGGTAAGCACCCTGAACGCATTGGCATTACCGTCGAAAAGGGTAAAATCTTTCCATTCGCCTTCCGTTAATTTTTGCTGAAATTCTTTTCCTGAACCGTTCGTAAAAAAGTCAGAAATAGCCGACTCTCCCGAATGCCCGAAAGGTGGGTTGCCTAAGTCGTGCGCCAGGCAGGCAGTTGAAACGATTGTACCAATTTCTGTAATAAAAGGATTGTCGGGGAATTCAGTTGCGAGTTTTTCTGCCAGAATGTTACCAAGCGACCGCCCCACACTAGCTACTTCGAGGGTATGCGTTAGCCTGTTGTGTACAAAAATATGTTCGGGCAGCGGAAAAATCTGTGTTTTATTCTGCATCCTGCGGAACGGCGACGAAAAAACTATCCTGTCATAATCGCGCTGAAACTGCGACCTGTCCTCAATTTTATTTGTGCCGATCCACTCTTCCATCCCGAGCCGTTTTACCGAAAGCAGTTGATTCCAATTCATAATTCAAAATGGTTTATAGTGTAAAAGTAGAATAGCTGCGCACTTCTTTAGCAAGTGCCCTGGCTTTTTCCCCAGTAATTTCATCAAGTTTATTCCAGAACAGCGGACCGTGATTTTTAATTTTTGTGTGTACCAACTCGTGCAGTAAAATATAATCAATCAGGTGGTCGGGCAGTTTCATCATTTGCAGGTTCAGGCTGATGTTGTTGCGGCCCGAACAACTCCCCCAGTTGCGTTTGTTGTTGCGGACACCCACTTTATTATACTGGAACCCGTGTTTTTGTGCAAGCTCGGCAAGCCGTCCAGGTAGTATTTTCCGCGCTTCGAACCGGTAAATTCCTTCGATAATTTTTTGAACAAATAGCCGCTGCTTTTCGGCTTGAAAATCATCAACCCAAATCTCAATCAATCCGTTTTTTCTTGATGCATCAAGCTTTTTGCCCTTTTTTATTTCGATGGTGTGCAGTTTGGTTTTGATAATCGTTTCGGTGAGTGATTCAGGCTTTTTAGCTGCCATTTTCTGCTGTTGCAGCACAATCCAGCCGATGTTTTTATTCACGAAATTCATCACTTCGGCTGATAATACGTACCACGGGAAAGAAACGTGTACCGACTGGTCGGGTTTTACGCGAATCTTTATATTTTTAGAACGCCGGTTTTTTTGAAACGAAACGGGCCCGATTTGATTAAACTGAACTACTTTGGCAGTCATCTGTTATAACAAAAAATCAAAGATATCAATTATGGGAAATAACAAAAAAATGGAAGTGTTTGTCAACCTCACCAAAGGAGATACAGTCGTTGCCATCGATGAAAAAATTCTTCCGGGCAGCCTCGTTTTCGATTCGCTGAACCCATTCCCGGGATATTATCACGAAGGACCAACCGAATCGAAACCCATTTATATTTATCTTGTGCTAGCAAGGCAATACCCGCTCGAAGAAATCATCAGAGCTACACAAAATATTGAAAACGAATACAAAATAAATTTCGATGCCGGAAAAGGCTACATGAATATCGGTTCGGAATACCTGAATGTGATTCGTTTGCGACACATCCCTCAGCCCGACATGGTGGCAAAACTACAGGAAGCATACCAAAATCAGGGGATTCAGTTTTTAATGCACAAAAAGCTGAAAGGTAAGTTTGAAGTAAAAGTGAAAATCGTAAAATTCCTTGTGCTTGAAGTGCTTGGAGAGGGTATTTACCTGAATAGTGAAGACCCCACTTTTGCCTACGTTGACATACCAAAATATATGAACACCGAAACTTTTATGAAGGGTTCAATGGATGTGAAATACAACTGGGATGGCCACGAATTCGATGCAGCACGCGCATCGTTTTATAATGAAGGTAAATTGCATGAGGCTGTGCGTATCCGTTCAGATAAAATGGATCTCGACTATTTGACGAAAATAAGAAAGTTGTTCATCGATAAAATACGCTGAATCAATTGATATTTCAAAAAAGCGACTGTCGGAAAATGATTTTCCGACAGTTGCTTTTTCATAAATCTTAACCCTGATAAATAAAAATTTGCCTTCCTGTTTTTTACTCTTGTATTAATTTTGTCGCTTCATAAAGTGATCGGTGATGTTAATTTTGTATTTTTCGTGACATTTATTTAAACCAGCTAATTCCTATGGGAACAAATAAAAATCTGTCCATAGCTATCGTTGTTCTTTTTGTGTTGTTTGCAGCAGCAGCTATATTTTATTTTACCGGTGCTCGTGTGCCGAAAACCCTCAAAACAGGTAATTTCAATACAGTTACAGTAGAAAAAGGTGAAGTGGTTGCTACTTTGGAGGCAACCGGTGTGGTTGAATCGGAAAATGAAGTACTGGTGCTGAGTCCGGCTGCCAGTATTGTGAAAACTATTCTGAAAGAACCCGGGAATCAGGTAAAAGCAGGAGAAGTAATACTTCAGCTTCAGACCCTTCCGGTTGAAGATGACATTGAAAAGCTGAAAGATCAGCTCGAAATGAAAAGAAACAATCTCGAAAAAACGCAGCTGAATTCTCAAAGTACAAAACTCGACCTCGATTACAACGAAGAGGTTAAACGATTGAAAATTGTTTCGCTGAAAGCCCAGTTAAGCGACAAAGAACAACTGCTTGAAGTAGGTGGAATTTCGCCGGCGCGTGTCGAGGAAACCAAACAGGAAATAACTCTAGCAGAAAAAGACCTTGCGATGTTGATTGAAAAAAACTCAATCAGGCTAAAACAGTTAATTGCTGAGGAAAAGGGCTTGCTGCTTCAAATCAGAATGGATGAGAAAATGCTCGAAGAAAAGCAGGAACTTCTTGGTAAAATGAGTGTCAGGGCTCCATCTTCGGGAATTATCCTGAATATTAATGCCAACGTTGGTGAAAAAGTACCCGCAGATAAAATGCTTGTTCAAATGTCTGACCTCTCGACATTTAAACTGATCGGATCGGTTGACGAACAATATGCCAGCCAGATAAAAACAGGTTCACCCGTATATGTTACAGTTGATGGGGATAGACTGGAAGGGCTAATTGGAAGCGTTACTCCAATGGTTGAAAACAATAAAGTTCAGTTTAACGTTCACCTGAATGAAAACAATCATCCGAAACTTATAGCCAACCAAAATGTTCAGATTCAGATTTTTAATCAGAAAAAAGAAAATGTACTCCGAATCAGAAAGCTTTCTGAATTTGAGTCAGGAAAAGCATGCAAAGTTTTTGTAGTTGAAGGCGATAAAGCAGTAAGACGCGAAGTCAATATTGGAATGGCTGGCAATGAGTTCTGCGAAATTATTTCAGGACTGAAAGAAGGCGAAATGGTTATTGCTGACGAAACCTCCTCATTCCGACATTTAAACGAGTTTACAATCAATCCATAAAAAAGTATGCAAAGGTTGTTCATCCTACTCTTTGTTTTTCTGGGCGGAGCAGGTCTGCTGACAGCTCAGACTGATACTATGAAGCTGACACTCTCGCTGGAAGATGTAATCGATTTGGCGATAACCCAATCGTCGGCTATTAAATACACTCAAAATACAAACGTAAATTACTACTGGCGCTATCGGAACTACAAAACCCGTTTCCGCCCGCAACTTGTTTTTAACAGCGACCTTCCCAACTACCGTCATACAACACAGCCAGTTACCCAGCCTGACGGAAGCATCGAATTTAAACAGGTTTCAAATCTTTCGGCATCGGCTGTGCTGTCGCTTAACCAGTCGATACCACAGTTAGGAACGTACATTTATGCCAGTACTTCGGCATACGGAATCAGAAACCTGAATCTGAATACAACCAGTTTCTCTGGCGCTCCGTTTGTAATTGGGTTTAGTCAGCCTTTGTTTGGTTACAACTGGATGAAATGGTACCGCATGACAGAACCGATGGTTTACGATGAAGCTCAGAAACGCTTTGTTGAGGAAATTGAACAGATTTCTTTAACTGCCACCTATCGGTTTTTCAGGTATTTATATGTTCAAACCAATTTTGTCCTTGCCGAAAGCAACCTGAAAAACAGTAATGATAACCTGCGTATTTCGCAAACCAAAAGAGAGCTAGGACAAATTTCGGAGAACGACTATTCGCGGATTGAACTATCGGTTTTAAATGCCCAAAAAGCGCTGAACCAGGCGAGTATGGAGCTGAAAAACGCCGATTTTGAGCTGCGATCATACATCGGGTTAATAGAAACAAACCCTTTGCAACTTATCATTCCACTGAAAATTTCACTTTTCGATATTAACGCTCAGTTAGCGCTGCAGAAGGCAAAAGAAAACAGAAAGGAAACAACGCAGTTTCAGCGCAGACTCATCAATGCCGACCGCGAACTGGCAGAAGCAAAAAGCTCAACCGGGATAAGCGCTACTTTAAACGGAAGTTTCGGCCTATCAAACAGTGCTGATGAATTTGCTGGAATTTACGACCAACCCGAAAAAGACCGCACTTTGCGTGTGGCACTGAGTGTTCCTATTCTCGACTGGGGACGTTCGGCTTCAACAGTTAAACTTGCCGAAACACAACGTGAACTTACAATCTTTAATGTAAACAAAGAAATTGAGGAATTCGACCGCGAAGTGGTTGTACAGGTTGAACAGTTCAGTTTGTTAAAAGACCAGTTGAAAACAGCTACTGAGGCCGATAAAGTAGCCGAAAACGGCTATACCATTGCATTAAGAAAATTCCAAAGCGGCGAACTCACCATTACCGACCTGAACATTGCCTTACAGGAACGCGAAGCTGCCAAACGCGACTATATCCGTTCAATTCAGGCTTATTGGGTGGCTTATTACCAGCTGCGTATTTTCACACTTTACGATTTCGAAAAGAACGGAAATATTACATACGGTAACCCGATGTTGTAATCGACAATAAAAAATCAATTCACAAATAACCCTTCACCGATAACCGGAAAAAATTATTCCTACTTTAACCAAATATTTGAAGTTCCCAACGAATGGAGGAAATAAAAGTAATTCTGGTTGATAAAAATGATAATGAAGTTGGCTTTATGCCGAAAACTGAAGCCCATCAAAAAGCTGTCTTGCACCGCGCCATTTCAGTGTTTGTGGTAAACAAAGCCGGTGATTGGCTTTTACAACAACGTGCTCCCGGAAAATATCATTCTGCCCGACTTTGGACCAACACCTGTTGCAGTCACCCTTTCCCAGGCGAATCGAATGCTGATGCAGCCACCCGCAGGTTAAAAGAAGAAATGGGGATAGAAAATTGCACACTAACCCAGTTATTTACTTTCACTTACCACGAAGAACTCGCAAACGGACTTATTGAGCACGAATTTGACCATGTTTTTTTTGGGGTTTGTGATCAAAATCCGGTGATAAACGAGATGGAAGTACTTAGTTACAAATTTGTGAACTACCAAGAACTGAAAAATGAGATTACCGAAAATCCTGAAATTTACACCGTCTGGTTCCGTAAAATATTCGATCGCGTAAAACAACTAATTCCCTGATATATTGAAAGGTCAAATAGCAAATTTAAAGTCATAAAAAACCTGCGAAGTCAACTCCGCAGGTTTTTTATTTTCGGCTCACCGTTCAGCGAACCTATTTTTAATTTCTCATTTCCACCTTACCTCACCTCTCCGTTGGCAATCAGCCATTCGGCAATCTGCACAGCGTTCAGTGCAGCGCCTTTTTTAATCTGGTCGCCAACACACCAGAAAGCAATGCTGTTCGGGTCGGTTACATCTTTGCGGATGCGACCCACATAAACATCATCTTTACCAGCAACAAAAAGTGGCATCGGGTATTGTTTTTCAGCAGGGTTATCAATCACGGTTAATCCTTCGAAACTTTCGAATGCCGCTTTTACCTCTTCCACCGAAAGTGGTTTTTCAGTTTCAACCCAAATGGCTTCCGAATGTGCTCGGGCTACCGGAATACGAACACAGGTTGCGCTTACTTCGGCGTCGGTGTGCATAATCTTTTTGGTTTCCCAGTTCATTTTCATCTCCTCTTTGGTGTAATCGTTGTCGAGGAAAACATCGATGTGCGGGATAATATTCATTACCAGCTGGTACGGAAACTTTTTGATTGTAGGTTCTTTCCCTTCAGCAATTTCTATTAACTGATTTTCGAGTTCGGCAATACCCTGTGCCCCGGCACCGCTGGCTGCCTGATAAGTAGCTACGCGCACCCGTTTGATTTTCGACAATTCGTCGATGGGTTTCAGCGCAACAACCATTTGAATGGTTGAACAGTTGGGGTTTGCAATAATATTGCGCGGACGGATGCGCGAATCTTCGGGATTCACTTCCGGAACCACCAACGGAACGTCACTATCGTAACGGAAAGCGCTGGAGTTATCAATCATAATTGCACCATATTTTGTAATGGTTTCAGCAAATTCTTTTGAAATACTGGCACCTGCCGAGGTCAATGCAATATCAATATCCTTAAAGTCGTCGCCGTGTTTCAATTCCTTTACTACAAGTTTCTTACCCTTAAAATCGTAAGAAGTTCCGGCGCTTCGGGCCGATCCGAACAGTACCAACTCGTCCAAGGGAAAATTCCGCTCTGCAAGCACCTGCAGGAACTCCTGTCCCACAGCTCCGCTTGCTCCAACAACTGCAACTTTCATTTTTGTAATCTTTTTAAAATTTAAATCTGTAGCTATTTTTTAATCGCGGTAAAAATAGTATTTTGCTTCTAATTGTAAATGTGATGATTAGCAATCTTCCAAAAATCTTAATATTCTTTTGTCTTCTATTCTCCAGACAATTACAAGCCGGAGAAATTTGGCGCGAAAGTTTTTCTGTGCCTGGCAAAGGTATTTGGGGCAGCGAAAATGGCGTGATTCAAATCGATTTTTCAGGAATCAACTGGTCAATTCAGTATGCAAGTGTTTCGCTTACCGATGCTAACGATTACGCAAAAACTGTAAGTGCTTCAGGTGGCAGATTTGAGGTTGTTGATGTTACAGGTGAAGTTGTCTGGGTTTCGACAACCATCGATATTGGAGAGTATGAAAAAGTTAATATTCAGCTTTCAGCATCAGAAACCGGAAGCAATACTAACGCCGCACAGAAATACCTGAAAGCTTATTATAAAATTGATAACGGCACTGAACAACCTTTTGAAATCAGCGCATTGAATACAGGAAACTGGGGAACTGTAACTGCCGTACAAAAAGAACTGGCTGGCAGCAAGCTTCAGATTATTGTAAAAATGGCCAACAATTATGCATCCGACAAGGTAATTTTAGATGAAGTGGTTGTTACTGCTGTGGAAAAACCGGCAGCGCCAATTTTGCCCGGCGATGTGGTGATTAACGAAGTGCTTTTCAACCCAAAAGACGGGGGCAGCGATTATGTGGAGATATACAACAACTCAGCAAACGAAATTGATGTAACCCGGTTGTACCTGGCGTCGCGCGATGGTGAATTACAAATCACGCAGGCTTACCAGTTATCGAAATCGAAAAGCGTTTTAATGCCCGAAAGTTACCTTGCGCTCACAAAAGACACAGCCGGTGTATATCCATTTTTCAGTATTCAATGCAAAACCTGTTTTCTGCAAATGGAAAAATTTCCATCGTTTAACAACGACGAGGATTTTATATTGCTGCTGGATGAAAACCTGAACGTGATTGACGAACTGCATTACACCGATAAAATGCACCATCCGCTGCTGGCCGACGAAGAAGGGATTGCGCTTGAAAGAGTATCGTTTACAGAACCGACCAATGATTTTCTAAACTGGCATTCAGCCTCATCAACGGTGGGTTACGGAACACCGGGGTACAAAAACTCGCAGGGTGAACCATTCAATAGCAACCAACCCGAAGTGTCTTTTTCGCCCGAATCATTTTCGCCCGATTTTGACGGCTACAACGATGAATACCAGATTGAATATAAAACCACAAAACCCGGTTGCCTGGCCAATATTTCGGTCTTTGATGCTGCCGGCAGGTTTATAATTAAATTAGCCAACAACGAAATTCTGGGCAGCGAAGGAAAATTTACCTGGGACGGTGAAGACCAAACCGGCCAGCGATTAAATCTGGGTGTTTATGTCGTATTGGTTGAAATTTTCAGCCTCACCGGCGAAACCTGGCAGTTTAAAGATGGGGTTGTTTTGACAGATGTTTTGGAATGAACACTTCTTCCCTTATTCGGGTAAAGAATATTTGATTTCAGTTACTTCAACCCTATGGAAAAGAAAAATTGTAATTTTACCCTATAAACTTTTACTAACCAGAAGTCTCAGTACTCAATACTAAAATCTCATATCAGAATAATGAAACGAAACTTCTACTACTTTGGCTGGCGCGAACTCACCCGCTCGGCATACTTCAGCAAAAACATGGCTGCAAAGGGCGTACTTATTTTTCTGGCGCTTTATTTCTCGGCTACGGCTTTGGTTCTTGGTTTTGCATTAACCGAAAAATTGAGCGAAGCAAGCGATATTCAATCGAAAGTCACCGCATTTAATTCGCTGATTTTAGTGTATGCCGGGTTCGACCTGGTTTTGCGCGTAATGATGCAAAACCTGCCCACCATTGGGTTTCAGCCTTTTCTGATTGTGCCGGTTAAACGAAATCGAATTGCCCGCTACCTGCTTAACAAATCGGTATTCCATTTTTTTAATGTGCTGCCGCTGTTTATGATTTTGCCGTTTACTTTCAAACTGGCAGTAAACGAACTTTCGGCAACCACACTTGCCGCATGGCTGGCAGCGCTTGTAATGATGATTTTTGTAAACCATTTTCTGGCCATTTACATCAAGTGGCGCACCAACGAATCGAATGCCTGGTTTTATGGATTCCTGGGTTTGGCTGCAGCTTTGGTTGCTATCAATAAGTTGCAGCTTTTTGATTTGAATTCAGCTTTTGGAAAAATTTTCGATTTTGTGATTGCTCAACCTGCTGCCGTGCTCATTTTCCCGGTTCTCATTTTTGCTCTTTACTTTCTGAATCAGCAATATCTGCGCAGCAGGTTTTACATTGATGAGCTTTCGAAAAAGAAAGATAATGCTGTGACACATGATTTTTCGTGGTTGGGGCGCGTTGGTGAGTATGGTAAAATGCTCACTGTGGAGGTGAAAATGATTGCCCGCAACAAACGCCCGCGCACATCGGCTTTAATGTCGGTACTTTTTGTTTTGTACGGTCTGCTTTTGTACAAAGACGATAACGGCAAAGGAGTTTCCGACTTTATATTTATGCTGGGTGGAATGATTATGACCAGCATGTTTAGCATGACTTACGGGCAATTTTTCCCTGGGTGGCACGGCCGGTATTATCCGTTTCTGATGGTTCAAAAGGTAAAAATGAAGGAAATTCTGCAATCTGCTTTTTTTCTGATGGCAGCTTCGAATGTGATTTACTACCTGCTTTCGCTTGGCTACATGTTTATTTCGCCAAAGGTTTTATATATCCACCTGGCAGTGATGTTGTACAACGTGGGTGTGAATACTTTCGTGATTTTTGCACTGGGGCTGAACAGCCGGAAAGCGGTTGAACTTGAACAACGGGCAACCTTCAACTACCAGGGAATGAGCGCCACCAACTGGCTGATTACTTTTCCCGTGATTTTTGGACCGTTTGCCATTTACGGACTCCTTGCGTGGCTTGTTGGAAATAATATTGCTTTTTCAGTTCTTGGCGGTTTGGGAATTATCGGAATTATTCTTCATCCAAAACTCATCGACTACTTTGCCAAACAATACACAAAACGCAAACACAAAATGGTGGCAGCTTACAAAGCCAGTTAGAAGCCTCCCCCAACCCTCCGAAGGAGGGGAGCTGGGTAGTAAGCTTATCAAAAAACAGAATAGATAGTAAAAACAAATAGAAATTCTTTAAACTTAAAAATCATCAACAATCCTCCCCTTTGGGGGAGTTAGAGGTGGCTATATTATGATACACGCAACAAATCTTCAAAAAGCATACGGCAGCACCACAGTGCTCGATATTACAGAACTCACCATCAACAAAGGCGATGTGCTGGGACTTGTGGGAAACAACGGTGCCGGAAAGACCACGTTCTTCTCATTAATTCTTGACCTGATTCGCGCAACGCGTGGCCGGGTAGCCATCAACCAGATTCCGGTGGAAAAATCGGAAGAATGGAAAGCCATCACTGGCGCTTACATCGACGAAAGTTTTACAATCGGATATCTAACACCCGATGAATACCTTGGTTTTATTGGTGAACTACGTGGCATGAACGCGCACGACATTGCTGTATTTGCCAAAGATTTCGAACCTTTTTTTAATGGCGAAATCACCGGGAAAAAGAAATTCATCCGCGACCTTTCAAAAGGAAACCAGAAAAAAGTGGGTGTTGCTGCAGCCTTTATGGGAAGTCCGGAAGTAGTGATTCTCGACGAACCTTTTGCCAATCTCGACCCATCGTCGCAATACCAGCTTCGCGGAATTATTAAAAATGTTGCTGCCGGAAAACAAAAAACCATCCTTATTTCGAGCCACGACCTCGACCATATTACCGATGTTTGCTCGCGCATTGTAATTCTCGAAAAAGGGAAAGTGATTCGTGACGAAGCAAAAACAGAATCAACGTTAGCCGAACTGGAAGAATTCTTTACCGGTGTTAAAGCTGAACGGTCGTTTTTAGAAGAATAATCAGTCAGGTATTTCGAAACATCAACAGTCCAAAAGTTATGGGTTGTTGATTCCCATCTGATTTTTCCTTACATTTAGCCGACTCTAAAAATCAGTAACTCAACATGGAAAACTACGAATCAACAGCTCGCGAAGCTTTTAACAAAATGGCGCAGTTGTGCAGCCGTTCAGAGCAATGTTCAGCCGACATCAGAAAGAAAATAGCCGCTTTCGATATTGTACAGGAGGTGATTGAAGAAATAATAGAAAAACTGAAATTCGAAAAATTTCTCGACGACGACAGGTATATCCAGGCTTATATTTCCGATAAATTCAGATTAAACAAATGGGGCCGCATTAAAATGCGTTATTATCTGAAAGCAAAAGGGTTACCCGATGCCGTGATTGAAAAGGGTCTTCGCGAAATTGATGCCGAACAATACAAAAAAGTTTTGGTGGCTACCATGAAAGAGAAAGCCAAAAAAATAAAAGAAGATGACAAATACAAAAAAACAGGGCAAATCATCCGTTTTGCCCAAAGTCGAGGTTTCGAACCCGAAATCATTCACCGCTACCTTGGCGAGGTAGTGAAATAAAAAACCGAAAAACTTGCTACATTTGCTGCCCAAACAAATTCAATATATTCATGATTTTTAAAGACCAGGTTAATGATTTACTGGAGCGCCGGTCGGCGTTGAGGAGGCATCTTTGACTACGATGCACGTTTGATTCAATTACAGGAAGAAGAACTGAAAACCCAGGACCCCGGATTTTGGAACAGCCCGAAAGATGCTGAAGACCAGATGAGGAAAATCCGTTCCATAAAAATGTGGACCGATGGATTTGAGGCGATCAACCAAAGCGTGGAAGATTTTCTCGTGCTTTACGAATTTTTTGAAGCCAAAGAAGCTACCGAAGCCGAAGTGGACGAATCGTTTGCCGAAACAGTTGATGCAGTTGAAAAGCTGGAAGCTAAAAATATGCTCCGCAACGAGGAAGACCACCTCGGGGCTGTACTTAAAATTAATGCCGGAGCTGGTGGCACCGAAAGCAACGACTGGGCCGAAATGCTTTTCAGAATGTACACCCGGTACGCCGAAAAAAGCGGGTACAAACTCAAAATTGCCGATATACAGCAAGGCGACGAAGCTGGCATTAAAAGCTGCACCCTCGAATTTGAAGGAGATTATGCCTACGGTTACCTTAAAAGTGAAAACGGTGTTCACCGGTTGGTGCGGCTTTCGCCGTTCAACGCGCAAAACAAACGAATGACTTCGTTTACATCGGTTTACGTAGCCCCATTGGTTGACGATACCATCGAAATAGAAATCAACATGGCCGATATTACCTGGGATACATTCAGAAGTGGTGGTGCCGGAGGCCAAAATGTGAATAAGGTGGAAACCGGTGTCAGGTTAAAACACGCGCCTTCCGGAATAATAATTGAAAATACTGAAAGCCGCTCGCAATTAGGAAATAAAGAAAATGCGATTAGGTTGTTGAAATCGCAGTTGTACGAAATGGAACTGCGTAAAAGGCACGAAAAAACAGCTGCAATTGAATCGCAGAAAAAGAAAATTGAGTGGGGTTCGCAAATACGCTCTTACGTGCTACAACCTTACAAATTGGTAAAAGATGTGCGTACCGGTTACGAAACCGGCAATGTAAATGCTGTTTTAGATGGCGAAATTGACGGATTTATTAAAGCCTACCTGATGGAATTTGGCGGAGAATAAGACCTCCAAACTCCAGTTTCTCAACATATTTTTGGTTACAATATTATTAAACATACAAACAGGGTTTGTTTTCTCGAAACCTTTTGCAATCTTGGGGGTTGAATAAATATCAATTCAACTTTTATGGATTCCGGGTTCAACTTTATTAACCGCGAAATTAGCTGGCTCTCGTTTAACGAGCGGGTTTTGCAGGAAGCTGCCGACCCCAACACGCCACTTTTCGAGCGAATTCGTTTTATCGGGATTTTCTCAAACAACCTCGATGAATTTTTCCGCGTGCGTTTTGCAGCAGTGCGGCGTATGGTTGACCTTGGTAGTGACGAGGAAAACCTGCTCGGCAATTTTACCCCGCAGGAGCTGATGGACAAAATCCAGAAAATAGTTATCGCTCAGCAACAAAAAGTACAGCAGATTTATACCGACATTCTCGAAGAGTTGAAAAAGGACAACATCTTTATGATTAACGAAAAAGAGTTGAACCATCAGCAGGGCATTTTTGTGCGTAAATATTTTAACGACAAGGTTTTGCCCAATCTTGTGCCTATCATGTTGAGCAACAAAAATAAATTTCCATACCTGCGCGACCGCTCGGTTTACCTTGCCGTAAAGCTTTCGAAGAAAAATGAACTTAAGGAATTTGCCTATTCGCTTATCCGCATTCCTTCGCTCTCGGTCCCCCGTTTTCTGGTGTTGCCAAAGTCGGGTAATAAAAAGTTTGTGGTAATGCTCGATGATGTAATCAGATTTTGCCTCAAAGAGCTTTTCTTTTATTTCGATTACAACGTTCACAATGCTTACACGCTGAAAATGACCCGCGATGCCGAACTTGATATCGACGATGATATCTCGAAAAGCTTCATGGAAAAAATGACTCACAGCCTGAGAAAGCGCAAAAAAGGAAAACCCGTTCGTGTAATTTACGACCGAGCCATGCCCGAAGACCTGAAAGCTTTTATTTTTAAAAAAATGAAACTCGGCAAAGAGAATGCAATCCCCGGAGCACGATACCACAACGACAAGGATTTCATGAATTTCCCTGAGATAGGGAAGAAAAAACATTATTACCCAAAATTAACACCGTTCAGACACAAGGATTTAAGACCTAATACAAGTATTTTGAAAGTAATGAGGCGCAAAGATGTAATGCTTCACTACCCGTACCAGACGTTTAACCATTTTATCGATTTACTGCGCGAAACCGCTATCGACCCTGAAGTAAAAGAAATAGGAATTACCATTTACCGCGTGGCCGAAGCCTCGAAAGTGGTTAATGCGTTGCTAAACGCAGTGCGCAACGGAAAAATTGTTACTGTGGTTATTGAACTGCAGGCACGTTTTGACGAGGAAGCCAATATTTTCTGGTCGAACAAGCTCCAGGAAGAAGGAGCTGTTGTGATTAACGGTATCCCGGGACTGAAAATACACAGTAAATTGCTGTGGATTAAACGTAAGGAAAGTAATGGTTTCAGAAATTATGCCTACATCGGCACCGGAAATTTTCACGAAGGTACAGCCCGAGTGTATGCTGACGATGGTTTAATGACTTCGGACCCAAGGCTTGCCGACGAGGTTGCACATATTTTCGAGTTCTTTAAACAGAATTTCAAACACTTCGACTACGAAAACCTCGTGGTTAGCCCATTTAAAATGCGGCATTCTTTCAATAAATGTATCAACCACGAAATTCATCTTGCAAAAAAAGGAAAAGAAGGCCGCATGGTGTTAAAAATGAACAGCCTAATTGACCCTGGGATGATGAATAAGATTGTGGAAGCCGGCGAAGCTGGAGTAAAAGTCCAGCTGATTGTTCGTGGAATCTTCGGGTTACCCATCGGCCATAAACTTGCTGAAAATATCTCTGCCATCAGTATTGTTGACAAATACCTCGAACACTCACGTATTTTCCTGTTTGGAAACGGGGGCGATGAAAAAATTTATATTTCATCGGCCGACTGGATGCCACGCAACCTGAACCGAAGAATTGAGGTGGCCTGCCCTGTTTATGATAAAGAAATCAGGAATGAGTTAAAGGAAATGCTGAATATTCAGTTAAAAGACAATTCGAAAGCGCGGATTCTCGACTCGAACCTGATAAATGAATACAATCATGGAAACGCAGGTCAGATTTTCAGGGCACAAGAAGATTATTATCGTTTTATAAAAAATAAGCACCATATCGTTATGATTATTTACCACAACCCGCGGTGCGCTAAAAGCCGCGCCGGGCTTCAGTACCTCGAATCGAAAGGATACGATATCGAAATCAGGAAATACCTCAGTGACGGAATTACTGAAACCGAATTGCTGGAGATTATTGAAAAAACAGGGAAAGATGCATTCAGTTTAGTGCGCACAAACGAACAGGATTACATCGCCAACTACAAAGGAAAAACGCTGACCAATGAACAGTGGATAAAAGTTCTGGTGAAAAACCCGAAACTGTTACAGCGCCCGCTGGTAATTAACGGTAAAAAGGCCGTTTTGGCCAATCCACCTGAAACCATTGAGGAAATCGTTTGATTTACTGAACAGGCACTTTTTTTTGCAGTACCTGAATCTCTTTTTGCAGCCCGGCTTTTTGCTTCAGTGCAGCTGAAAGCGCCAGCGCATCGCGAACAGCCTCTTTATCCCACGCAGCCAAAACGATAAATTGCTGCTGACGGCCAATAAATGCAGCTTTTAAATTGCGGTCGGCGTTGGTGGCGATAAATTCAATAACGCCATTATCTCGGCCATTCAGGTAAAGTACTTTTTCCCATTTGTAATCCAGAAAGTCGGATTGGTGATTTTCCTGGCTGCCAACCGGCATCGAGTCGGTTTTCGCGCTGATGTCGCCGTCGTAAACCCTGAGTGCATAATGGTTTAACAGGCTTTTACCAAAATAATTACTGCTGAGGTAGAGCGTACCGCGCTCATCGAGATGGACTTTGATAAACGAACGGCTCAGCGCATTTTGTTGGTTTTGCTTTTTGTGAATGTACTGCACGTAACGGTCGTATTCTGTTTTTTCCTTGTCGAAAGCGGTTTCGAGTCGGGCAATTTTTGCATCGAGTGAATCGAGTTCAATTTCTTTTTTTTGTAACAGGCTAAAATTGATTTCAGCTGCCAGGTTTTTTGCGGCATTGGCTGAATATTTTGCTTCAGGATAAAGAGAAATACTGTCGAGTTGCAACATTGCATTTACAGTGTCGCCTTTTTCGAGCAAAAATTTTGCGTTGTTCACCCTGATTCTTGCTTTTTCTTCGTCGGTTGGTTTGCAAGAAGCAAACAATAGTACAAAAACAAGCAGGTAGAATATTGACGAGCCTTTCATATGGATTCTGTTTTATTCCGCAAAAATAAGATTTTATGCAACATCCGTTGTTTCATCCAACCCTGCAACAAAAAATCAGGATGTGTTTTCGAACACAAAACTTAATATTAATCACTTTTTAATCTCAGCTTACTTACTTTATTTCTATTTTTAACGCAAAATCAACCGCCGTTATGATTACACTTACTCAACTTGAATATATTGTAGCAGTTGACACTTACCGTCATTTCGGACAAGCTGCCGAAAGTTGTTTTATTACCCAGCCGACGCTTTCAATGCAAGTCAAAAAGCTGGAGGAGGATCTCGAAATCATTATTTTCGATCGCAGCAAACACCCATTATTGCCAACAGACGTGGGTCAGCGGATTATCGATCAGGCGCGTATTGTGCTGAAACAGTCGGAAGAGATTAACAACATTGTTAAAGATCACAAAAACCAGGTTTCCGGATTAATCCGTATAGGAATTATCCCCACAATGGCTCCATATATTTTGCCGGCTTTTATTGGAAACTACAAAAAGAAATACCCTAACATTATTATTAAAGTTTACGAACAAACTACCGACAACATCATTAATTTGTTGCACAAAGATCTTATTGATGTTGGCATTCTGGCTACTCCGTTGCGTGAGGAAAAAATAAACGAGAAACCCGTTTTTTACGAGGAGATGCTTATTTATACCAACCCCTCGCACCCGTTGCATAAACAAGCCGAAATTACACCGAAAGATATTGCGACCCCTGATTTATGGCTGTTGAGCGACGGACATTGTTTTCGCGACCAGGTGATCAACCTGTGTTCTTATGCAGGAGGTAGCGACAGCCAGCTTCCGTTCCAGTTTGAGGCAGGCTCGCTCGAAACACTGATGAACATCGTTGACCGTGAAGGCGGAATCACACTGATTCCAGAATTGGCAAAAGAAGGAATGTCGGAAAAAAGACTGGCTAATGTGAGGGCGTTTACAAGCATCAAACCGTTACGCGAAGTAAGTCTTGTGTATTCGCGTCATTTTGCCAAACACAAACTTATTAACCTGCTCTGGCGCGAAATGCGCGACAGCTTCCCGGTTGAATTACAAAATGGAGAAAGAGGTACAGCGGTTGATTTACGATGAATTCAGTGTTTAATCAGAACAGCTTTTACCTGATCTGCTTTCCAGATTGCTGTGTAGAAGTTTCTGAAAATCTTCATATTTCTGAGATGGCCATTCTCCAGAATTCATTTCAATTTTTCTTGTTTATTTCAAACAAGATATTACATATCAAGCAGGGAAGCCGGTGCAAAATACTTTAACACATGGACAAGAAGCCACCGAGCCATTGAGAACAATCTGCATTGGACACTTGATGTAGTCTTCGGAGAAGACCAATCCAGAAAAAGAAAAGGAAATGCAGCTCAGAATTTTAACACAATACGAAAAATTGTCATAGTATTGCTTGTGAACGAGCAGCATTGGAAAGCCAGCAAAAAAAGAAAAAGGCTTAAAGCTTTACAAAACCATCATTACAGGGAAACTTTACTTAAAATTTAAATGCGTTTGCCCTGGTTTAGCTTCCTGTAATATTCCAACATGTTAACCCACTTTGCAGCTAATCCGAACGTATGTGTTGCTGTTCAATAAATTGGCAGTCGTTGAGTTCAGATTTGTGTACTACGGATTTACGTTTAACAAAGGGTGCGTATTTATATTTTAGGCGCTTAAAACACAAAACTAACCAACAAGTTGTTC
>DYSZ01000195.1 GCA_020726265.1 Draconibacterium orientale
CCTTTAAACCGCCTGGCGACATCATCCCAGTTGATGAGATTCCAAAACGCATTCACATAATCCGGACGTCTGTTCTGATAATTCAGGTAATACGCATGCTCCCACACATCAATCCCTAAAATTGGCGTACCCTGAACTTCTGCCACATCCATCAATGGATTATCCTGGTTGGGCGTTGATGAAACCACCAGTTTATTATTTTGAAGAACCAACCAAGCCCAACCAGACCCAAAACGCGTTACCGCAGCTTTGGTGAAGGCTTCCTGAAAATTTTGCAGCGAACCAAATGAATCGTTAATAGCACTCAGTAAGACTCCTTCGGGTTTGGGCGAACCTCCCGGAGCAATTACATCCCAATACAAATTGTGGTTGTAAAAACCACCACCATTATTACGCACGGCAACCGGCAATGCCGAAATTCCTGCCATCAGTTCCTCGATGGTTTTAGTATCCATTGCCGTGCCTGTTATTGCAGCATTCAGATTACTGGTGTAAGTTCCGTGATGTTTTGTGTGATGGATTTCCATCGTGCGTGCATCGATATGTGGTTCCAATGCTGTATAATCGTATCCTAATTTTGATAATTCAAAAACCATAGTAAAAAAGAATTAAATACATTTTACTCCTAAAACAAAAGTAGGGTTTATTTAATACCAAGCAAAGAAAATGGCAGAAATTTTTATTGAATTCTTTTATCAGTGATAAGCAAAGTTGATATTGCTGATGGTACAGCTAAAAATTGACGTATTTGCAAAACATAAGATTTGTTAAGGTAAAAAGATGGTTTTGAAAGACAGCTTTTTGTTGGAAAATTGAGATTTTAAATCGCTAAAAAACATTCAGTTACCGTATCAGTACTAATAAAATTGACAAATAATTTGGAAATGGCAGGGGCGGAAGTTACATTTGATACAACAAAACGAGTTCTTTGAAGAGACTAAAATATTTCCGCATTAATTCATCATTTGGTAAACTCAACAGAAAAATTTTAACTGAGAACGCTCTATAATGGTCGCTAAGACAGGCCTGGTAGTCCCGATTCTATCGGGGTGAGTCAATTTTGACCGCTGGAAGTCTGATCGATCGGGCACTCAAATCCTGTACAACCGGGGTTTTCGCAAACGGAATTGATGCGGATTTTTTTGCCCTATTTTAATCTCATATAAAATGAAAAGGCGCTGGAAATTGAAAATTTCAGCGCCTTTTCCATTGTATTTCAGTAGCCTTTATCCTACCACAACATTGATAATTCTGTTAGGAACAATGATCATTTTTTTCACCGATTTGCCTTCGAGCCATTTCGCTGTCCGGTCGTCTGCATAAACTTCTTTTTCAATTTCAGTAACTGGCATGTCAACCGGCAGACCTTTCATGTACCTTGTTTTTCCGTTAAACGAAACCGGGTATTCAAAAGTATCCTCCACCAACAAACTCTGTTTTACTTCGGGCCAGGGTTCGTAGGCCAGTGTTTTCTTGTTTCCGTATAGCGACCATAACTCTTCGGCTACGTGTGGAGCGTAAGGCGATAGAATTCTGGCAAAGGTTTCGGCTGTGTTTTTTGTCACCTTGCCTTTTTTTATGGCCAGGTTATTAAAAATCATTAGCGCCGAAATTCCTGTGTTGAATTTTAGGTGTTCAATATCGAACTCCACCTTCTGGATTGTTTGGTGCAGCAGCTTTTCAACTTCTTTATCTTCCGTTCCATCGGTAATATTTTCAATGTCGGTGAAGAAACGGTAAACGCGGTTCAAAAAGTTAAACACACCTTTCACTCCGTTTTCAGCCCAGGGTTTGCGTTCGTCGAGCGGGCCCATAAACATCTCGTACAAACGCAGCGAGTCGGCGCCGTAACGTTCAATCACATCGTCAGGGTTTACCACATTTTTCAACGATTTCGACATTTTAGCCACAATCTGTTTCAGCTCTTCGCCGGTTTGCGTGTGGTAATATTTGTTGTTTTTTTCTTCAACCAAATCAGATGAAACCTTGGCACCGGTTTTTGTTTCGTAGGCAAAAGCGAGAATCATTCCCTGGTTAAAAAGTTTCTGGAAAGGCTCGTCGGTGGAAACAATGCCCAGATCAAACAATACTTTGTGCCAGAAACGCGAGTAGAGCAGGTGAAGCACGGCATGTTCTGCGCCGCCCACATACAAATCAACCGGCATCCAGTACTGCTCCTTTTTTACATCGAAAATTTCCTTTTCATTCATCGGGTCGATATAGCGGAGGTAGTACCAGCACGAGCCAGCCCATTGCGGCATTGTATTGGTTTCGCGGCGGCCTTTGCGACCGTTTTTGTCGGTTACATTCAGCCATTCGTGCGAGTTAACCAATGGCGATTCACCGGTTTCTCCCGGTATATATTTTTCAACTTCCGGCAATTCCAATGGCAGATTTTTATCTTCAATCAGCGTAACTTCGCCATCTTCCCAGTGGATTACGGGGAATGGTTCGCCCCAATAGCGCTGGCGGCTAAACAGCCAGTCGCGGAGTTTATAATTGGTGGTGGCTTTTCCAATATTTTTAGTACCCAGCCAATCAATCGTTGCTTTTATTCCCTGTGCTTTGTTCAAACTGTTAATGTTCAGCCCGGTTTCTGCAGAAGCTGAGTTGATGTATTCCCCGTCTTCAGTCCAGCATTTGTTGCCGGCTAAAATTTCTTCTCGACCTTCAATTTCTTTTGGGTCGAGGATGCAGATTACGGGAATATTAAATTCTTTGGCAAACTCGAAGTCGCGGGTGTCGTGCGCCGGAACAGCCATGATGGCGCCGGTTCCGTAACCCATCAAAACATAGTCGGCCACCCAAATTGGGATCGGCTTTTTGTTTACAGGATTTATGGCAAAACGACCTGTAAACACACCGGTTTTCTCTTTTGCAAGGTCGGTTCTGTCCAAATCCGATTTCAGTGCGGCTTGTTTCTGGTATTTTTCCACTGCCTCATGCTGAGCGGCAGTTGTAATTTTTTCAATCAGGGCATGTTCGGGAGCAATCACCATGTAGGTAGCGCCAAACAACGTGTCTGGTCGGGTGGTATAAACCCGCAGTTTTTCGCTCAGCCCTTCCATTTCAAAATCCACCTCGGCACCTGTCGATTTACCAATCCAGTTGCGCTGCATATCTTTTACACCAGCCGGCCAGTCAAGTCCTTCCAACCCGTTTAATAGTCTTTCAGAATAGTGCTGAATGCGCAGCAGCCACTGTTTCAGGTTTTTGCGGATAACCTGGTGGCCGCATTTTTCGTGCGAGCCATCGGTTAATACCTCTTCGTTGGCACACACAGTTTTGCACGAGTCGCACCACCAAACCTGCGCGTTGTCGTAATACGCCAGTCGTTTCTCGCCGATGTATTTTTTTTCGGCTTCTTCGCCTTTGGCTTTTATTTCAGCCGGAATTTCGAGTTCCGAAATTGGCCGGCCTTTTTGCAGTTGGTCGTCAAACCAGGTGTTGTACAACTGTTTAAAAATCCATTGTGTCCACTTAAAATATTTTGGGTCGGTGGTGTTGATTTCGCGATCCCAGTCGTAACTCAACCCGATGGCTTTAATTTGTCTGCGAAAATTGTCGCAGTTTTTTTGCGTGGTAATTGCCGGGTGCGTTCCGGTTTGAATGGCGTACTGTTCGGCCGGAAGCCCGAATGCATCGTATCCCATCGGATGCAACACGTTAAAACCTTTCATCCGTTTGTAGCGGCTCAGAATATCGGTCGCGGTATAACCTTCGGGGTGGCCAACATGCAAACCGGCTCCCGACGGGTAAGGGAACATGTCGAGGATGTAATATTTTTGTTTCGAAAAATCGTCGTTGGTTTTAAACGTCTTGTTTTCTTCCCAATATTTTTGCCATTTGGGTTCTATTTCGGCGAAATTGTACTCCATTTTATTCGTATTGAATCGGTTTCTGAATTTTAAGGCGCAAAGATAGAAAAATGATTCAAGCGCGGTTATTTCATGCGATTCAAATCAACTTTATGTTTTTATTATTGTTTGATAATCTGTAAATTCACAAAATAGAAATCAGGTTACTTAACATCATGCAAAGTATTGAAAATGAAGAAGGAAGAGTTTATTTCGAAAGTTGAAAGTTCATATAATTTTCAGGGAGAATGGATTTTGGCCGGTTCGGCAGTGTACGACAACGATTACGAAACCGGTGTGCAGGTGAAACTGCCGCTGAAAACATTTAACCGTCACGGGTTGATTGCCGGCGCCACCGGAACTGGGAAAACCAAAACCCTGCAGGTGATTGTGGAAGAACTTTCAAACGCCGGTGTGCCGGTGCTGGTGATGGACGTAAAAGGCGATCTCAGCGGTCTTGGCGCTCCGGGAATCATGAACCCGATAATCGAAAAACGGGCAAAACAGATTGGCATTGCCTGGGAAGGCAAAGGTTTTCCGCTTGAGTTTGTAAGCATTTCCGACGAACCCGGCGCAAAAATGAAAGCCACAGTTTCGGAATACGGGCCTGTTTTGCTGGCAAAGATTCTTGAACTGAACGACAACCAGGCCGGTGTTTTGTCGATGATTTTTAAATATTGCGACGACAGGAATTTGCCGATACTCGACCTGAAAGACCTGAAAACAGTAATCAAATACATCCAGGAAGAAGGAAAGGAAGATTTTCAGCGTGATTACGGGTTTATGCACTCTACATCAGCGGGAACAATTACACGCGCCATTATCGGGCTTGAACAGCAAAATGCCGAAGATATTTTTGGCGAGCCATCGTTTGAGATTGAAGACCTGATGCAGCACAAAAGCTCAGGCGAAGGTATGGTGAATGTGCTCCGGCTTACCGATATGCAGACAAAACCCGCGCTTTTCAGCACATTTATGCTGTGTTTGTTAGCCGAAATTTTTGAAAAAATGCCCGAGTTGGGAGACCCGAAAAAACCCGAACTGGTAATGTTTATCGACGAGGCGCACCTGATTTTTAACAATGCCTCAAAAAGTCTGCTCGACCAGTTTGAGATGACCATCAAACTCATCCGCTCAAAAGGTGTGGGCATTTTCTTTATCACACAGTCGCCCACCGATATTCCGGCAGCCATTCTGGGTCAGTTGGGGACCAAAGTACAGCATGCGCTGCGCGCTTTTACCGCCAAAGACCGCAAAGACATCAAAACAGCTTCTGAAAATTACCCCTATTCAGACTACTACAAAGTTGACGAACTGATGACGCAATTGGGAATTGGAGAGGCGCTGATTTCGACTTTAGACGAAAAAGGCCGCCCGACAGAACTTGTGCATACGTTGGTACGTCCGCCGTTTTCGAGGATGGATGTGCTCACCGACTTTGAGATCGGACAGATTCTGAACACATCGAAGCTGGCGAAAAAATACAATGTTAAAATCGACCGCGAAAGCGCGTACGAAATTCTGCAGGAGAAAATAGCCAGAGCCAACCAAAGGGCAGAAGCTGAGAATGAAGATTCCGGTACTCTGCGCCGCCAGGATGATTACGAGCGCCCGGCACCTCGCCGCAGAGAGGAACCTTCGAACTTTGAAAAGATTATGAAAAGCCCGGTTACAAGAACCATAGCAACCGAAATTACCCGCGGACTTTTAGGCGTTTTGGGTTTGCGTAGCACGGCAAGAAGGTCTTCGACAAGGAGGTATAGGTAAGGAATACAAACTGACTGTTGTCTTTTTGTTTCACCGGTTAATGCTGTTTTTCAACTATCTGGTTGAAATTGATTTTGATAAAGTGAAAAGATCGGGTTGGGTTTGTGATTGATTGTACAATTGAAACTGAAAAAATCTGAAATGGTAAAAAAGTAGATTAACTTCGGGGGATTAACTAGTTACAAGCAACCGTATGACGACAGACAACGAACATAATTGCATTGACGAAAAGAAACTTTCTGCTGACATTGAAAAATTCGGCTGGGCAGTTATGTTATTGGAAGCAACCGACTACTTGCCTTCTTTCGCTTATACGGTCGGACTTTGGAAAAACTATAATCATCCTGAAATTATTTCCTTTGGCTTAACGACAAAAACCTTGCATTTAATACTAAATGACGCAGGAGAAATTGCAAAAACAGGACAGAAAATTGAAGCTGGAAAAAATTATGACGACTTTTTTGAAAATAGTAAAACTCAATTTCTAAAAGTTGATAGCCGAAATGTTTCTGACTACTTCGGACACGCAATAAGTTACTATAAGACGACTGTCTTTCCTGCAATTCAACTCGTTTG
>DYSZ01000344.1 GCA_020726265.1 Draconibacterium orientale
TACCACAGTTTACCCTTTTGGGGCTTTTTTCACCGAGAGTTTTGCGCTATACCCCAATATTTTGGGGATGATGACACATCGTCCCGACACTTGCGCCGCGCGCCAGTGCGGTGAGGTTTCCTCGAAAAACTGGTTGAGCTACTCAAACCTTCGGGACGTTTCCCCTCTTTTTTGAGAAGATACTGTTTGTGAGATGATACAAACTTTTTAACCAAAAACAAGGAGGCGAACTCCTTGTTTTTGCATAAATTCAAGGAGTTGGTACTCCTGATTTTTCCAAGATTCACAGATTTACTACACAAATACGGCAGCCGAGACATTAAATTTTTCAGCCAGCGCTCGAATTTGGCGGACATTTAATTCGCGTTTGTTATTTAATATTTCAGAAACTACGCCTTGCGAACCAACCTCTGGCAATCTGGATTGCGTAAGTCCATGTTCTTCCATGAGAAAGCGCAGCGCTTCCACGCCGCTGGCTTCTGGAATTGGGTAATGTTCTTCCTCGTAGGTGTGGACAAGTGTTCCAAACGTATCCAGCAAAGTGTAAAGCGGATGTTTTTCGTTCGCGCCGATTTCATCCAACAATTCATTCAAGCGTTTTACAGCCGCGTTATATTCTTTTTCGTTGCGAATGCTGAGTAATGGGCTGATGCTTGCCCAGTGAATTTGAAGTTGATCAGTTGCGAGTGTCATTTTTCCAATCTCCTTTGTCATATTCAGAATGAGTAAGAACATGACGAATATAGACTTTTACACGGTTAAAGTGAATTGAGACGATAAGCCTGTATTTATTGCCGCCAATGTTGAATATGATCCATTGATCTACTTTATCTGCCGACGGGAAGGCTTTGCGCAATTCTGTGAAACTATTAAATTCAGTTTTTTGAACGATTTTGAACCAGCGCATTAATGCAATTCGGCTGTCTGGATGCTTTTCCCAGAACTGAAGTAGGGGTTTGCGTGTGATGATATGCGCGATTTAGTTTATCTCAATGTAACTATTCAGCCATAGATACAGGTGTTTTTACGAAAAAATGAGCATCT
>DYSZ01000196.1 GCA_020726265.1 Draconibacterium orientale
CAATATTGGCCGCCCTTACGCGCGAATATTCATCGATGGTTGTTGCCTGCCACACAGTGCTGCTGTTAAAATTTATTTTGTAAAGATAGCCATTTTGGTAATAATGTTGCTCGTAGTCGATACCGTTAAACTTTTTTTGTACACCCTGCCATAAGCGTCATATTCAAAAGCACAACCGTATTGCTTACCCATCTTTGCATATTTTGCTACTAAAAGCAAAGCACGGGTCACAGACCCGCGCCAGCTTGCGAACAGAACTAATCCAGCCAGTGGCGTTGTGTTTATTAAATTCTGAATTGATCATTTTGCTCATTCATAGATGGTGTTTGGAACAGCAAAAAAAAGGCGAATTTCTACGCAATTTTTTCTACGTATTTTTACGCAAAATAAAAAGCCGCCTTCCCGGTTTTACGCGGAAAGACGGCTTTACTATTTTTTAGCGGCACCGATTACACCCCGGATTGTCGGGGCGGTGCCTGCAATTATTACTTCAAATTTGCCTGTGCAGCAGCAACGCGGGCAATCGGCACGCGGTAGGGCGAACAACTTACGTAATCCATGCCAACATTGTCGCAGAACATAACCGATGATGGTTCGCCGCCATGCTCACCGCAAATACCAACTTTAAGGTTTGGTTTTACGCTGCGACCTTTTTCAACGCCGATTCTTACAACCTGTCCAACACCTTCCTGATCCAGAATCTGGAACGGGTCGTTTTTCAGGATGCCTTTTTCAATGTAAACCGGTAAGAATTTGCCGGCATCGTCACGCGAGTAACCAAAGGTCATCTGTGTTAAGTCGTTGGTACCGAAAGAGAAGAATTCAGCTTCCTTGGCAATTAAATCGGCAGTCATTGCAGCGCGTGGAATTTCAATCATTGTTCCCACTAAGTAGTCGCATTTTGCTCCTTTTTCAGCAAAAACTTTGGCCGCTGTTGCATGAATAATTTCGGCCTGCATTTTATATTCTTTTACAGTACCAATCAGCGGAACCATGATTTCGGGGCGTGCATCAACTCCTTTTTTAACTAGGTTAACTGCTGCTTCAATAATGGCGCGAGCCTGCATTTCGGTAATTTCAGGATAAGTGATTCCTAAACGGCAGCCACGGTGTCCTAACATCGGGTTGAATTCGTGAAGATCTTCAACCAATGCTTTTACTTTTTCAACCGAAATTCCCATTTCATCAGCCATAATTTTCTGGTTGGCTTCTTCGTGAGGAACAAATTCGTGTAACGGTGGGTCGAGTAAACGGATGGTAACTCCATAACCTGCCATTGCTTCAAGGATTCCTTCGAAATCTTCGCGCTGGAATGGCAGTAATTTATCCAAAGCTTTACGTCTTTCAGTTTCTTCTGTGGCAAGAATCATTTCGCGCATGGCTTTAATTCTTTCACCTTCGAAAAACATATGTTCTGTGCGGCAAAGACCAATTCCCTGAGCGCCAAATTCGCGGGCAATTCTTGCATCAGCAGGTGAATCAGCGTTTGTGCGAACTTTCATGCGGGTAAATGTATCAGCCCACTGCATTACTTTTCCAAAGTCGCCACTCATATCGGGGTCCATTGTTGCAACTTTTCCTTCATAAACTTCACCTGTCGATCCGTTTAACGAAATCCAGTCGCCTTCGTGGAATTGTTTGTCGCCAATCGTCATAACGCGGGTTTTGTAATTAATTTTTACAGCGCCTGCGCCCGAAACACAACATTTTCCCATTCCGCGTGCAACAACAGCAGCGTGAGAAGTCATACCACCACGTGCAGTTAAAATACCTTTGGCAATGTGCATCCCTTCAAGGTCTTCTGGCGAGGTTTCAACCCTTACCAAAACCGACTGAGGATATTTTGCAGCTTCGTCGGCAAAAAATACAACCTGACCGGTTGCAGCGCCCGGAGATGCTGGCAATCCTTTTGCCAAAACGGTAGCCGCTTTTATTGCTGATGTTTCGAAAACAGGGTGAAGTAATTCGTCCAATTTGCCTGCATCGATACGTTTCAATGCAGTTTTTGCATCAATACGACCTTCTTCGAGCATATCAACAGCGATTTTTACCATGGCAGCGCCAGTGCGTTTTCCGTTACGGGTTTGCAATAACCACAGTTTACCTTCCTGAATGGTAAATTCCATGTCCTGCATATCGCTGTAATGGTCTTCTAATCTTTGCTGAGTTTCATTCAACTGACGGTACATTTCAGGCATCGCTTCTTCGAGTGAAGGATATTTCGCAGCTCTGTCAGCTTCGGTTACACCCTGAAGTGCAGCCCATCTTTTTGAGCCTTCGATGGTGATTTCCTGTGGTGTACGAATACCGGCCACTACGTCTTCGCCCTGTGCATTAATCAGGTATTCTCCGTTGAAAATGTCTTCTCCGGTTGATGCATCGCGCGAGAAACAAACGCCGGTTCCTGAGTTATTGCCCATGTTTCCGAAAACCATGGACTGAACGTTTACTGCAGTTCCCCATTCGTCAGGAATTTGTTCCATACGACGATAGAAAATAGCACGGTCGTTGTTCCAACTGTTAAATACGGCTGCAACAGCGCCCCAAAGTTGTTCCCATGGGTCAGTCGGGAAATCTTTCCCGGTTACTTTTTTTACAGCGGCTTTAAAACGTCTTACAAGTTCCTGCAAATCTTCGGATGTAAAATCTGTATCTAAATGAATACCTTTTTCTTCTTTCAGTTCTTCAATAATTTCTTCGAACGGGTCAATTTCTTCCTTGCTGGCAGGTTTCATTTCCATTACAACATCGCCGTACATCTGTACAAACCGGCGGTATGAATCCCATGCAAAACGCGGGTTTCCCGATTTTTTTGAAATTGCTTCAACAGCAACATCATTCATACCCAGGTTTAAAACAGTATCCATCATACCGGGCATTGAAGCACGTGCCCCTGAACGTACCGAAACCAGACAAGGATTTACTTCGTCTCCGAATTTTGTGTCTGTCAGCTTTTCAACAAGAGCAACTGCCGCTTCAACTTCTGGTTTAATTAAATCGAAAGTTTTTTGCTGTCCGTCAGCATTGTACATCGCGCATACTTCGGTAGTAATGGTAAATCCCGGAGGAACCGGAACACCTATCAGGTTCATTTCTGCAAGGTTTGCACCTTTACCTCCGAGGAGGTTTTTCATGTCAGCTTTACCTTCAGCCTTTCCGGCACCAAAGGTATATACATGTTTTGTCATAAAAATTTAATTTTAAGTTATATGAATGTAAATAATTCAATTATTCAGGGGCGCTAAATTAATTCAATTTTTCAAATATTGAAACGAATCCCGATTTATCGGGATGAGTTACATCGGGTGAGAAAGTTGATAAAAGCAACTAAGTATAACCGCCAATTAATCAATAACTTCGATATTTTGTACACATGAAATAGGCCATGTTTATCGTTGGCCGATTCTGATTAAAAAATCGTAACAAAAAAGCAATCAAAATGTTATCGGTTCTCAGCATGGCTTCAATAATTGTATGTCAGCCGATTTAAGTAATGTGAAAAATAAAATGTAATATTTCTATCTCTGCACTCACCCCGAACTCTCCCGATTTACATCGGGAGCGTTCTGCCCCTCTCTTTGTAAAGAGAGGGGCGATGACACAGGAAGGTGGCCTGTGGTGAGTGAATTAAAATACGACAATAAATGCTTCTCGTTAATTAATTGGTGTACCACTACTTGTATCAATTGATTCAAATAGATGAAAGTTTGTATCAAAATGGAAGATAGGTTTTTATATCTTGTTGAATATGAACTCTTAACTTTCTTTAACTTTGGTTTAGATGCGTTAACGGTTTATTGCCCTACTTTTGCAGTGTGAGTTTTAAAGAATAGAGTTTTTTCATAGAGATTAGTTAGGTTTGAAAACAGGAGTGGTTTCCCGCTCCTGTTTTTTTATGGTACTATGCCAATATTTCCCTTCCTGTTGCTCGTACACTGAAAAATTTTCAGCTAATGGTTGGTTGTTGCGACAAGTTGTCTGTCAATGGGTTATGGATTGTTTTTTGTCTGTTGTTTCCGAATTTTAATTAGAAATTTTACAGCGATGAACTTAAATAATTTCACCATCAAAGCACAGGAGGCAGTGCAGTTTGCTTCGCAAATTGCCCAGGGTAATAACCAGCAGGCAATTGAAACAGGTCATGTATTCAAAGGACTTTTTCATACCGCTGAAAATGTGGTTGCTTTTTTATTAAAAAAATTAAGTGTCAACGTTCCTGTATTTCAACAAGCTATCAATAAAATAGTGGAATCGTACCCTAAAGTTACAGGCGGTGATCAATACCTTTCGAATAATGCAAATCGTGTTTTGCAGAAAGCTGTTGCATTGGTGCAGGAAATGGGCGACCAGTTTGTTTCGGTTGAACACATTTTGATTTCGATGCTTGATGCCGGCGATGCTGTGAGCCGGATGATGAAAGATAGTGGAATCTTGAAAGATGAATTGAAACTGGCGGTTAAAGAATTGCGCAAAGGCTCGAAAGTTGACAGTCAGAGTGCCGAGGACAAATACGATTCACTGAACCGGTATGCCTTGAACCTCAACGACCGAGCCCGATCGGGTAAACTCGACCCGGTGATTGGCCGCGACGAGGAAATCAGACGAATCCTTCAGATTTTATCGCGTCGCACAAAAAACAATCCCATACTTTTAGGTGAACCCGGAACAGGGAAAACTGCTATTGCCGAAGGTTTGGCCCATCGCATTGTTCGTGGCGACGTGCCCGAAAACCTCAAATCGAAACAGGTTTTCTCGCTCGATATGGGTGCGCTGATTGCCGGAGCAAAATATAAAGGTGAATTTGAAGAACGGTTAAAAGCAGTGGTAAACGAAGTCATCAACTCAAACGATGAGGTGATTTTGTTTATCGACGAAATTCATACATTGGTTGGAGCAGGTAAAAGCGAAGGCGCCATGGATGCGGCAAATATTCTGAAACCCGCGCTGGCCCGTGGCGAATTGCGTGCTATTGGCGCTACAACTTTAGCGGAGTACCAAAAATATTTCGAAAAAGACAAAGCGCTCGAACGCCGTTTTCAGGTGGTGCGTGTTGACGAACCCGATACACTCAGCGCTATTTCAATCCTTCGTGGAATCAAGGAACGTTATGAAAACCACCATAAAGTGCGGATAAAAGACGACGCAATTATTGCCTCGGTTGAACTTTCGCAACGATATATTTCCGACAGGTTTTTGCCTGATAAAGCCATCGATTTAATGGATGAGGCAGCTGCAAAACTCAGGCTCGAAATGGATTCTGTTCCCGAAGAACTCGATGAAATTGAGCGTCGGGTAAAACAGCTCGAAATTGAACGCGAAGCCATTAAACGAGAAAAAGACGATAAAAAACTGGCTGGTTTGCACGAAGAGATTTCAAATTTAAAGGAGGAACAATCGCGGATGAGAGCCAAATGGCAATCGGAAAAGGCGGTTATTGATGCCATTCAGAAAAAGAAACTTGAAATAGAAGATTACAAACAGGAAGCCGAAGAAGCTGAAAGGCAGGGAAATTACGAACGCGTGGCCGAACTACGCTATGGCAGGGTGAAAGAGGCTGAACAGGAAATTGAAAAGCTGAAAAAAGAACTTGAAAAACAAAAAGGGACCGGGAGTTTGATTAAAGAAGAAGTGGATGCCGAAGATATTGCCGAAGTTGTTGCGCGCTGGACTGGAATTCCTATTTCGAAAATGCTGCAAAGCGAACGCGAAAAGTTGCTGCACATGGAAGCTGAACTCCACAAAAGAGTAGTGGGGCAGGAGGAAGCAATTACAGCGGTTTCGGATGCTGTACGCCGTAGCAGGGCAGGATTACAGGATGAAAAACGCCCGATTGGTTCGTTTATTTTTCTGGGTTCAACGGGTGTTGGAAAAACCGAACTCGCCAAAGCGCTGGCAGAATACCTGTTTAATGATGAAAATATGATTACCCGAATCGACATGTCGGAGTACCAGGAAAAATTCTCCGTAACCCGTTTAATCGGCAGTCCTCCCGGATATGTGGGCTATGACGAAGGAGGGCAACTGACTGAGGCAGTGCGCCATAAACCCTATTCGGTGGTACTTTTTGATGAGATTGAAAAAGCACATCCCGATGTTTTTAATGTGCTTTTACAGGTTTTAGACGATGGACGATTGACTGACAACAAAGGGCGGACTGTGAATTTCAAAAACACGATTA
>DYSZ01000197.1 GCA_020726265.1 Draconibacterium orientale
GAAAAAGCAAACTGAATTGCTTGAAGAGGGAACTGTTTACACCGATGCATCGGCTTCTGCCTATAAAAAGAATGTTGAATATTTGGTTGACCTTCTTGTAAATGGCGACCCGGAGCGTGCTTTCAAAGGTGGAATTATTCGAGCCGATGAAGCCATAAAAATTGCTGCCTTTGTTGATTGGGCACAATTGGTTGCATCGTCACTCCGCCCGGGAACCGAAAGAACGTGGTCGAATAACTGGCCACCCGAACCGCTTTTAGATCAGGATGTCAATTTCAACTCACATAAAATTTCGCTTTGGGAATTTCTGTTACTTTGGACATTAACCATTGTGGTTATTTTCCTAGCTTACGAATATCTCTTCAAAAAAGACCCCGATGAAAAGCTGGAACCTGCCATAAAAATTACCAGCCTTTTTAAATCGCAACAAAAACTATTGAAATATATCCCCATTGTCGCTGCGTTGTTTGTGGTTCAGTTGATTATCGGCGGATATTTGGCACATTTATATACCGAGCCCACAAAAGACTTTCTGATTTCTCAGGATTTGCTGCCCTTTAATGTGTTGCGCTCTATGCATACACAAATTGCAATTCTTTGGGTTGCAGTTGGTTGGTTAGTTGGTGGTTTATTAATTGCACCGTGGATTGCAAATAAAGACCATAAATATCCATGGCTGGTTGATGTGCTTTGGACTGCACTTTTAGTGGTGGCCGTCGGCAGTATTATTGGATTGTACATGGGTGCTACCGGGCAATTGCGCGAAACCTGGTTTTGGCTGGGTAACGAAGGACGAGAATTGATAAACCTGGGACGTGTTTGGGATATCGGTCTTGTTATCGGGTTGGTTTTCTGGTTTATCCTTATTATTTCATTAATTCGGAAAGCATCGACAAACAACCCGATTGTAAGCACAATTATCTGGTCGGCTTTTGCAATCGCAACACTTTACATTGCCGGAATGATGCCGGTTCATAAGGTAATGCCAAACTTTACTGTCGATGATTATTATCGCTGGTGGGTTATTCACCTTTGGGTTGAATTAACTTTCGAATTGTTTGCCGCCGGCGTGATTGCATTCTTTACTGTATCGCTTGGACTTATTTCTCAGAAAGTCGCAGTCAGAACCATGCTTTTTGAGTTGTTCCTGATTATGTTGAGCGGAACGCTTGGTGTGGGACATCATTACTGGTGGCAGGGGCTCGACGAGTATTGGATTGCAATTGGCGGAATTTTCTCGGCACTTGAACCGCTTCCGCTGGCACTCATGATTATTGAGGCAATGAAAAACTACAGGGAGCAAAAAGCAGAAGGCAAAAAGAACGATTTTTCAGTTCCGTTTATGTGGATTGCAGGTTCAGCAATTTTAAACTGGATTGGTGCCGGCTTTTTCGGAATGGTGATTAACACACCCACAATCAGTTATTATTCTCACGGAACATATCTGATTATGCCTCACGGGCACGTTGCCCTGCTTGGTGCATTCGGCTATATTTCGCTGGCATTTATTTACATGGCTTCGCGAACCAACTCTTTGGCAAAAGGACTTGAATGGAACGACAAATTAAGCAAATACGGTTTCTGGATACTGACAATCGGAGCGTTATTGTTTACCATTCCAACCTATATTATCGGGATGGAACAAACACGAATTGCCCACGACATGGGGTATTTTTATACACGTTTGAGAGAGGCCGTTGAACCGATGAAAGCATGGATGTGGTTCAGAATTGTGCCTGATACTTTAATGATTATCGGAGGTGTAATTATACTTTACGATTTGGTGCAGAAAACATATCTGGCAAAAAAGCAAAGCTGAGAAAAAAGGTAAGAGAAACATTTAAAATAAACCACATAGACACATAGGTCACGTTAGTTTTTCATATTTGCCCTATGTGCTTATGTGGTTACAATAATAAAGTCTATGAGTGAACATATTGACAATTCGAAATTCAGAAAATCGAAACTAAAAGAAATCATTCTGAAACTGCATGAAGGAGGTTCGCAGGAAACAGTAAGGCAGGAATTACTGATGAGTTTGAGCAATATTCCTTACGGTGAAGTGATTGAAGTGGAGCAGGAATTAATTGCTGAGGGTCTTCCTGAAGAAGAGGTCTTAAGTCTTTGCGATGCACATTCCGCCGTTTTGCACGGAAACGTGGATTTGTCGGCTTCAAAATCAATACCTGAAGGCCACCCGGCAGATGTGCTGATTCAGGAAAACAAATTGCTGAAACGTTTGTCGGACAATGCAACTGAAGAGATTCTGGCATTAAAGTACCGGCGCGGAGAAGATTACGATGAAGCGATTCTGAAAATCCGTGGTTATTTTAACCAGTTAATGGATGTTGACAAACACTATCAACGAAAAGAATATCTCGTATTTCCGTATCTCGAAAAAGTCGGGATTACCGGGCCGCCAAAAGTAATGTGGGGCAAACACGACGAAATCAGGGATTTATTGAAAGGAAGCATAGAGATTCTGCAATCGCCTGAACTGACAAACGAAGATTTGCAGGCTGCCGCTGAAATTATTCTGCTCCCTGCGCTGAAAGGTGTTTTTGAAATGACCATCAAAGAGGAGGAAATCCTTTTCCCGATGCTGATGGACACACTGGCCGATGGCGACTGGTACGAAATTCAGAAACAAACACCCGAAATCGGGTACTGTTTGTACGACCCGCAGGTGGAATGGAAGCCTGCCGGAATTGAGGCCGAAGACATCAATGCCATGCAAAAAGAAGGGGGCAATATTCAGCTTCCAACAGGTGGTTTTACAGCTGAAGAGTTGCTGGCAATTCTGAATACTGTGCCATTCGACATGACATTTGTTGATCGCAACGACAAGGTGAAATATTTTTCGCAGAGCAGCGAGCGTATTTTCCAGCGCAATCGCGCGATTCTGAACCGCGATGTGCGTCATTGTCACCCGCCTGCAAGCGCCCACATTGTCGATAAAATTATTGAAGATTTCAGAAGCGGACGGCAAACCCGGGCTCCTTTCTGGATTAACATGAAAGGGAAATTGATTCATATCGAATATTTTGCACTTCGTAACGAAGTAGGGGAATACCTCGGTACGCTCGAAGTTTCGCAGGATTTAACAGGTTACCGCGCCCTTGAAGGCGAGCAACGGATATTGTCATATAAATAGTTACAGGTTGCGAGTTACAGGTTATGGGTTTCAGGTTGCAACAGTCATCCTGAGCGAAGCCGAAGGATGTTTCGGAATAAATTTTTAACTGAATAATCACATTTCGACTTCGCTCAATGTGACAAAGACTCTGAACTGAAAGATATTTAACACTGAAAGGGTTTTCATTGAATAACCCGGGGTTTTAACCCCGGGGATGTAAAGCAGGATTAAAATCGTCTGCGAATAGAACTGGTTCATAAATTGCCCGTTTTGGCGGACGAAAAAAAGATAAAACAACAAAAGATATGGAACAGAAAATAATAATTACACCAAAAACAAAAGTACTGGAGTTGATAGAAAATTATCCCCAGCTTGAAGAAGTTCTAATTCAATACGCGCCGGCATTTAAGAACCTGAAAAACCCGGTTTTGCGCAAGACAGTTGCCAAAATTGCCACGCTTCAACAGGCAGCAGCCATCGGAAATGTAAGAGCCGAAGAATTGATTAACCGGCTCAGAAAAGAAGTTGGTCAGGAGTTTCTAACCGCTGATTCGGGAGGGGGATACAACTACTTAAAACCCGCGTGGTTTGCAATCGACAGGGTGACACAACAACTGAATGCTTCTGAGATGCTGGCTATTGGAGAACACCCGGTGAACCAGGTGATTTCGGACTTGAACAAACTGGAAGACGGCTTAATTTACCTGCTGATTGCACCATTTTTAACTGCCCCGCTTATCGATAAAGCAACAAGTCTTGGTTTCCAGCACTGGATAAACCAGGTCAGCAGCGAAGAGTTTCATATTTATTTCAGCAGAGGGGAATAATTGAAAAAGGTGCAGCGGTTTTTAATCTGCTGCCTTTTTATTTCGCAAAAGTATTTTATTTCAATTCCAGTATTGTTCAGGGAGTAAACTGAATTTCGTGTTTAAGGGTATCGTATATTTAAAAAACTTGCGTAACATATAAACTACTATTGCTAATAAAAGTGCGCCGGATTACATCCCCAAGTGTTGTGTCATTTTACTGATTTGCCCAATAAAAAGGAATTAAAGGCAGAATTTTCTTTTCAAACATGGTCTCCCAGATTATCGTTTTTGCCTTAAATACAGGCTGGTTATTCTACAATCCATTCATACAATCCCGAAGAATATTCTTTGGGTGGTTGGATTTCCATTTTTATTGCTGAATTGAAAAACATGCCTTTCCGGTTGGTAACGACCCGAAAAAAGGCGGCTGGGGATACAACGTCCGGCAGCCGCAATACGCTGCCGCACCGCTTATCCAATGAAAATTATCGGGAGAACGAAAGTACTTTTATGCAGCTTCGGAGCTGATGGATTATAAATTGGGTCTGAATCCGGTTGGAATCAGTTATATTACTGGTCTTGGTTTTCATCAGGTGTATAACATTCACTATCGGGAAAGCGCTTATACCGAAAATTGGGTTGGGGTTCAAAACCGGGTATCACAACTTTTGGCCCGGGAGTACTTGGCTGGCCCAGCAATGCAAAGGTTGTTCCGGGTTCGCGCAAATTACCCAAAGAACGTCTTTATGTCGATGATCTCGCTTTGATTAGTTTTAATGAGTTTACCATTTTCGAAACCATGCACTACGACGCACTTTACACTGTTTTGGCTGGTGGTGGCAAATGAAACGGGAAGAATCCGTTTGAAAAATGATGTTGAATTTTATCGTTTATGTTTGGCGGTTTTAAAGAAACTGCCCTTTTTTAGATTTTGGACAACTTCTTTTGTTTTATCGTTGTGCCCAGAACAGGACTCGAACCTGCACAAGCTTGCGCTCACTAGTCCCTGAAACTAGCGTGTCTACCAATTTCACCATCTGGGCGATGATTGTATTTTTAAGAACGTTTTCAAACCGGAAAAAGGATTGAAAATTGTGCTGCAAAACTATAAAAATTATTGAACCGTCAACCGCATTTGAAATTTTTTATCCTCATTAACGATCATATTCTTCTTCAATTTTTGCATCCACTATTTTATCGTTTTTTACAGTAAAATAATATCGTTCGGTCTTTTGAACAGAGGGCGAAACCATTGGATCGAGTGAAAGTTTTCCCTGGTTGATTGTGGAGCTTTTTAACTCTTTAACAATTTCATAAACATACACTTTTTCGTCTTTCTGATCTAATACTACTTTCGGATAACCATATTTTTCTGACAAAACAGAAATCGGTTTTCCAACATAGGCTTTTTTTAAAGCACGTTGCTGGCTACACGAAACAGTAATAAAAATAAGCAGTATAATGAATATCTTTTTCATTGTAACATGTTAAAATCAGGTTTCAAAATAAGGATAAAAAAGCTTGATTTTTGCATGATATGATATCAATTTTCAACGGCTGTTGAAAACAAAACTCACGAGCGGGTATGTGTCTGCCAACCTCCGCTGATAATTTTTTATCTTTGCTCCGTTTTTAAACCATATCCACTTAAAAAGCTGCAAAATGATCCGGTTTTTCAGAACTCAAAGTAAAAAAACAATTGCTGTACAAACTACCAACCCTTTAAATGCTGATGATTTGGCCAAACTCCTCTGGCTTTTTTCTGATGCAGAACTGCTGGAGGATTTGAAACCTGAAGGATTCTTTGTTGGACCAAGAAAGGAAATGGTCACACCCTGGAGTACCAACGCTGTTGAAATTACTCAGAATATGGGAATTATTGGTATTTTGCGAATCGAAGAGTTTTTTCAGGTGGAAAGCGAAAAAGCCACATTCGATCCGATGTTACAGCGTCTTTATACCAATCTTACCCAGGATATTTTTACTATTAACCGTCAGCCTGAATCTGTTCTGAATATAACCGACATTGCGGCTTACAACGAAAAAGAAGGTTTGGCACTGAATGTTGATGAGATTGAATATCTCGATAAAGTGGCAACAGAATTGGGGCGTCCGCTTACCGATGGTGAAGTTTACGGATTTGCCCAGGTTAACTCTGAACATTGCCGCCATAAAATATTTAACGGCACATTTATCATCGAAGGGAAAGAGATGG
>DYSZ01000198.1 GCA_020726265.1 Draconibacterium orientale
CCGCAACTTGCTACAATTTATTACCCTGAAAAAAATACTCGCCGAATTAATGGCAACAATGACAACCCTCCTTCTCTTTCTTCAAAAAGTTTAACTTTGCCGCCTGATTGACAACAAAGATGGAGCAAAGAGCAATAGAAATCATGGCGCCGGTAGGTTCGTACGAATCGCTGATGGCAGCCATTCAGGGCGGTGCAGGTTCGGTGTATTTTGGTGTGGAGCATTTGAATATGCGGTCGCGGTCGGCCAACAATTTTACGCTTGACGATTTGCGGAAAATTGTAAGCATCGCCTCAAAAAATGACGTAAAAACCTACCTTACTTTGAATGTCGAGATTTTCGATGGCGAAATACAACTGATGCACCAGGTGGTGCAGGCGGCAAAAGATGCGGGTGTTTCGGCGGTGATTGCTGCCGATGTTTCGGTCATTCAGTTTGCGCGCTCCATTGGTTTGGAAGTTCACATTTCAACACAGGTAAACATCACCAACATTGAGGCAGTAAAGTTTTATTCGATGTTTGCCGATGTGGTGGTGCTGGCACGCGAAATGAACCTGGGCAGGGTTTGGGAAATCAGCGATCAGATAAAGCGTGAGCAAATCAAAGGCTCGTCGGGTCGGCTGATGCAGATTGAAATGTTTGTACACGGTGCGCTTTGTATGGCCACCAGCGGAAAATGCTACCTCAGCCTGCACGAGATGAACTCGTCGGCCAACCGCGGTGCGTGTCTGCAAACCTGCCGGCGTGCCTACACAGTTACCGACAAAGAAACCGGTGCCGAAATTGAAATCGACAATGAGTATATCATGTCGCCCAAAGACCTGAAAACAATTCATTTTCTGAATAAAATACTCGATGCCGGCGTTTCGGTTTTAAAAATTGAAGGGCGCGCCCGTTCTGCTGAATATGTAAAAACCACTGTTGCCTGTTACCGTGAAGCTGTTGAAGCTTATCTCGACGAAACTTTTACCGAAGAAAAGGTAGAAGGCTGGAATGCAAGACTGAGCACAGTTTTTAATCGTGGTTTTTGGGATGGTTACTACCTTGGGCAGCGGTTGGGCGAGTGGAGCAAAAACTACGGCTCATTGGCATCCAAACGAAAATTGTATGTGGGCAAATGCACCAATTACTTTGCAAACATTGGCGTTGCCGAGTTTAAACTCGAAACCTCGAACCTGAAAGTGGGCGACGAAATTGTTGTTTCGGGCCCAACAACGGGTGTGGTTGAAACAGTGGTTGAAGAAATCAGGGTTGAACTTTTGCCGGTTGACGAGGGCAAAAAAGGGGAACGGATTTCGGTAAAAATCGATGAGAAACTCAGGCGTGCTGATAAGTTGTACAAGCTTATTGATGCAAAGGAAGTGCGGGAAAGAAAATAATACGGACGAGTTATTCCACCTCTTCAAAATCAACATATTCGCCTTTGTTCTGATTGCCTGAGCTTCTCTGCCGATTGTTGTTTTCAACAGTCACCTCGCCGGGCGACCGTGTGGCGCGCTGACTCTGGCGTTGTTGTTCAAACACTTTATTTTGCATGTTCTTGATTCCCTTGTCGAGCAAAAGTGGGAAAACATACCGCGAAACAAAACGGAATGCGTAGTAAATCACCACAATAATAACAAGGGTTCGTATAAAATTGGTCAGAAATAAAAGTACCAGTAAATCCATTGCTAAAAAATTTGTAATCAAAGCCTTTAAAAATAATGTGAAAGACAAAATGTTATATTTCTATCTCTTCTCTCACCCCGAGTTCTTCCGATTTACATCGGTAGAACTTTGCCCCTCTCTTTTCAAAGAGAGGGGCAAAGCCACCTTAAGGTGGCTTGGGGTGAGTGAATTAAAATACGAAACAAATAATTCTCATTACTTTAAAAATTAAAGCACCCGCAAATTTAAGTTTTTTGAAACAGCCAACTCACAGGCAAGATGATTTTTAAACAGCATTAACAAAAAAAGACGGAAAAATCCGTCTTTTCAATCGCTGTAAAATTCTAATCCGTCACTCACCCCGAGTTCTACCGATTTACATCGGTAGAACTCCACCCCTCTCTTTTCAAAGAGAGGGGCAAAGCTACCGCAAGGTGGCTTGGGGTGAGTGAATTAAAATACGCCGAGAACTATTTCTCATTACTAAAAATATTAATCCCAACTATTTACGCGACACATCACCGCCGCTTGATTCATCAATATCTTTCACTGAAGGGTTACCGTAGTATTTCACATCGGCTCCGCTGCTTGCAGTTGCATACAATTCTTCCGAAACATTTACCGTAATATCCGATCCGCTGCTGGCACTGGCTTTGCAATTCACGCTTTCGAGGTCGCCGGCGCTGATATCGCTGCCACTGCTTGAGCTGGCTTTCAGGTTTTTAACTTTCCCGGTAATTTTTGCATCCGAACCGCTGCTTGTGTCAACATCGAGATTCTTGTAATACACATCCACATTCACATCGGCACCGCTGCTCACCCTTATTTTTAACTCCTCGCCTTTCAGTGTGTTTTCCGATTTCACGTCGGACCCGGAAGAAGCTTCAATACGGTTTAACTCTTTAATGGTAACATAAGCTTTGCGAGTTTCGTTGCCGCTCCAGTTAAACCAGTTGTTTTGCTTCACATAAATATGAAGCACACCGTCTTTTACCTCGGTAATTATTCTGTCGATAATATCATCGCTGGCAACAAGTTTAACCGATTCGTTTTCGCCCATGGTAATGTACAAATCGATACCAGTCGAAACATCGACACCTTTGAAATTACTCACATTGCGCGTTTCGGTTTTGTCGGTGTTCCCTGCCAGCGCTGCAAATCCGATGACAAGCGCTGCTAAAAAGAGTGAAATTTGTTTCATTGTTTTCTATTTTATCTTGTTAATTTTTATGAATGACGCCGTTAAAACCGAATAGTTACAGTTCCGTCAGTTTTTAATCACATTTCCGCCCGACGATTTACTGATATCAGTTTGTGAAGGTGTGCCGATGTAAAAAATGTTTCCTCCGCTTGAAGCCCGGGCGCTAAGATTGCCTGTAACATTCAGCCACACATTGGCTCCGCTGCTTACCCTCGCTTCCACATTTCCCGCCTGCAATTCGCCTGCTTTTATGTTTGAACCTGAACTCGCCTTTGCTTTCAACGATTTTGAGTTACCGCTGAGAAATACATTCGAACCTGTCGATGCCGATACATCAGCTTCGCCCTCTTCCATATTGAAATGAATGTTGCTGCCGGCGGAAGCCTTGATTTCAATCATGCTTATTTTCACCGGAGTTTCGGTGAAAAAATTGCTGCCGGCAGTTGCCTTTACCATTTCGAGGTTAAGCACAGTGACAAAAACCTTGTTCGATGTGGCATTTCGAATACCCTTTGTACAGGTTACTTTTAAAATTCTGTCGCTGACATCGGTTTCAATGTAATCCAGCAAATTTTCATCAGCTTTAACAACCACACGGGTTTCCGGTCCCTGCGACACATACACATTCATTCCGCGTGTAACCGAAATAGCATCAAACTTGCTGCAATCGCGAACTTCTTCTTTTACATTGCCATTCCCTTTTTCGGTGTTTAACATGCACGATGTAAAAACAACCCCCGATAAAAGGGCAAATAAAATAACCGCTACTTTCTTCATAATTTTCGATTTTAGTGTAAAACAGTTCATAATCAAAAGTAATTCATGGTTTTCAGAACTTCACCTTTTTTCGCTGAACAGGTTTTGTTTGTCGGTAAATGGAAGATTTCTGCATACCGTAAATAAACCTGCTCCGTAAAAAGATACCGCAAAAGGTACAAGTTAGTGATGTATTGATGGCAATTTTCAGCATCGAAATAATAGTGGACTAACTTTTTACGCTTTACGGTGTTTAATAAAAATTAACGTAACATATTCGAAATACGGCATACTGATAGACCGGATTTTATACATTTGGCGTTTTTAAAGAAATTAAGCACTGATTTGTATTCAGTTTAAACAGAAAGTAAGATGAACAGAAAGAAGATTTTAATCGGGATTTCGCTGGTTGCCGTAATCGGGATTGGCATTTTTGGTTTTTCGCACGATGAGAAAAATTTTGAGGTGGCAAAAAACCTCGATATTTACTACACCTTGTTTCGCGAGCTTAATATGTTTTATGTTGACGATGTAAACCCGAACAAGCTGGTGAAAACGAGCATCGACCAGATGCTTGAATCGCTCGACCCCTACACAAGTTATATTGCCGAAGACCAGATGGAAGATTTCCGATTTATGACCACCGGCGAGTATGCCGGAATCGGCGCTTTAATCAGCAAACAAAAAGATAAAATTGTAATTGCCGAACCCTACGAAGGTTTTCCGGCACAGAAATTCGGGTTAAAAGCGGGCGATGTTTTGCTCGAAGTTGAAGGAAAAGCCACAGCCGCAATGAATACCGAAGATGTGAGTAACCTGTTGAAAGGCTCGGCCAACAAACCCGTTAAAATAAAATACGAACGTTTTGGCGAGAAAAAACCTGTAACGGTGGATGTGGTTCGCGAAAAAATATCAATCCCTGCTGTTCCTTATTTCGGGATGCTCGAAAATAACACGGCTTACATCAGGCTTTCGAATTTTACCGACAATTGCAGTAAGGAAGTGAAAGACGCTTTTAACGAATTAAAGAAAAACAATCCGCAGGCGCTTATTCTTGATTTGCGTAGTAATCCGGGCGGTTTGCTGAACGAAGCCGTGGATATTGTCAACTTTTTTGTTCCGAAAGGTTCTGAAATTGTAAGTACAAAAGGGAAGGTAACACAATGGGACAAAGTTTACAAGGCAATGGCCTCTCCGCTTGATACCACCATCCGCATGGCGGTTTTGGTGAACAGCGGCTCGGCATCGGCATCAGAAATTGTGGCCGGCGCCATTCAGGACCTCGACCGCGGCATTGTGGTTGGTTCGCGCACATTTGGGAAAGGACTTGTGCAAACCACCCGCGACCTGAGCTACAATACAAAACTGAAAGTTACCACCGCCAAATATTACATACCCAGTGGCCGCTGTATTCAGGCGCTCGACTACTCGCACCGCAACGAAGACGGCAGCGTGGGCAATGTACCCGACTCGCTGATTACCGAATTTAAAACAAAAAAAGGCCGCAAAGTGTACGACGGCGGCGGTGTTGCTCCTGATTTAAAATTCGAAAGCGAAATGGTGAGCAGCCTGAGCATTGAACTCATCAACCAGTTTCTGATTTTCGATTTTGCCACCCGTTTTGCCGTTGAAAACCCAACAATTCCTTCACCTGAAGAATTTACGGTTACCGACGAAACCTACAAAAAATTCATTGCCTTTGCCAAAGAGAACAACTTTAAGTACGAATCGGAATCGCAAAACGAGCTGAACGAACTCGTAAAAATGGCACAACGCGAAAAATATTACGGCCTCGCTGAAAAAGAATTTGAAGCCCTGAAAGCAAAACTCGAACCCAACTTTGATAAAGACGCCGAGGAATTCAGTGATGAAGTAAAAGAGTTATTAAAAGATGAAATTATTTCGCGCTATTACTACCAAAAAGGCGCCATCCGCGCAGCGTTGAAAGATGACAAAGGAGTTAAAAAGGCAATTGACGAATTAAATTCGCCAACGACATATGCAGCCAACTTTACTCTAGGCAAGGTTATTTCAGCAAAATAAAACAACCGTAAAATCACAAAGAGGAAGCAAAAACTTCCTCTTTGTTTTTTAAGCCATCACTTCAGGCAGGTTTTTCTTCCGTCTGAACCAATTCACAAAAAACAAAGCACTGATTACGAAAAGTGGCCCCGAGATTCCAAAATAAACACTCAGCGGGAATTTGCCCCAAACCCATACAATGTAAAAAACACCCAACAGGAAGAAGGCAATTCCTCCAATCCACTCCCATTTCCACGAAATAATAAGCAGTGCGATCAGAATGTAGGTTGGAATGAGGTGAATCAGAAATCCTCCGATTTTTCGCATCAGACTTTCGCCACCATCAAATGAATCGAGGGCAAACAGGCTGATGAAAAGAATAAACAGAATCATCAGAATTCTTGGCAGCCAAAACAAAATTTTATTCATGTCATGCGTTTTAATTCAGGATGAAGTACGAAAATTTGGTCGAATATGTTTATTTTTCTGGCTGAA
>DYSZ01000345.1 GCA_020726265.1 Draconibacterium orientale
AAATCTTTTCATTTTCATCACATACCCCTTTATCCTTAATTTTCTACCATCTAACAACAGGTTCAGCCGTGCGAATCGGCTGCAACCGATGGTTAGATTGTTATTGACAAAACACTGATTTTGCGTTATATTTTTATGCAATGGTATAAAGCTGTTAATAGCATGGCAGCCAATTGTTACCTATTTTTTAGGTGTAGAACGCCGATGTCCTTTCACCTTTTCCTTTTCACCGTCAACAACACGGATATAAGGTTTTACGGGTACAATCTTTTTGCCGTCATTGGTTTTAGCCATACTTCTCACCACCTTTCATGGCAGGTTGCCTTCGCCCTTTATCAAAGGATGCCCTGTATGAATGTAGTTTTGGCATAACAATGAAGATGTTGCCACGCTACTAACGGCTTTATACGGAAATTTCCAGTAATATAATCGGATTTATTTTTTCGGTAATTGCTGACCCATCATTATCCAGCAATTCACAGCGAACTCATTCACAGTTGCTTTGTCATATATCAGCTTTCCATCTTTTTTGTTGCCTTCGCTGATACATTTCTCCATTGCCGTTGCGAATTGTCTGAGCAACTTATAATCATCTTTGAAAAACATCCCTCGATTTTTCGGATCAGATAAACTGATTATGAAATCAGCGGATGTGGCAAGACGGTTTTCATGTGTCGAATTATCCCATTGCGCGAATGTGCTTTTGTGCAATGTTCCGCCCTTGAACCATTGTGGGGATGTTTGCATAGATTTAGGGGTATCTCCATTGTTCTTACTGCCTAATTTCCCCAATATGATAAGAAGAAATATTACAAAAAAACAGCATAAAAAAACTGTACCGCAACCATACACTTTTTTATTTTTTTTTACCTGATGCCCGCAACTCGGACAGGTTTTTGCTTCATCGCTGATATCCTTTCCACATTCCTTGCATTTTATTAAAGCCATTTTACCTCCTTTGTTTTTCCCATCTAACAACAAGTTCAGCGGCGTGAGTCCGCTGCAACTGATGGTTAGGTAACTCCG
>DYSZ01000199.1 GCA_020726265.1 Draconibacterium orientale
CCCCGCAACTTGCTACAATTTATTACCCTGAAAAAAATACTCGCCGAATTAATGTTTAACATAGATTGAGTTGTAAACAATTTTGTTTGTACCTGCCTGATTTTTAATTAGTGCCTGTTTATATTTTCAGGGTTTCACGTAATTGTGGTTCATTTAAAATTAAATAGTTTTGGCCACTACCATTAAATTAAATATGATACCACATTCTGAGTTGATCATTAACGACGATGGATCCATTTTCCATCTTCATCTGAAGCCGGAACATCTGGCAAAGAGGGTGATTCTTGTGGGCGATCCGGGACGGGTTGATACCATAGCATCAGGGTTCAGCAAAATTGAATTTTCGGTGCAAAACCGCGAATTTAAAACCATAACAGGATGGTTTAACGGCAAAAGAATCACAGTGCTTTCCACCGGAATTGGCACCGACAACATTGATATTGTGCTGAACGAGCTGGATGCATTGGTTAACATCGATTTAACCACGCGAACAATCAATCCGGTTCACCAATCACTTGAAATTGTACGAATTGGCACATCGGGTGGATTACAGCCCGATTTACCGGTAAATACCTTTGTAGTATCTGAAAAATCCATCGGGTTCGATGGAATGCTTAATTTTTATGCCAAGCGCGAACAGCATTGTGATCTGAAGTTCGAAAAAGCTTTCAGCGAATTTACCGGCTGGAATAAATCGCTACCCACATTTTATGTGGTCGATGCGTCTGAAAAACTTAGGTCTAAATTTATCGGAATCCCTTTTGTTCAAGGCGTTACAATATCAGCACCCGGTTTTTACGGACCACAGGGTCGTGTACTGCGTCTGCCTCTTGCCGAACCTCATTTAAACAGTCAGATCGAAGCTTTCAGATTTGAAAGTTATAAAATCACCAATTTTGAGATGGAAAGCTCGGCTATTTATGGCCTTTCGAAAATGCTGGGGCACGAAGCGCTGACCATTTGTTTGCTGATAGCCAACCGCGTTGCTCACAAAGCAAACGAGAGCTACCACGACGAAATGAAAAAGCTGATTGCACTGGTTCTTCAACGTTTAACAACCGACTAAACCAAAGATGAACCGAAAACTTAATGCGCTTATAGGACTGCTTGATGACCCCGATTCAACCGTTTTCGAAATGGTTGAAAAAGAACTTTTAAAAGAAACTGATGAAATAATTCCTGTTCTCGAACAGAAATGGGAAAACAGCCTGGATGGAAATTGCCAGGAAAGAATTGAAAATATCATTCAACATCTTCAGTTTAAGGAAACGTACAGGTTGTTGCAAGACTGGATTTTGGCAGAGGATGAAAACAGGGATTTACTGACTGGTTTTTTAACCATCGACCGTCTGCAATACCCTGATCTTAATATATTAAGCATTCATGCCAAGCTTGAGAATATAAGAAAAAAGATTTGGCTCGAATTAAATAACTCTTTAACACTGCTCGAAAAAACCACAATCGTAAATCATTTTCTGTTCAATATAAATGAGTTTGCAATCAATTTTAAAAATGTGCATTCGCCACAAAACTGTTTTCTTAACCAGATTTTAGATACAAGAAAAGGAAACCCTGTTTCTCTGGCAATATTTTATACAATCATGGCGCGTCAACTGGATTTACCAGCGCGCTTTATCGATTTCCCGAAAAATCCGCTGGTGGCTATTGTTGATGCAAAACTGGCCCGAAAAGTACATGGGCCGAACACTGAGTCGGATGTACTTTTTTACCTTAATCCTTCAAACCGGGGAGCAATAACCAGTATTAAAGAAATTGAATATCATTTGCGTAGCAATAATTTTTATCCTTTACGCAATTATACCGAACCAAAATCGGATGTAATGATGATTAAGCTGCTTGTTGAAACGTTAGAACAGTCGTATCAGTCGGTGAACTTTACCGATAAAAAGGAAAGAATTCATGAGCTGCTCAGCTTGTTTGTATAAAAAGAGCGGGCGGACTTAAAAGTCCGCCCACTCTTTTTATACAGCATCAGATATTACTTTGCATAACTTACTGCCCTGGTTTCACGAATTACCGTAATTTTTATTTGTCCCGGATAGGTCATTTCGTCCTGAATACGTTTTGAAATATCGTACGAAAGTTGTTCTGTATCCTGGTCAGTCAGTTTATCGGCACCAACAATAACACGTAACTCACGTCCTGCCTGAATGGCATATGTTTTCATCACGCCAGGATATGAGAGCGCAAGATCTTCAAGGTCTTTCAATCGCTTAATGTACGATTCAACAATTTCGCGGCGGGCACCCGGGCGGGCACCTGAAATTGCGTCGCAAACCTGTACAATCGGGGCTAAAAGTGTCTGCATTTCCACTTCATCGTGGTGAGCTCCAATGGCATTACAGATATCAGGTTTTTCCTTGTATTTCTCTGCCAGTTTCATCCCAAGCACAGCATGCGGTAATTCCGGTTCTTCATCAGGCACTTTACCAATATCGTGGAGTAAACCAGCGCGTTTTGCTTTTTTCGGATTCAATCCGAGTTCGGCAGCCATAATTGCTGAAAGGTTGGCCACTTCGCGTGAGTGCTGCAAAAGGTTCTGACCGTATGATGAACGGTATTTCATTTTACCAATCAGCCTGATCAATTCAGGATGTAAACCATGAACACCCAAATCGATGGTGGTTCGTTTACCTGTTTCAATAATTTCTTCTTCAATCTGTTTTTTCACCTTTGTTACCACTTCCTCAATGCGGGCAGGGTGAATACGGCCATCGGTAACAAGCTGATGCAGTGCAAGACGTGCAATTTCGCGGCGAACCGGGTCGAAAGCTGAAAGCACAATGGCTTCAGGAGTATCGTCAACCACAATTTCAACACCTGTGGCAGCTTCGAGTGCACGGATATTTCGTCCTTCACGACCGATAATGCGGCCTTTTATTTCGTCGCTTTCGATATGGAAAATGGTAACAGCATTTTCGATCGCTGTTTCGGTTGCCACACGTTGAATCGATTTTACTACGATCTTTTTGGCTTCCTTGCTGGCAGTGAGTTTGGCTTCCTCCATTATCTCGTTTATGTACGAAACAGCCTGCGATTTGGCTTCTTCCTGCAACGATTCAACCAACTGAGCCTTTGCTTCTTCGGCCGACAAACCTGAGAGTTGTTCCAGTTTTTCGAGGTGCTGGCGATAGAGTTTCTCAATTTCTTCGCTTTTGTGTTCCACCCGTTGCAATTGCAGAGTCAGGTTTTCTTTGATAACATCAACCTCGCGTTTACTGGTATCAAACTCTTTCTGTTTTTTATTCAGTTCTTCACGACGCTGATTCAACTGATTATCTTTTTGTTTAAGTTGACTTTCGCGTTCGTTGACATCGGCGCTCTTTTCCTGAATGTACTTTTCGTGATCAGCTTTCATTTGCAGAAATTTCTCTTTAGCCTGCAAAATTTTATCTTTTTTAATCACTTCACCTTCAGCCTGCGCTTCGGCAATTATTTTCGATTTTTTTGAATGCAGCGCTTTATTCCATAGGAAGTAGGATAATGCTCCTCCACCCAGAAAACCGGCTGTAATTCCAATTACAAACGATATAATACTCATTAATTTATATGTTTTTAATCAATTATTAAAAAGCCCGTGCAAAGTACCAACCTTTTTACCGGTCGGGTTACTTCATACGGGCTTCGTTAAATATAATCTCGTATAAACGTGTTATTTTCTGCCTTTTTCTTTTAAAAAATCAGCAATATCATCGTTTAAGTTTTTTAATCCACCAATGAAGAGCGTTTTATCTTCGCGCTGATGCAAATCGAGGCTGTTTAATGCAACCTGAAAAGCGGTCATTGCCAAAATATCATTTGTGTCACGGTCAACAAACTGTTCGCGGAATTTGCGCACCAGGTCGTTTACGTTTTTTGCAGCTTTTCTGTATTTCTCTTCATCTTCTGAATTAATGGTCAGAGGGTAAGTCCTCCCATCAATCCTGATATTTATTTTTAACTTTTTAGTGTCCATTTACCGTTACTTATTGAGTAAGGCGATGCACTTGTCAATTTCCCGTATTAATTTATTTATTTTTTGTTTTGCTTCCCTGTTTTCATCGACACCCGATAAAATAAGGGTTGCTAACTTCATTTGTTCATTTTTCTGACTTAATTCCGATTTTTCCTTTTTCAGTAATTCAATTTCACCTTTTAAACGCTCAATTTCGTATTCCAGCATTTTTGTTTTGTCCTCAACACCTTCAAATTCGTTGAACAACAACCGGATATTTTTATTTAATTTACCAAGAAGTACACTTTCTTCCTCAGTCATTGTAGCTGCATTACTTTGGCAAAGTTAATATTTTTAGCCTATTGTAAAAGTAATCGAAAAATAATGCAAAGAAATGTTACCAACACATCGTTGTTAAGTTGCAGTAACATTAAATTTGAAATGCTAAAATTGAATATAAATCAGCCAAAGTCAGTTTCTTCATGCACTAATTTTTTTGATATTTACCATTAAATATGATGCACCAGCAAACCAGTAAAATAAGAGCAATTGGCTTGATGTCGGGCACTTCGCTCGATGGACTTGATTTGGTGGCAGCCGAATTTTGGCAAACGGAAGGTAGATGGCAATACAAAATTGTAGCTGCTGAAACCGAAAATTATGCCCAAGATTGGGCTGAACAGTTAAAGATGGCTCCCCGTCTCTCAGGTCAGCAACTTATTAAATTACACGTTGAATACGGACGATACCTCGGGCAGAAAACGAAGGCATTTATTCATAAAACAAGGTTCGAGCCTGAGTTAATTGCATCACACGGTCACACCATTTTCCATCAGCCAGAAAATGGCTATACTTTTCAACTTGGAAGCGGTTGCGAAATTGCTGCAATCACTGGAATTACGACGGTAGCCGATTTCCGTTCGGGCGATGTGGCGCTGGACGGACAAGGTGCTCCATTAGTTCCGGCCGGTGACAAACTTCTTTTTTCAGCCTTTGATTATTGTCTCAACCTTGGAGGTTTTGCCAATATTTCGTTTGATGAAAACAATTGCAGAAAAGCTTTCGACATTTGCCCGGCAAATGTTTTATTCAACTATTTTGCTGCTAAAAACAAACTTTTATTTGACAATAATGGCGATTTGGGCAGAATAGGTAACATCGATTTTCTGTTGCTTGAAAAATTGAATTCACTTGATTTTTACAAAAAAGAGCCGCCAAAATCGCTTGGTCTTGAATGGGTTAAAAGTGAATTTCTGCCTGTTTTGGAATTTTGCAAATGTGCAGAACCTGATAAAATCAGAACTGTTTACGAACATGTTGCGCAACAAATTTCCAAAATCTTCAAAAACAAAGGGAAACTGCTGATTACAGGTGGCGGGGCCTGGAATACTTTTTTAATCGAACTGATTGAAACAAAATCAAATTTAAAAATCACAATTCCTCCCCGGGAAATTGTTGATTTCAAAGAGGCGCTTGTTTTTGCTTTTTTAGGTACACTCCGAATACAAAATACAATAAATTGTTTTGCTTCAGTAACAGGAGCAAAACACGACCACTCAGCGGGTGTGGTATTTCCGGCAAAAACATCAGCCTGAAAATACGATTTTAATCATTCTTCAAAACATTGTAATTGCTGTTATTTAGCCTGAAAATTAAATAAAAACAGCAATGAAATTCAATCCGGCTAAAGCCATTCATGGCCTTAAACAATTTGGAGAGTTTGGCGACGTAAATCCTTCGATTACAGATTCATCCACCTACACTTTTCTTCGGGGAAAAACGATGGAGGATACTTTTCACGGGCAAATGGAAGGATGTTTTTTGTATTCGCGCCACTGGAACCCGAGTAACAAATACCTGGCTGATGCATTGGCAGCGATGGAAAATACCGAATCGGCGTGGGTCACTGCGTCGGGCATGGCAGCCATCACTTGTGCATTGCTTCAAATCTGCAAATCAGGCGACCACATCATCACAAGCGTTACTACTTATGGCGGAACTTATGCATTTCTGAAAAACTGGTTACCCAAATACAACATTGAGGTTAGTTTTGTTAACATCACCAACCTCGAACATGTAAAAAAAGAAGTAAAACC
>DYSZ01000200.1 GCA_020726265.1 Draconibacterium orientale
ATGAAAAAGCAGAAGTTACCTTTGCATTTCCATTCCCCAATATTCCCATTGGCGACCAGCTAATCAATTCCATTAAATTACCGGTAACAAATCTGGGCGTTGCTTTTGATTATCAGGTCGTGATTATGACAGAAGACGAAAGACAAAAATTTTTACAACTTGAAGAATCGGCCTGGAAAGGAATGTAATTGACAGGATTTGTTTTATAGTAAAACAATTGAATTATGCCAAAAATAGAGGCTTTTCAGAAATACACCAGTGAATATGACAATTGGTTTGTAATCAACCGTTTTGCTTATCTATCGGAAATAGAAGCCGTTAAAAAAGCACTATCACAAACTAATGGAGTGATAGAAATAGGTATCGGTAGTGGTATTTTTTGCTGAACCTTTGGTAAATCTGCCTGTACAGCCTTTACTGGTAGACCCAGATTCCTTAGGTGCTCGTTTCTACAACCCAGCCAGTCAGTTCGCTCGGCCTCCGCAATTGTAGACAACGTCTAACAATTCCTCCTATTATCTCTCTCGAAGTTATGTTACCACTTCAAAGAACTTTACTATCCTCGTATCCTGTGGTAACGCAGGACACACAGCACTGGCTATAACTTCAGCTACCTGTCAAGTGCGGCAGCGGTGTTAAGCGGTGGCCATCTTTCTGCCCGGCCCGCCAGCTGGCGGATTGATCTCGCCGAGGCTGGACAGTCGGCAACTGCATATAGTTCCGAATGTTAATCCCTCCTCTGCCACAGGCAGAAACAGTGGTTCCCCTGAATTTTCAGGGTTAAATCAAGGCGTTTAAAGTTTTTGTCTTCCCTAAATCATCATTCAAAAAAACCCTTATTAAAATTCACAAGGAAAAGTTTTTCGGTGGGGCGGGTAAAAGCGGTGTAGAGCCATCGGTAAAACTCGGTATCCAGCATATCGTCAGTCAGGTAACCATGATCAATGTAAACAGTTTTCCACTGGCCGCCCTGCGCTTTGTGGCAGGTAAGCGCGTAGGCATATTTTACCTGCAGGGCATTAAAATATGGGTTGTCGCGCACCTTTTTAAAACGCTCTCGTTTGCTGCGTATTTCGGCGTAATCTTCCGAAACTGCATCAAAAAGCTTACGGTTTTGCTCGTACAGAAACGAGGCCGCCTCGATACTCAGTGTGTCGAGAAATATTTTACAATCGATTTCAACTCCGCCGTAATCGACAAACCGCAGGCTGACATTGGCGAACCTGAATCCGTACAAATCTTCGTACTTGCCAATATGAACCACTTCGGCAATATCGCCGTTTGCAATAAATTCAAAATTGGGTTGTCCCTGCGCCCAGAAATAATTGTTTTTCACCACCATCAACAGGTCGCCGCGTTCTATTTCGTTTTCCTTGTACAAAATCGACCCGCGAATGCCTTTATTAAAAAGATTAGCCCGTTTGTTCGACCGTGTAACCACAATGGTTTCGAATAACCCGTACCTGTCGTAACTTGTCGCAACGCTTTCGATAAGTTCGGCTCCCGAAATTCGTTCAATATCGTCGAAACTTTTGAGTTGAACCTGGGGAAAACCAGGGTCCGTGCCGCTTTCGCTTATACGGGTTCTCAATTGCGTGGCGTTGGTTAATATTCCAGAACCTTCGGCTTGTCGTACAACTTCAGTCAGTTCCACCCATTTTACCGAGAATCCGTATTCTTCAAGCGAAGCAACTTCAAGGGCAGGACTAATGGACAAGCCCACCGGTGGAAGCTGGGCCGTGTCGCCAACAAGCACAAGCCGGCAGTTTTCGCCTGTAAAAACATATTCAAGCAGATCGTCTAACAACCGGCCACTGCCAAAAACTGAGTTTTCGGCGGTTTCATTCGAAACCATCGAAGCTTCATCAACAATAAACCAGGTGTTTTTGTGCAGGTTTTTATCGAGATTAAAACGCCCGAATCCGTCAGCCGATGACATCTGTCGGTACACTTTTTTGTGGATTGTGTAAGCCGGTTTTCCGGTGTAACCGGCCAGTACTTTGGCCGCTCTACCGGTTGGTGCCAACAGTACAGTTTTTATTTTAAACGATTCGAGGGTTTTTACCAGCGAAAAGAGCATCGAAGTTTTTCCGGTACCTGCATAACCTTTTACAAGCAGCACCTCATCAGCAACTTCAGAAATTATGGCTTCTGCCAGCAGTTCAACTAATTGCAATTGTCCTGATGTGGGCGAAAATTGCAGGTTTCCTGTCAAAACTGACTTTAAATGATTTTTTAACATCGGTTCTAAAATAACTCAGGCTAAAGGAAAGTAATTTATATTTTTTTTTAAATTTGCAGGTAATCAAAAAAATCGAACTATTTAAAATTATAAAAATGAAAACCGTACTGCAAATCTTACTTTCAATAGTTGCTATTGTACTCACTTTTTTTATTTATAAAAGCATTCAGCGTCCTATCGAATTTGATAAAGCAAAAAAAGTTCGCTATGATGCCACAATTGAAAGATTAAAAGATATCAGAAAAGCTGAATTGGCCTACAAAAGTATGAATGGCAGGTTTACCGGAAGTTGGGACACATTGATTAATTTTCTTGAAAACGAATCGGTTGTAACAGTTCGTAAAATTGGTGAATTAACCGACAGTATGATGGAAGCTGGAATTAATGAAAAAAAAGCGATTCAGCTGGGTTTGATCATCAGCGACAGTCTTCGTGTAAATGCTAAAGAAGCAACTTTTGGTAAAGAATATGATGCAAAAAGCCTGAGGTTTATTCCAATTCCGGGCGAACCTGCTGAATTTACGCTGGGTGCCACAGTTATTATGACAGGTTCTGGAATCGGTGTACCGGTTTTTGAAGCAAGAGGTCACAATAACGTTATTTTGCGCGATCTCGACCGTCAGTTGGTAATTAATTTGAACGATACCCGCCGTACCAACGAAAAATATCCCGGACTGAAAGTGGGTTCACTTACCGAAACCATCAACAACGCTGGAAACTGGGAATAGTATAAAATTGTTCGGTTTGAATACAGACAAAGCTTTCGATACAAATAAAACAAATCAATACAGATTATCCATTCAGGTCAGCCTGGATGGATTTTCTTTTTTTGTATTTTCTGAAGACGACAAAAAAATACTTACAGGTAAAAACACCGCAATAAAAATCAGCACGCTAAAACTGGTTTCCCGACATTTCAGCGACTGGGTGAATGCTGAACCTTTATTAAAACTCCCCTACCGGAAAGTTACTATTCTGATTTTTGAAGAGTATTTTACACTCATCCCAAATACCATAAACCCCGGACTTACCGCAGAGACACTCACCAATCCTCACAGCGACAGATTCCTGTTTCAAAACCAAATCGAAAGTATTGATGCCACACTTCAGTTTGGGGTGAACAACGAACTGTGTGAAACCGTAAAAATATTGTTCACAAATGTGAAATGGACACATCCTGTTTCGTTGCTGCTAAACAATTTCCCTGCGAGCGAAAAACCAAATACAGGAATTCTGATACAGTCGCAAAACCAATATTTTCTTGTATTAAAAAGAAAAAACCAGCTTCTGCTGGCCAATTGTTTCAGAGCCGAACATTCATCTGATATGATATATTTTTTACTGAATACATTCAGGCAACTTGGTGTTTCACGAAACCTCACACAACTGTTTATTGCTGAAACCATAGAAAACAATCGAAATTTGAATGAATTTACAACGCCATATTTTCCAACCGTTTCAGCGTTAACTGCTGAAAACGGATATTTGGATTTGGCTGCCGGAATCAACCGATTGCATTTATATCTTACCTTAAATCACATTTAAAATGAGAATTGTCGGTGGAAAATACAAAGGCCGGATTTTTAGTCCGGGGAAAAGTTTTAAATCGAGACCGACCACCGACATTGCAAAAGAAAGTTTGTTCAATATTCTTGAAAACCGGTACGATTTCGGAGGCAAAACCATGCTCGACCTTTTTGCCGGAACCGGCAGCATCGGGTACGAATTCTTAAGCCGTGGCTGCAGCGAGGTTGTTTTTGTTGAAAAAGATTTTGTGCATCACCGTTTTATTGCCGATGTTTTGAAAACCCTGAAAACAGAAAATGCAAAAGCATTTAAAGCCGATGCATTTCAGTTTATGATGCGCTACCAGGGAAGTTTCGATTTTATTTTTGCCGACCCACCATACGATTTTAAACAGTTTACCGAAGTTCCGGAGGCAGTGTTCAATTCAACACTTTTAAAAACCGGCGGGCTATTTATTATCGAACACCCAAAAGAGTTTGATTTTTCGACACACCGGCGTTTTACAGAGAACCGCAAATACGGTAAAGTGAACTTCAGCTTTTTTGAATAAAAAATGCCCCTCTTTTCAGCAAGGGCATTTACCATTCAACAAATCAAAAAAATAACTATTCCACTTTTCTTTTAATGCTGCAACCCACCGGTTTTGTTTCGGCAGGCGAAACAGGTTTTCCTGAATCATCTCGTGCGTCTGGATAATCAGAATCCGTAGATGGGGTAAACAATTTTATCCCCCAGTAGTTGTTTATTACAAAAACAACTTTTCATGAAACTTGATTCCATCAGAAAAGAGTACCGATACACTGCTTTATCTCAAGATAGCACTGATAAAAACCCATTCAATCAATTTGAAAAATGGTTAAAAGAAGCGCTTGATGCGGAAATAAACGAACCCACCGCAATGGGTTTATCGGCAATTGACGTCGATGGTTTCCCGAATTCAAGGATTGTTTTGTTAAAAGATTTTGATGAAAACGGGTTTATTTTTTTTACCAACTACAACAGTTTAAAGGGGAAATCAATTCAGCAGCATCCTGCTGTCAGCCTTTTATTTTTCTGGCCCGAGCTTGAAAGGCAAATCCGTATTTCGGGTTTTGCCGAAAAAACTGATGCAACAGTTTCCAATCGTTATTTTCAATCGCGACCGGCAAACAGCCGGATTGCAGCAGCTGTATCCAATCAAAGCGAAAAGATTCCGTCACGCGATTTTCTTGAAAATCATTTCGAAACAGCCAAAATGATTGAACCCACGATTCGTCCTGAACATTGGGGTGGATATTTGGTGAAACCAGTACATTTTGAATTTTGGCAAGGCCGCGAAAGCCGTTTGCACGACAGGATTTTGTATGAAAAAACAGGTGATTTGTGGACGATTTCGAGATTGGCACCGTAAAAATGATGCTGAATACTCGATAAATTGATACTGGATAAGATTCTGGATTCTTGATACTAGATTTTGAACAGACCCTGGATTTCCTCACTCACCCATTTACCCATTCCCCTTTTCCAACTTCCTCAATGCCCAAAATCGAGATTGAACTTTTGGCGAAGCAGTGCCAGGCTCGCATTCTTTTTCATCAATTCATCAAATTTTTCAGCATCTGTATAAATCACCCGGCCTTTTGAATTTTCAGCAAAAACAGTATTGAGCTGAATCAGTGAGTTTTTGAGTTCGAGGCGCAGCCAGGTCAGCAATTCGGGTTTAATATTACTGATGAGGTCTTCCTGCAATGAGTTCTCAATTTCGATTTCCAGTTGAAAATTCTCTTTCAGTTCAGGTACATTCGAAAGGGTTGACTGAAGATTGGGCCTGTCGCCAAGCTTTGCTACAAACGCATCCCATTTTATTTTCAACTGTTCGGCAGTAAATTCTTCCTTTTCCTCTTCCTTCGAAAAAATCTGGTGAAGTTGTTTTGAGGATAATTGTTCTTCCTGAAATTTTCCCTGAAGCGCATCCTTAATCGAAGGAGTACTTAAACCCTTCAGATTTTGCCTTGATATTTTTCTGACCTCCTGTGGCTCATCGGCTTGTTCCGTTTTAACCGGAGGTTTTATAATTTTCTCCGCAGGGATTTTCGGCTCGGCTGGAATTTTACTTAAGAAATTAAAAATCGGTTCAAGAATGCTGACAGCCTGCGTTGGGTCAACTATTTTTTTTTTAAGGTAAGCTGGGCGATGCGTACCAGAGCTAACTCAACGAGTAACCGTTTGTTCATGGTTTGCTTGTACTGCATATCGCATTCGTTGCTGATTTGCAGCGCATC
>DYSZ01000346.1 GCA_020726265.1 Draconibacterium orientale
GTTTGAAAATTCTTGCACAAAAAACAAGCATTTAACTTCTAAGTTCCTAAAATATAAAGTGCTTGAATCGTTTTTACTGTTTTCCCTCTAAAAAGTTGAGGCGCAGCATGATCTGGCAAACCGTTCTTTACTTCATCTCCATCTTGTTAACCTGCATTCTGACTGGTTTTCTGGACTGGTATGTTTGGCGGCAGCCGGCTTTGCCGGGCACCCGCTATTTTGCCCAGATGGTCATAAGCGGATTTCTGTTGTCATTAACGGAAGTATTTTCGATCTTGAGCGGTACGCAGGCGCAGGCTTTGGCCTGGTTCAATTTGCGCTTTATTTTCACCGCAAGCATTCCGATCTTATGGCTGTTCTTTGCGTTGGAATATAACGGGCGCAGAGATTGGCTCTCAAACCGCCTAATGTCTGGAATGTTTATTATTCCGCTCATCACGCAGGTTCTGATCTGGAACAGCAGTTTGCATGGTCTGTGGGTTAAACAGGAAGTTGCCTTCCATCAAAGCGGATCATTCTGGATCGCCGAAACCAGCGCTCGCATTCCCGGCTTGTGGTTCATGGTACATTCGTTTTACAGCATGATTTTGCTATTGACTGGGGTTGGAGTGATCCTTTTTGCATCCATTGGCAAACAATGGAAATATCGCTGGCAGGGGATTCTGCTTTCTGCCGGGGTTCTTATTTCATTGGTGACAACGGTCGTTCCAGTTTTCAATATCTTCCCGCAATTTGAATTTAATCCATTTGTGCCTGGTCTTGGCGTCAGCGCGCTGTTCTATTTCCTGGCAATCTTCCGCTTTCAATTTTTTGAAACGCGCCCCAACCTATGAAAAAATCGCGCGCGTCACAAATTTTGATCTTCGCGAAAAAAACTCCCTGTCGGTTTTTATCTTTGTTTTTATTTTGTTCGCAACCGGCATTTCCGCCGCCAGTTATATTACCTACGAAAATTACGAAAAACAATTCCGCGCGCAGGTGGATAACCAACTTGCGGCGATTGGTTCCTTGAA
>DYSZ01000037.1 GCA_020726265.1 Draconibacterium orientale
CGGCGGTGTGCGTGTTTCGTCTTTCACAAACAAAATGTATTTGTTGTTTTCGCTGATCATTGTTCCGTCGATTACATTAAAATTTTTGTCGTAAAAAAGTTCAGTTTCGGTGAAATTCATAAAATCGGTGGTGGTAACAAAATACATCCGGTGGTTGTATTTGTCGTCGCCCGATTTTTCGGTTTCGGGGAAACGCCCCGGAATTGTGGTTGACCAGAAAATAATGTATTGGTTTGTTTTACTGTCGTAAAAAACCTCTGGAGCCCAGCAGTTTTTGGCATCGGGTTCATGTTCCATTACCGGCAGGTAGTATTGTTCCGACCAGTTGATCAGGTCGTTGGAAAAAGCATAACCAATTCCTTTTTCGTTCCAGCTCACTGTCCACACCAGGCGGAAAATCCCGTCAGGTCCCTGAATAATGCAGGGGTCGCGCATCAGTTTGTCTTTTCCGGCTGTGGGCTTTAAAAACGATTGGTTGTTTTTCAGCGCCTCCCACTGTAGTCCATCGAAACTGTACGCCAGATGAAGGCCGTCTTCGCCATTTCCCATAAAATAGGAGAACAGGTAAACCTCATCTTTCTCCTGTGCCCGCACACAAAGTGTTGATACCAACAGCAGCGTAATCAGTAAAATGTTTTTCATCATCAACGAGTTTTAAGTTTCAGGTTACGGGTTGCAGGTTACAAGTATTGAGTATCGAGTATCCAACATCTTTCCCTTTAACAAATGACTATTGCCAATCAATCTCAATCAATCTCAATCAATCACAATTCACATCCAGTATCAAGCATCAGTATCTCCGCCCCGACCGGGCAGTATCCGGCATCCGCTTATCATCCCCCGATCTTTTTTACCTTGTAGCCTTCTTTTGTGAGGATATCCATCACGCGAATCACGAAATCGCCCTGAATCAGTATTTCTCCATCTTTTGCTGTACCGCCAACCCCACATTTTGTTTTCAGCATTTTGCCCAGAGCATTTAAATCGGCATCGGTTCCCACAAAGCCAGTAATGAGCGTTACACTTTTGCCGGCACGTTTCTTTTTGTCGAGCTGCACCCGGAGGTTTTGTTTTTGCGCGGGTAATGTCTGAGCTTCTTCGGTACTTTCGCTTTCAAATTTAAAATCGGGGTTTGTTGAAAATACCACGCCCAATCTGTCTTTCCAGTCTCCTGCCATATTCAGATTTATTTCCAGATTACAAGTAAACTTCCGGTGAGGTAAGCAGTAAGCCACCAACCATAAGCAAATTTTGCATAAGTAACAATGTTTTTGCTGATTTCGACATCAAACCCGTTTTTCAGATAGAGACGCCAGATAAAAAATGTGTCGAGGATCATAGTAAGCATGGCTGAGTAACCCAGTATTCCGTGTAAGGTAAAAGGAGTTTTTGCGGAGCTGATAATCATTAAAAAAACTGCAGTAAAATCGAGTATTACCCCCAGTGTAAGAAAAATAAGCACCAACGGCGTAACGAGTTTGAACCGTTGTACGGAAATACTGCCAACGCCGTATGATAGTAACGCCAGTGTGATGATGAATGCGCCAATAATTGATTGTGAATTCATTGAAACCCCTTTTCGTTAATTTCACAAAGATAGTTTTATACACATTACAAGCTTAACAGCCAGGCAAAACACCAAAAAATTTTCTGATGCAGAAAAGCTGATAAGTAATAGAAATGAGATAATGTTCTGTTTTTTTATCTGAGTCATAAATACTCTTTTGCAGCATAGCTGCTTCAATAAAAAAGAATAACACCGCAGATTACTCTGATTGCCACAGATTTAGATTTATGACAACTTTTTAATCTGTGGTTATCAGTGTAATTTGTGGTAGAATTAAGGATAGTTATCCCGTCTGACAGATGCACTGTCAAAAAGAATTACGACATTTAATAGTTCTCGTTACTTGATCTATTTCAGCATCAATTTTTCAATTTCTTCGAGCGATTTTTCCTTGGTTTCGATAAGGGCAAACCGATAAAAAAACAGGCTCGATAAAGTGGCTATCGTGAAAAATACAAACACAAAGCCCACCCCGATTTTTGCTGAAACCAGCGGGAAAAGCAAAGCTATGCCAAAGTTAAAAATGACATTTATGGGGAATCAGATTTTATAAAATCCAATTTGGTTTTGTTCGGTTTCTTCGGTATTTGATAAAGCAGGTGTGTTAAAAATTAAATCAAAGGAAAAACCCGGTTTTCGGTGCGGGTTCATTTCCAAGTAAAGCCGATTTGATATCGTTGGCGTGAATCATTCCAACTGTTGACCAGCGTGGTTCGCCATTTTGAAAAACCATCACTGTCGGCAAATGCTGAATCCTGTATTTCGTTGCTATAAGCGGATTTTTATCCACATCAACTTTTACCACGCGGATGTTTCTTTTCAGTTCCGATTTTACCTCTTTCAAAACCACCGGAACTTGTCTGCACGGTTCGCACCATTCAGCAAAAAAATCGACAACCACTGGTTTGTTAGATTTTATCAGGTGGAAAAAACGCAAGCTCATGATTCTTTCTCCATTCCTTTGTTTTTTCTCTTCTCCAAAATATCATGAATAAAATCGCCGGACAGATATCCGATGGCTGCTCCCCACAAAGTGCTCCAATACCACACCGATTTGATGGCACACGTCCCGCTGGTACACCCCACAAACCGCCAATACAAAAATCCACCGATTGCTCCGGCTATGGTAAAAACAATCTGAATACGGTATTTCTGAATAATTCCCCTGATGTTCATGGAATTTCAAACACAGGTATCGGTTAAATGTTTAAAGGATTGTATAAGAAAAAATGATGAGGGATAGTTTTTTTCGAAAAACAGCATTTTTAAGGATGAGAATTTTAATTTTAAAGTAGTGGAAAACGAAGAAGATTCAGAGGAAGAGGGAGATTGATTGAGATTGGGGAATTGAGAACTAAAAATATTGTAACATTAGCATTCACGCATTTTAGCATTGAAAATGAAAATAAAACTCATTCAGGGCGATATAACAAAACTGGATATTGATGCCATTGTAAATGCAGCCAACCCAACTTTACTTGGCGGCGGTGGTGTTGATGGAGCCATTCACCGGGCAGCCGGCCCGGAATTATTGGCTGAATGTCGTGCATTAAACGGATGTAGTACAGGTAATGCAAAAATTACCAAAGGGTACAATCTGCCGGCGGAATTTGTAATTCATACAGTCGGGCCGGTGTGGCGTGGTGGAAAATCGGGTGAACCGGAAAAGCTGGCGTCATGTTACCGGCATAGCCTCGAAATTGCTGTTGAAAACGGGGTAAAATCCATCGCATTTCCAAACATCAGCACAGGTGTTTACGGATATACGAAACACGAAGCAGCCGAAATTGCCTTTGCAGAGGTAACCCGCTTTCTTTCAGTTCATCCTGAAATTGATACTGTGATTTTTTGTGTTTTCGATGAAGAAAATTATGTGATTTATAAAAATTTACTGTTATGAAACATTTAGTTTATTCTGTCTTACTGATCACTTTTTTTGGCTGTTCGCCTTCACACAAACCAACTGTTGAAGAACTTTTTACCGCCGACAGAAATTTTTCGGCAATGTCGGATGAGAAGGGATTTCCGGCAGCATTCGCCGGATTTGCGCACGAAAACGGAGTGATTCTTCGCGAAAACAGTATGCCAATTAATGGCAAAGCTACAATTGCAGCAATGTACGCAAAAGCCGACACTACCGGGGTGCATTTTACCTGGGAACCTTTGGCCGGCGATATTGCTGTTTCAGGTGAATTGGGTTATACTTACGGAATTTACACCTTGAAAAAAGATACGGTTTTGGAACAGGGAACCTATGTTTCGATATGGAAAAAGGACATTACGGGAAATTGGAAGTATGTACTTGATGCAGGAAATGAAGGATTGGGAAAAAAATGATACTTTTGCAAAAAAAACGGATTTAAGAATTTGTGCGTTAGCATTTTTAACCTCTGGTTTTGTTGAATTTCAGCCTGCACATTTAAATCTTCATTTTTTATTATTTTTTGGTGGCTTAAAATGAGCCATTCAACAAATTCCGGATACATTTCGGAAATGGATGTTTTTAATTAAATTGCAGAAAAAAAATAGTTATGGGAAGGTCGCACGAATCGTTTAACAAAAAAGAAGTTCGAAACAAAAAAGAAAAGAAACGGAAAGACAAGGAAGCTAAAAAAATTGCGCGTAAAGATGGCGAAAAATCGAGTTTCGATGATATGATAGCCTATGTGGATGAAAATGGCAATATAACCAGCGAACCGATTGATCCGGGAAGAAGAACAGAAATAAATCTTGAAGATATTGCAGTGAGCGTGCCTAAAGGAGTAAAAGAGGATGAAGACCCGGTGCGCAGAGGGGTGGTTTCGTTTTATAACGATTCAAAAGGCTTTGGTTTTATCAAAGACATGGAAACAAAACAGGATGTTTTTGTTCATGCCAACAATGTGATTGGAGAAATCAAAGAAGGCAACATGGTAACTTTTGAAGTGGAACGCGGTCAACGCGGACCAACGGCCGTCAGGGTACAAATCAGCAAATAATACAACGGTAAAATATACTGTTTCATTTGGTTTTAAAAGGGCAGGATGGACAACAACGATGTTTTGCGGCGCATGCGGTACGCATTCGAATTAAATGATGCTGCAATGTCACAGGTTTTCGCATTGGGCGGAGTGCAGCCTGCACCCAACACAATAAGGCTGTGGCTGAAAAAAGATGTTGACCCCGAATATGTTTTGATCAGCGATTTTAATCTGGCTGCTTTTTTGAATGGTTTTATCATCAGCAGACGTGGAAAAAAGGAAGAGCCGCAATCTGTTCCTGAATCGCATCTAAGTAATAATCTGATTATTCGTAAAATAAAAATAGCGCTCGACCTGAAAGACGATGACATTCTGCAAATTCTCGAATTGGCAGGAATGAAAATCAGCCGCCATGAACTGAGCGCCCTGTTCCGCAATCCGGCGCAAATGCAATACCGCGAATGTAAAGACCAACTGCTGCGAAATTTCGTTAAAGGGTTGCAGCTGAAATACAGGGAAAAGAAGGCTTGAAAAATTGATAATGGATACTGGATGCTTGATACTTGATACTTGATATTTGGTGCTTGATACTTGATACTCAATACTAATAATCTCAAATCTATTTTTGTGAAAACTATAGGTCTTATTGGCGGAATGAGCTGGGAATCGTCGGCTGTTTATTACAATATCATCAATCGCAAAGTACGCGAAATCCTTGGCGGATTTCATTCGGCCAAAAGTGTGATGGTAACGGTTAATTTTGCTGAAATTCAGGAACTTCAGTTTTCGGAAGACTGGAAATCGCTTGACGAAATGATGATAAAAGCTGCAAAACAATTGGAAGCCGCCGGAGCCGATTTTGTGGTGCTCTGCACCAACACGATGCATCTGTGCAGCCCGGCAATCGTTGAAAATATTTCAATTCCGTTTCTGCATATTGCACACGCCACGGGCGAAAAAATTACAGCCGCAGGTCTCAAAAAAGTCGCATTGCTTGGAACACGTTTTACGATGGAAAAAGATTTTTACAAAACTTACCTCTTTGAGCATTTTGGTATTGAGGTTATTATTCCAGAAGAACCAGAACGCGAAATTATTCACAATACCATTTATGATGAATTGGTTCAAGGAGTGATTAAGGATGAATCGCGTCAAAAATTTCAGCAAATTATCGGTAATCTCGGAAAAAATGGGGCTGAAGGCGTAATTCTGGGTTGCACCGAAATTCCATTGCTGATTTCGCTGGCAGACGTTAAAATACCTGTTTTCGATACCTCAACAATTCATGCTGAAATGGCGGTGAAATGGGCGCTGGATTAAATCATTGCATATCACCCCATCAGCAATACGAGATTTGAAAATAGAATGAAAGTAAGACTGAAAGGGCTGTGAAGGCGGCTGTGCTTTCATAATGTCTGGTGACAAACAATTAAATTCAACCCGAAGTTTTTTGTGCAGAACCTGAATCTTAGGGTTTTATCCGTTTTTTGCTGAATGTGGCAATGAAAGTCAGGAAAACACTGATTTATAACTACATTTGCACACTCTTTCAAAATTTCGGAGAGAACAAATTATTTATCAGATGATTACAGTTGAAAATTTAAGAATTCAGTTTGGGAAACGCATCCTGTTTCAGGATGTTAATATGAAGTTTACTGCTGGAAACTGTTATGGTATTATTGGTGCTAACGGAGCTGGTAAATCCACGTTTTTGAAAGCCATTTCGGGCGAAATTGACGCTACCAATGGCAACATTACACAAGGTCCCGGCGAACGGCTTTCTGTTTTAAAACAGGACCACTTTGCTTTCGATGAATTTACGGTGCTTGATACAGTAATGAAGGGGCATGAACGACTTTGGAACATCATGCACGAGAAAAATGAGCTGTACATGAAACCCGATTTTTCTGATGAAGACGGGTTACAGGCTGCACATCTTGAAGCTGAATTTGCCGAAATGAATGGATGGAATGCAGAAAGCGATGCAGCATCGTTGCTTAGCAATCTGGGAATTAAGGAAGAACTTCATTACACGTTAATGAAAGATATGAGCGGTAAACAAAAAGTACGTGTTTTACTTGCGCAGGCGCTTTTTGGCAAACCCGACAATTTGTTACTCGATGAACCTACCAACGATATCGACCTTGAAACCGTGGTCTGGCTCGAAAACTACTTAGCCAATTACGAAAATACGGTTTTGGTTGTATCGCACGACAGACACTTTCTCGATGCCATCAGCACCCACATTATCGACATCGATTTTAACGATATAAAAATGTTTGCCGGAAACTACAGTTTCTGGTACCAGAGCAGTCAGCTTGCATTAAAACAGCAGGCAGCTCAAAACAAGAAAGCCGAAGAACGGAAAAAGGAGCTGCTCGAATTTATCCAGCGTTTCAGCGCGAACGTGGCCAAATCGAAACAAGCCACAAGTCGCCGCAAAATGCTTGAAAAACTGAATATTGAAGACATCAGACCTTCGACACGAAAATACCCCGGCATTATTTTTACTCCCGAACGTGAAGCAGGCGACAAGATTTTAGATGTTCATGGATTAAGCGCCAGCATCGATGGTGAAATCCTGTTTAAGGATGTGGATTTTGTAGCCGCCAAGGGTGAAAAAATCGTTTTCCTTTCACGTGATCCACGTTCAATGACAGCATTTTTCGAAATTATCAACGGAAAAGCCGAACCCGATTCGGGAACTTACCAGTGGGGCCAAACCATTACCACTGCCTATTTACCACTCGACAACGCCGAGTTTTTTAAAAGCCAGCTATCGCTTTTCGACTGGTTTTGCCAGTTTACCAACGATACCACCGAAATTTTTGTGCGCACTTATCTTGGAAGAATGCTTTTTGCAGGAGACGAAATTTATAAAAAAGTGCATGTCCTTTCAGGTGGCGAAAAAGTGCGCTGTATGATTGCCCGAATGATGCTTGCCAATGCCAATGCACTGATTCTTGACACGCCAACAAATCATCTCGATTTGGAATCCATCCAATCGTTTAACAACAATTTGCAACGTTATCCGGGTAACGTTTTTATGTCGTCGCACGACCACGAGTTTATTTCATCGGTTTGTGACAGGATAATTGAACTGACGCCAAATGGAATCATCGACAAACTGATGAATTACGACGATTACATCACCGACGAAAGAATACACGACTTGCGGGAAAAGCTTTATTCAAAATAAATCAACAATTTTATTTAACTGATATTTGTTTTTCTATTTTTTGTTTTGTTGAGAGCAAAGTACTTTTTCATAAATTCGGGAATAATTTTTATATCAGACAAAATGAATGCGTTTCGTTATTTAATTACACTAAGTGGTTTTTTGTGGATGAGCAGTTTTATGCAGTTGGAAGCTCAGGTTCCGGTACAGGCGATTTTTGAGCCCCGCGATAAGGAGATTGTTGAGAATCTGCTCGAAAAGTTTTCGGCTGAAAGCAAAACGCCGACCGGCGACCTGATTATTAAAATTGGCAGGGAATTATTGGGTACAACCTATGTTGCGCACACGCTTGAAAAAGAGCCTGAGCAACTGATTGTGAACCTGCGTGAACTCGACTGCACAACCTTTACAGAAAATTGTCTTGCCATCGCAAAAACAATAAAATCAGAAAAACCAGGCTTTGATGAATACCTCAGAAATTTGCAAAACATCAGGTATCGTGATGGAATTATCAATGGATACCCTTCGCGGGTGCATTATTTCAGCGACTGGTTGTTTGAAAATAGCAAACATGGATTTCTCCGTGAAGTTTCAAAAGAAATAGCTGAAACGCGTTATTCAAAAACGGTAAATTACATGAGTACCCATCCCGACAGTTACAAACAATTAAGAAATGTTGCTTTTTTACCATTGATTATCACACAGGAAAAAGAACTTTCTGCGCGTGAGATGTATTACATCCCTGAAGAAAAAATTGCGGAACTGGAAAACAAATTCGAGGATGGCGATATTGCAGGAATAACCACAGGAATTGCCGGTGTCGATATTCTTCATGCAGTAATTCTTATCAGGGTTAATGGAAGAATTCACCTTTTACACGCCCCTCAGTCGGGTGGAAGAGTGTTGATTTCAGACGAAACGCTTGAAGATTACCTGAAGAATAGTAAATCGGCTGATGGAATTATGGTGGCAAGACCGTTATAAAAATCACCATTTTAACGAGCATAATCAGCGATTATTGGAACGCTAAAAAGTAGATGTCGCTAAACCTTTAGTAAAAATGCTTGTTCATATTGGCAGTTAAAAATGTAACTTGCTGCAAAAATCAGTTACATAACTTTATTTTTTAACCAAATTTAAATTAGCAATGAAAAAAAGTTTTAGAAAAGTATTTGCCGTAGCCGCAATTGTTATTGCAGGCGTTTTGAATTCTAACGCACAGGAATTAGGTGTACGCTTTGGTGGAACAAACGGAGCCGGCGGTGCAGCCATTGATGGTGTTTTTAGCGCAGGGCAATTCAGTCGAATTCATGCCGATCTTGGTTTTTACAAAGGTGGTGTTGGTATTGATGTGCTTTGGGATTTTCTTTACAAACCGCTGAGTGGCGAAGCCTTTAACTGGTATCTGGGATTTGGTCCTACCACCTATATTGGCGATGATTTTTGGCTGGGGGTTTGTGGTGAAGCAGGTCTTGAATATCGATTTTCAAGTGTTCCAATTGCTATTGGCGCGGATTGGCGTCCAACACTTTGGGTAATAGAAGAAACAAAATTCGGAGCCGATTCATTCGGATTGAATGTACGTTTTGTATTTTAAGACAGAGAAGTAAAAATTTAAAATAAAAAAGCGCCAACCAGCGCTTTTTTATTTTAAAGTAGTCCACCAATCACTAAGTACTTTCGAAGTGTCATTCAAATTCACCGATTCACCAATTTTTGGAGTAATCAGATTCAATCCGGCAGTTTTGTTGAGTTCAGTAATTGTCTTTAATGGCGTGTCCCAACTGTGGTTGGCCAGCGCAAATTTCATAGAGTGAACCGGAAATAAGCTTATTGCATTTAAATCGCGGGCTGCCTGTAAAACCTGTGCGGGCATCATGTGAATGTATTTCCAGCTTTCGTTGTACTGCCCGTTTTCAAGAAATACAACATCGAAACCGCCAAAACGCTGGCCGATTTCCGCAAAATGTTCGTTGTAACCGTCATCGCCGCCAATAAAAATCCGCATCGAGGGCGTTTCAAGTACAAACGATGCCCAAAGTGACTGGTTCGGTTTTGTTTCGCGTCCCGAAAAATGACGGGCAGGCGTGGTGTGAAAAGCGATTCCTTTTTCAAATTGAACCGAATCACCCCAGTCGTTTTCAACGATTTTTTCAGGCTGAAATCCCCAGCGCTCCAAATGCGCGCCGGTTCCAAAGCCGGTAATCACTTTGCCAACTTTTGGTTTCAGTTCCTTTACTGTTTTAAAATTTAGGTGATCCCAATGATCGTGGGTTATCACAAGAAAATCGATTGCAGGAAAGTCTTCAGCCTGGTAAATATCTGCACCCTCAAAAGCGTTAATCATAAATGGCAGAGGTGAAGCAATTCCATAGAAAACCGGATCGACTAAAAATGTTTTACCATCAATTTGCATGAAATAGGAAGAATGACCAAACCAGACAAGTACATTCTCATCGGGTGGGAGATTTTTTAAATCAGTTTTTACCGATGGTAATTTTACCGGAGGCCTGCGGTTTTCGCTTTTCTGAAATCGTTCAATATCTTCAGAAACCCGCCATCGCTTGTCATTTGAGGGGTTGCGTTCAGGTTTTGAAAGGAACCATTCTTGTAGTTGGGCGACTTTTCAATTCTTGCTTTTCTTTCCCCTTCGGGCAGTTTGCCAAATTTTGCCGACTTAACAAACAAATTAACTATTACAATCAGTACAACCGAAACCGCTAAAAATGTGACCATTATTTGTTTAAATTTTCCTGTTTTCATTCTGAACGTGCAAAAATTGCCTTAATAAACCAATAAAGCATACAACGGTGCGGGAGACTGAAAGTTTTTAAGAATCATTTAATTAATGCTGGTTTTTAAAGTACCGGCGGAGCAGCACTTTCTTTAAATCGCGCACAATTACCTGGTGTGCAATAATTTCGACATGCGAATAATGCGGCAATTCGCGGGTGGTGCGGTCAATTTCCCTGTCGCTGATATCGACCTGGTACAAAACCGAAAGCAACAGTTCGTAATTTCGCTCGATTAAAACCGAAATCTGTTCAATCAATTGATGGTGAAGTTCAAAGTACGCCTGGTCGGTATTGCCCGAAAAAGTGATTTCAACGCCAAACATACCAAAATCTTTCATAATCTGTTCGGCTGTTTCCTGTACGATTTCAGCCTGGGTAAAAAAGCCCGACACATTCTGATTGCTGATTTGTGGTAAATCCATTTCCGGTTTTTTGCCAAAGCTATGCAAAAATCAAATCTATAGCCAACAACCTGCTGATTATGTAATTCATTTTCCCTACTTTTAACCCGATCGATCAATTAAAAATTAAACCTGATGAAAAACTTTGTGGTAATTCTTTTATTTTTTTTGTTTGCAATAGCAACCAAAGCGCAAAACAATCCTTCCGGTGAATTCAGCAACCCAACTATTTTTGTGGGTTCGGTGGTTACCGACCTTGATAAATCTGTCAGTTTTTACACCAATATTATTGGGATGAAGAAAACCGGAGCTTTCTCGGTAGATGGTGAAAAAGCAAAGGAACTGGGATTGACTGATGGCAAAAAAATTGATGTTACAGTGTTGAAACTCGAAGACAGCCCACAGGCAAACGAATGGAAACTGATGAGTTTTGGCACAAAACCAGGTCATAAAAAGCCAAATTATCTGAACGATAATATTGGTATGCAATACATTACAATTCTTGTAAATCATCTCGAACCGGTAATGAAACGAATTGAAAACAACGAGATTAAAATTTTAAGCGGTAACCCATCGAAACTCGACGAAAACCGTTTCTTTATTCTCGTTCAGGATCCCGACGGAACTTTTATTGAATTAATAGGGCCAATGTAATAAGGCTTTTGATTTAAAGGTTAGTAGTGTTTTTATGTCAGAACGCCCGGGGCTGGAAAGTTCAGGGCGTTCAATTTGTAACAGCGGTTGAAGCCATTTTCTAAATAACAATTTCTTAAAGCAATTCAATTTACATCTGTTCAGTGTTTTATATCGAAGATTTGTTTTTACAACCAATATTTAACACGCTGTCAACCCTATTTTTAATAGTTTTACCGCGTAATCGGAAAAATGATTGGGTATGAAAAATTCTGAAAAAAAGGACAGGAAGATTTCGGCTTACAGAAAACTGTCGCTTGGCGAGGAAATTTTTAACAGCATAACACACGGAATCGGAACGCTTTTGAGCGTAGCTGCACTTGTAACGCTTATTGTTTTTGCTGTAATGAAAGGCAGTGTGTGGCATGTGGTAAGTTTCACCATATTTGGCAGCACATTGGTTTTGCTTTACCTGTCATCTACTTTATACCACAGCTTTACCAGTGAAAAGCTTAAGAACCTGTTTGCCCGTTTTGATCATGCTTCCATTTTTCTGTTGATTGCCGGAACTTACACCCCGTTTTTACTCACTGCGCTTCGCAGTACTTTGGGCTGGGTTATGTTTGGAATTATTTGGGGGCTTGCAATTGCAGGTGTTGTAATTCGCTCAATCTACCTTACACGCTTCAGAAAGCTGATGGTGGCGCTTTATCTTGGAATGGGCTGGCTGATGATAATTGCTGTTGGCCCCATGATGGAAAATCTGCCAAAGATGAGTTTACTTTTCCTTTTGCTTGGCGGTATTTTTTATTCGGTTGGCGTAATCTTTTATGTTTGGCGTAACCTGATATATGGGCACGGAATTTGGCACCTTTTCGTGCTGGCAGGCAGTGTCATGCACTACTTTGCAGTTTTGTACAGCATGAATTAGTGCTTGAGTTATCTTCTTTTTTTCAACACGATTTTTGCTTATCATGCGAATGGTTTCATTCACCTCCGAAAAACTGGTGTTTATCTAAAAAATCGAAATGTATTGGGTTGATTTTATAATATTCGTGTAAAAATCAAGCCATGTTGCCAATTGAATTATACAACAATCATTTTATCAGGTTTTGGGAACAAAGCCCAACGCATCTTCCTGTTTTTGAAAAAGTTTATTCTGATACAGAAAAACTCGCCCGCGAAAAATATTTTGATGATATTCAGCAAAAACTTCAGGCGCTGCAAAATAAATCGAATCTCAGAAAATTAAGAAACAGCGATGCAGGAAGCAGCTTTTTCCCGGTTTTTAAATCGATGTTACAGGGAGTTTTCGATTTTAAACCTGAACAACTTGAGATTATTTTGTCTGATGAATTCAGAAATGTCAGCAAAGATTTCTTTTACAATGCACGTGAATTTGATCCCGAACTTTCACCGGAGAAAATTTATCAGGGAATGCGCAATGTGTGGATTATGAATGGTTTGCAACTAATGATGGATTTCCCTGTTGAAATTACTCCGTCGGTTTTTGCATACAGCATGATTTATCCGTACAGCGATAATCTGCTTGACGACCCAGCCATTTCAAACAAGGAAAAACTACAATTCAGCGAACGGTTTAAGCTCAGGTTACATGGTATTGAAGTGCAACCTAAAAGTTTTGCGGAAAAACAGCTTTTTATACTCACCGGCATGTTCGAACGACAGTATAGCCGCACCGGATATCCCGAAGTTTACCAGAGTTTGTACGCAATTCACGATGCACAGACAGAAAGTCTGCGGCTTTCAAAAGCCGACGGTTTAACCGAAGAAGAAATCAGAAGGATTTGCTTCGAAAAGGGTGGTACATCGGTACTTGCCGATGGTTATCTTGTCGCCGGAAAACTGAATCAACAAAAGGAACAGGCGCTTTATGGTTATGGTGTCTACCTGCAGTTACTCGACGATATTCAGGATACAAAGCAGGATGCACGCGACAGTACAAAAACCATGTGCGCTTTTGAAAAGGGAGAAAAACTAGCCGGTTTTGTTAACCAAACCATTCATTTTGGCAGAAAAGCGCTTGACGAAATGAATTGCTTTGATGCAAAAGATTCACAGGTTTTTACAGCATTAATGAACAGGAGTATTGAAACAATGATTATTGAATCCATCGGGTTAAATGCAAAATCCTATCCTGCCGAATTTGCACATGAAATCGAAAAATATTCACCGCTTCATTTCGATTATATCCGCCAAAGGAAATCAGAATCGAAATCGCATCGACTTACCATGTTTCGCAAATATTTCGACCAGGCAACGCCCGAAAGAATAAAATCGGTTTTTAAGCAACAGCTTGTGTAATCAGAATTGTTTCAGGCTGAATCAAAAATCAGCCTGATAATGTTATTTTTGATTTCAAACTGTAAAACCAGGTTTATGAAATCAATTCCATTGTTGCTGGCTTTTGCTCTCATCGTAGTTCTTTCCGGTTGTTCATCCAAACAGAATCAAACTCAAAACACACAAATGGCAAAGCCAAACGTAATCATCATTTATACCGACGATTTGGGGTATGGCGATGTGAGTTGTTGTGGCGCCACAAAAATCAGAACCCCGAATATCGACAGGCTGGCTGCTAGAGGAATTCGATTTACCAATGGACACAGTTCTTCAGCCTCTTGCACCCCTTCGCGTTACTCAATGCTCACAGGTGGTTATGCTTTCAGAAAAGAAGGAACAGGCATTGCACCCGGCGATGCAGCGATGATTATTGATCCGGAAACTCGCACTTTGGCAGATATTTTTGCCGATGCAGGTTATAAAACCGGTGTGGTGGGGAAATGGCATCTCGGTTTGGGTGGAGTTGGAGGCCCCGATTGGAACGGGCTGATTACTCCCGGACCGCAGGATCTCGGGTTTGGCTATTCGTTTCTGATGCCGGCAACCGGCGATCGCGTGCCCTGTGTTTACACCGAAAATGGACGTGTTCTGGGGCTCGACCCAAATGACCCGATTAAAGTAAATTACAAAGAGAAAATCGGCAATGAACCCACAGGACTTGAAAACTCGCAATTGCTGAAAATGCATCCAAGTCACGGGCACAACAACACAATTGTAAATGGTGTCAGCCGCATTGGATTTATGACCGGTGGTAAATCGGCACTTTGGGTTGACGAATATATGGCAGAGGCCTTTTCGCAAAAAGCGCTCAATTTCATAGACAAAAACAAAGAGAAACCTTTCTTTCTCTATTTTGCCACACACGGAATTCATGTTCCGCGGGTTCCTCACCCACAGTTTGCAGGCAAAAGCGGAATGGGGCCGCGTGGTGATGCCATTCTCGAAGTGGATTGGGTTGTGGGAGAAATCAGTAAAAAACTTGAATTACTTGGTTTGACTGAAAAAACGATTGTGATTTTTACCAGCGACAACGGGCCGGTTGTTGACGATGGTTACATCGACCAGGCAGTGGAATTGATGGGCGATCACAAACCCGGAGGTTCTTTGCGTGGTGGAAAATACAGCGCATTTAACGCCGGAACGCAGGTTCCGTTTATTGTGAGCTGGCCGGGCAGAATGAAATATGGCGAATCAGATGCCTTGGTTTCGCAGGTCGATTTTATGGCTTCTTTCGCAAAAATGCTTAGCGTTCAGATTGCTGAAAAAGATGCTTTCGATAGCATTGACCTGATGGATGTTTTGCTCGGAAAGGAATCTGCCGGACGGGATTTTGTTGTCCATCAGGGAAACTCAACCATGGCAGTGATAAAAGGCGATTGGAAATACATCGTACCCAATAATGGTCCGGCTGTGTCACAATATACCAACATTGAAATGGGAAATAACTTCGAACCGCAATTGTACAATCTGAAAGGCGATTTGGGCGAAACAAAAAATGTAGCCAAAGAGAACCCTGAAAAATTAAAAGAATTGGAAGAGTTGCTGCAAAAAATAAAGGATGACGGGCGGACCCGATTCTAAACTTATTTACAACTGTGCGTTAAATGTTAAAAACTAATGCACCCCGGACGACGGTAATTCCCTGTTCTTCGATGGAAATGTATTAAATTTGGCCCATCAAAAATTTAAGATTTTTCATCATGAAAAGAGACAGTCTGGTTTTCGAAATCATTGAAAAAGAGCGTCAGCGTCAGCTAAACGGTATCGAACTAATTGCTTCTGAAAATTTTGTGAGCGAACAGGTACTCGAAGCGATGGGTTCGGTAATGACAAACAAATATGCCGAAGGGTATCCGGGTAAACGTTATTATGGCGGTTGCCAGTTTGTTGATATGACCGAGCAATTAGCCATTGACAGGATAAAACAAGTTTTTGGCGCCGAATGGGCGAATGTTCAGCCACACTCGGGAGCACAGGCAAATGCCGCAGTTTTGAGTGTTATCCTGAAACCGGGCGACCACTTTCTTGGGCTCGACCTTTCGCATGGCGGACATCTTTCGCATGGCTCACCTGTGAATTCATCTGGAATTTTATACAACCCGATTGCTTATAATGTTAAAGAAGACTCTGGCTTGGTTGATTATGACCAGATGGAAAAGCTTGCGCTTGAACATAAACCCAAATTGATTATCGGCGGTGCATCGGCATACAGTCGCGACTGGGATTACAAACGGATGCGTGAAATAGCCGACAAAATTGGCGCATTGCTGATGATTGACATGGCACACCCTGCCGGGTTAATTGCTGCCGGGTTGTTAAACAACCCGCTCGAGTATGCACACATTGTAACATCTACCACACATAAAACCTTGCGCGGCCCGCGTGGTGGAATCATTCTCATAGGTAAAGACTTTGAAAATCCATGGAGATTAACAACTCCGAAAGGCGAAGTGAAAATGATGTCGGCACTGCTCGATTCATCAGTGTTTCCAGGGCAGCAGGGCGGGCCACTCGAACACGTAATTGCTGCCAAAGCCGTGGCTTTTGGCGAAGCGCTCGACCCCTCGTACAAAGAGTACCAGAAACAGGTGATTGTAAACGCCAAAGCAATGGCCAAAGCCTTTATCGAATTGGGTTACAAAGTAGTTTCGGGTGGAACTGACAATCATTCGATGCTCATCGATTTGAGAGCTAAATACCCGAACCTGACAGGAAAACAGGCTGAAAACACCTTAGTGAAAGCTGAAATCACCGTAAACAAGAATATGGTTCCTTTCGACAGTCGTTCTCCATTTCAGACTTCAGGAATCAGGGTGGGAACACCTGCAATTACTACACGCGGCGTGAAAGCCGAACTGATGCCGGTGATTGTAAAAATGATTGACGAAGTTTTGTCGGATATCGAAAATGAAGAAACCATTAAAAAGGTGGGTGAGAAAGTTCACGCAATCATGAATGGCTATCCGCTTTACGCATATTAAGCAATTCGAAGTTTAAACTTTAAAGTAAAAGATGCGATACAGCCCCGAAGAATGTGAAGTTCTTCGGGGTTTTTCAATTTTATCATGAGAGATTTCTCAGTCGCACACTCCTTCGAAATGACAATCGCGTTGAGAAATGGGGGAATAAAATGGGCGGAAAAGCCGCCCGTTTTATTCCCCGCTGACGATTTAATACTTGTTATTCCAACGAGAAACGAGAAGTATCTATCCTCATATTGCTGATTTCGTTTCTGTGGTGTGAATCGCAAATTTTCCGTAATTATTCAGCTTCGAAATGTTATTTTTGGATCGATGCACAGGCAAAACAAAATACCAGTCACTATAATTACCGGCTTTCTTGGAGCCGGGAAAACCACATTTATCAACGATTTGCTGAGAAATAATCAGCAAACCCGGTTTGCTCTGGTTGAGAATGAATTTGGCGATGTAGCCATTGATTCGAAACTGATAAAAGGTGTTGAGGCAAGCCAGATGTTTGAACTGAAAAACGGATGTATCTGCTGTACCATCTCCGATGAATATGAACAGGCGCTTGCTGAGCTGGCAGAGAAATTTCAGGATGTTGAGCATCTGTTGATTGAAACGTCAGGAGTTGCAGACCCTGCACCGGTTATCAGGCCCTTTTTCAGCGATGAAAAACTGAGAAAATTGTACAGGTTTAACGGCACAGTTTGTCTTGCCGATGCAAAATATTTTCATCGTTACCCGGCAAAAAAAATGGCAAACAAACAACTCGCCATTGCCGATACAGTGATTATTACCAAAACAGAAGATTTCAGCCAGGAACAAAAAGGGCAGTTTTTAAATGCAGTAAAACAGTTCAATCCGCTTGCCTGTTTTTTTTCTTCTGATTTCGGGCATGTTTATGATTTCGATTTGAGTAATATTCAACATACGACACTCCGGTATATCGCCATCAATAATGAATCTCACGAAAATTTGCAGGTAAAAACCATTCGTTTCGAAAAGCTTTTAAACAAATTGGAATTCGCCGATACGCTGACGTACAATCTCGATTTGTACAAAAATGAAGTTTACCGGATGAAAGGCTTGTTATGCTTTGAAAATGAACCTTACCAATATGTTTTGCAAGGCGTGGGCGGGAGTTTTGAGTTGGCGGAAAGCGATGAGCTGGCAAATTCTGTCGTCAGCGAAATGGTGATAATTGGTAATTTAAAGACTTTTGATTTGAATAATTTTATCCTAAAATCACAATCCACACCGGAATAGACACCAGTGATAGCAATGTGGAAACAACCACAATCCGGGCAATCAGTGAGGTTTCGAGTTTGTATTGTGTTGCCAGCGCATAAGGCGTTAACCCTAATGGCATGGCGGCTTCCAGTACGGTTGACTTTAACTGAAGCTCATTCAACCCCAGATTTTTTACAACAAGGTAAAATGCAAAAGGCAAAACCACCAGAATTACAACCGACCACATCAGCGCAGTTGCCCAGTTTTTCAGATTGCCGGCGCGATGCAGCCCCAGAAAAATGCCGAGCGAAAACAAAACCACTGCCGTTACCGAACCGGCAAACAACCGGATGGTTTCGCTAATAACAACTGGCAACTGAATTTTGAAAAGCGAGAGTGCAAGACCGGCAATTACTGCCAGCATCAGCGGATTGCCCAACTGGTTTTTTACAAATTCACGTGCTGTCATCCGTTGGTCGCTGTGTAACTCAATCAGGGTGACACCGAGTGTAAGCAGCCAGAAAATGTAAACCGACGAAATTATTCCGGCCAGCGGAACAGCCAATTCTCCATAACTGTTTTGCAATACAGGAATACCAAGGTAAGCTACGTTGCCATACGAAAAAATGAGCATCAAAGCCGAACGTACCTGTTTCGACAACCCGAAAATGCGGGCAACAGGATAAGCCAGTAACATGCTGGTTATAAAATAAACCGAGTTGATGAGAATGAACCGCCAGTATATTCCTGCGCCTGTTTCAACTTTTAGGAGCGAGGCAATCACCAGAGCCGGAAGCCCGATTTTCAGCGCATATTTATTCAGAATATCGACCCAGTTTTCAGTAACTGTTTTTGAACGCGAAAACGCGACTCCTGCAAAAATGGCCAGAAACAGCGGAGCCACGGCCTTAAAAGCAACTATTGCTGCGCCCATGTTCCATAGTTGATAAATGGCCTCACATCGGTAACCATCATTCCCGCTTTTTTTGCAGCCTCAATGCCAAGGTCGCCGTCTTCAAAAACCTGGCAAAACTGTGGTTCAACACCCATCAGCCGGGCACATTCAAGAAAAGTTTCGGCCTCGGGTTTGTGGCGGGTAACATCATCGGCCGAAACCACAAAATCAAAATATTTCAGAATATCCAGAGTTTCAAGCTGAATAACAACGCTTTTTCGTCCGGCGCCGGTTCCAACGCTCATGGGCAGTTTGCCATGTGTATGCTGCACAATTTCAAAAACCTCATCAATCGGTTCAAGCAAATGTGCCATTTTCCAGAAGGCCTGCTGTTTCATGATTACCAATTCCTGAGGGTCGACAGAAAGATTGTATTGGTTTACGATGCGTCGCGCAAATTCAATGGTGGGCATCCCAGTCATTTCATAAATAATCTGCGGGTCGAAATCAAAACCATATTTTTCTCCAACCAGATTCCAGGTGGCTACATGCACCGGCAGCGAATTCGACAGTGTTCCGTCTAAATCAAAAATTAACGCTTTCGCGGTTGGAGCAATTTTTAAAGTCATTTTCAATATTTTGCGGCGAAAGTAATCAACACCGGCTAAAAAATGAGCCATTTGCGTCTTTTTAAACCGATAATTAAATATCAGTTAAAAGAAATTTATCTTTGAAAAGCAACCCAAATCTGATAAACATGAAGTATTCAGTTATTTTTCTTGCATTTCAGGCCGCCTGAACAGGTGTAGCCAACAAACAAAATCAAACCGCTGAAACAAAACCGGCCTCCACATGGCAGCTGGTTTGGGAAGACAATTTTGATGTTGCCGGGTTGCCCGACTCAACTATCTGGGGTTACGAGGAAGGTTACATCCGCAATGGCGAAGCGCAGTATTACATAAAAAACCGCCCCGAAAATGCACGGGTCGAAGAAGGTAATCTTGTAATTGAAGCTCGGCATGATACCTGGATTGGCAAAAAAATCACGTCGGCAAGTATAAATGCTTACGGAAAGAAAATCATGTTGTATGGCCGTTTTGAGGTGAAGGCGGAACTGCCCACCGCCGTGGGAACCTGGCCTGCCATTTGGCTGCTGGGCAATGTAATTAGCGAGGGTGCCGAGTGCCCCGCCTGTGGCGAAATCGATATTTTGGAAAACGTGGGTTTTGATCCCGATACAATTCATGCCAATATTCATACAGAAGCAAATAATCATTCAATCGGCACCAACAAGAGAAGCAGGATTGGGGTGGTAAAACCATTTACACCCTCAACCTCCAGATAGTTATTGGAGTTGTTTTGTATTGCAAACTCGTCTGGTTGAAAATGCCTGATGTGGTTCGTGTTCCTCGGTTCAGTACTTTGCCGCCTGCTTCTTTCAGATTCCACCTCACAATGGACTTCATTGCTATTGGCTAATGGTTGGTAACTACCGACTCCTATAGAGGACTTACTCCTTCAAAATGACAAGCATGCATTGCGCACAACGAAAAACGGCTGCCCCGTTTCCGGAGCAACCGTTTCACTTTATCATTGCTTTGCTGAGTTATTAAGCTTTTTTGCGAAAACTTTTAAATTTGGTTACTGTATCGTAAACAAACGGTGTTGCAACAAAAACCGAGGAATAGGTTCCTACGCCAATACCAACAAGCAATGCGAAAATAAATCCGCGGATGTTGGCGCCACCAAAAATGAAAATTACAACCAAAACCAACAACGTGGTTAATGATGTATTCATGGTACGGCGGAGTGTATGGTTCATGGCATCATCCATATTCTGTTTCAGGTCGTGTTTCGGATGAATGTGCAGGTACTCACGGATACGGTCGTAAACGATCACAGTATCGTTGATTGAATACCCGATTACAGTCAGAATCGCAGCGATAAATGCTGAGTCTATTTCAAGTGAGAACGGCAAAATTCCGTGGAAGATGGAGAAAATACCCAAAACTGTAATCGAGTCGTGTACCAGTGAAACGATACCACCAACGCCATATTTCCAACCGGGAAAACGCATCATAATGTACAGGAAGATCATAATCAAAGCCACAGTAATGGCAATTGCTGCATCCTTTTTAATATCGTCGGAAATGGTTGGTCCCACTTTTTGTGAACTTAAACGGTAATTGGTGGTAAAGTCTTCATAAGAAGCACTTCCTAATAAATTCCCATTTTTCAAACCATTGTAAAGCGCCTGTTCAACTTCGTTGTCCACATTCTCAGTAAGCTCATCGATTTTAAATTTTGTTGTAATACGAACCTGATCGTTCGAACCAAAAGTTTTTACTTCAGGTGCCGCACCACCAAAATCGGCAGTTAAAGCTTTTTGTACTTCTGATACTTTTACATCCTGGTCGAAACGAACTGTGTAAGTACGGCCTCCCTGGAAATCAACACCATAATCAAAGCCACGTACTGCAATTGAAATAATAGAAACCACAATCATAACACCCGAAACCACGTACGCAATTTTGCGTTTTTCGATAAACGGGAAATGTACGTTTGTAAGCACATTTTTGGTGATTTGAGCAGTAAACGTAATTTTTTTGTTGCGTTTCATCTGCCATTCGAAAATGATGCGGGTAAGGAAGATCGAAGTAAACAGCGAAGTTAAAATACCAATCATTAAAGTGGTTGCAAAACCTTTTATAGGGCCTGAACCAAAAATATAAAGAATGATACCGGTTAAAAAAGTGGTAACCTGACCATCGATGATTGCTGAATAAGCATTTTTATAACCATCGGCAATTGCGAGCGAAACACCCTTGCCTGCCCTGATTTCCTCCTGGATACGTTCGTAAATAATTACGTTGGCATCAACAGCCATCCCCATGGTAAGTACAATACCGGCAATACCGGGCAAAGTTAAAACAGCACCCAACGATGCAAGAACACCCATTAAAAAGAAAAGGTTTACAAGCAATGCAATATTTGCAGTGAGTCCTGCTTTTTTACTGTAAAAGAACAACATGTATGCAAGCACCATAACAAATGCTGCCACAAACGACATCAGCCCTTTGTTAATCGATTCCTTACCCAATGACGGGCCAACAATTTCTTCCTCAACAATACGCGCAGGTGCCGGCATTTTTCCCGACTTTAGCACATTTGCAAGGTCCTTTGCTTCTTCAATACTTTCCAAACCGGTGATGCTTGAGCGACCTCCCGAAATTTCGTTCTGAACCGTTGGATACGAACGAACATTTTCGTCAAGAACCACGGCAATCGATTTCCCAATATTTTCTTTGGTCATGCGTTGCCAGATTTTGGCACCTTCACTGTTCATTGTCATTGCCACTTCAGGGTTTGAACCCAGCTGGTCGAAATCCTGGCGGGCATCTACAATCACATCGCCGGTGAGCGGTGCACGTCCATCACGTGAGTTTACTTTCAGCGCGATTAAACGGTAGTAATTTCCAGCTTCGTCGGCCGCTTTGGCCGTCCAGCGAAATTTCATATTCTGTGGAAATAACGTTCTCACTTGTGGGTGATGCAGGTATTCGTTTATCTGTGCAGTATCTTTAAAGTGAGCCATACCAACAATCGGGCCCGGATAAAGCTGCCCGGTCTGGTCGGTACTCGGGTTCAAAACAGCAAACAACGGATAATCTTCCCTGAAATTGGCCATATTATCAACTCCTGAAGTATCGGCTGTTGCATCGTTCATTTCGTCCAATAACGATTCAGTAGTGTTAGTTGAGTTGGCAACTGCTGTTTCGGCACTGGCAGCGGCTGAATCAGCTACAGCGATTTCAGTTGTTGCCTGCATTTCCTTAATTTTCTGGTTAGCGGCAAGCAGGTACTGGTATACTTCCTGGTTTTCGTATGTTTCCCAAAATTCGAGCATGGCCGAACCCTGCAACAGGTTACGAACACGCGCCTGGTCTTTCACACCGGGCAATTCAACCAAAATACGACCTTTGGTTTGCAGTTGCTGAATGTTTGGCTGTGCAACCCCAAAACGGTCTATACGGGTACGAAGAATGTTAAATGAGTTGTCGATGGCAGCGTCTGTTTCTTCCCTGATTACATCTAAAACTTCGGCATTCGATGAGTTAAATGTAACACGTTCGCGAAGCTCAAGTGTGTTGAAAACCGAAGCCAGTTTGGCATTCGGGTCCATCTGCTCATAAGTCTGACCAAACAGAGTCACGAAATCTTTCTGACTGTTTTTCTGTAACTCAACAGTTTTGTTCAATGCAGCATTAAACGTTGAATCGGGATTGTAATTCGACATGGCCCTGATGAGGTCAACCACCGAAATTTCGAGCGTTACGTTCATACCGCCTTTAAGATCGAGACCGAGGTTCATTTCGAGTTCTTTCACCTCTTTGTAAGTAAATTTCTTCACCCCGATGTTGTACACCACTTCTCCCGACATTGAATCGAGATAATGGTACTCCTGGTCAGGATTTCCTTTGGCATATTCAATGGCATCTTTTTCAACCTGTTTCGATTTCCAGGTGAATGTTAACTGGTAAACCGATACCAGTGCCAACAGAATTGCGAATGTTAAAATTGCGCCTTTGTTTTGCATTTTAATTCAGTTTTAAATATTAAACGATGTTTTTATAGAATTGATTTTTAATAATATACACGAATAATATACACAAGCAGATTAACCTGTGATAGCCGGCAACGAAAACACCGGAAATTATGCGACCGATGGAATATCGTCGGGGGAAAAGTAAATGTGATTGCGGAATGAGAGGTATTCGTAGGTAAGTATTTGCGGGGCCGTTTGTGTCTGAACTTCGGCTTTCAGCACCTGATAATTGCGCAACTGGTGGAATTGCTGCAGAAATTTATCGTGGGCTTTCAGCTGAATTTTGCGTTGTACAGTTTTCAGCACCTGTATTTTAACGCCAAAATCGAAGTTCTGTGAAAACAGTTGTACAGATACTTTTTCATTATGATTTTCGTCGGCACTTTTTTCGATACCTGCAACCTGTACACCCCGGTTTTCAAAATAAATATCGAATACAGCTGCAATGGCAATCACTGCAGCAAAAATGGCCATGTTCAGCCACTGTTTTTTCGATATTTTTAATTTGATATTCACAATTTTAATCAAGCGCGGCAAATATAACGAAACAATTAAGCCCTGCAAATGCGGTAAGCAATTAAAAATGAAAAATAAGGAATGAAAAATTGGATTGAAACAGGAGTTTCTCCAACCCGGAGGGTTGGCATGTTTATAGAAATGCCAGCGCAGGCTATTCTCGTTCAATTATTAAATCATTGTTTAAAAGTATTTATTTAGCAGCCTATTCACAGCGTTCGGTTAATATCATTCCAAAACTATAAAAAACTATACGTAATAAACAGTTGTGTCCTTAGGTTGTGAATAAGTTTTGATTTTAGCGTTTCTGGAAGCCCTTCAGAATGGGTTATTTGCAATGATTTTATCCTTGAGCTTACTCCGAAAAGTCCAAAACCCCTATCCCGAATAATCGGGATCCTAAAG
>DYSZ01000201.1 GCA_020726265.1 Draconibacterium orientale
CCATCGCAAATTATGGAAAACTGGGCTGCCGAACCTGAAGTGATGAAGGTTTATGCAAAGCATTACCAAACAGGCGAAGTAATTCCCGATGCACTGATTGAAAAATTGGAAAAAAGCGGCACTTTTAATCAGGGCTTTACTACCGGAGAATATGTTGCAGCTTCAATTCTTGATATGGATTTCCACACGCCTTCAAACCCTGATATTGCCGATGTGAGTGCCTTTGAAAAAGAATCGATGGATAAAATCGGTTTGATTCCCGAGTTTCTGCCACGCTACAGGAGTACCTATTTTTCGCACGCATTCTCGGGTGGATATTCGGCTGGCTACTATGTTTACCTGTGGGCTGCGGTGCTCGATACCGATGCTTTCAACGCATTCAAAGAATCGGGCGACCTGTTTAATCCCGAATTGGCTGCAAAATTCAGAGAGTTGTTGGCCAAATCGGGCGCTGCCGAAGGAATGGATGTGTATCGTAAATTCCGAGGACAAGACCCATCGATTGAGCCACTGCTCGAAAAACGGGGGTTGAAATAAAACTTTCAGATTAAAATGATACGAAAAGAGGTTACCGCAATTGGCACCCTCTTTTTTTGAATAAATGCAACAGATTCACATAGATGAGTCTCTAAATTTCTGCATTACTTTGCGGTCTGCCATTGACAGTTAAAGGTACTTCGACTTTCCAAGTCGAAGAAATTATGTCGGACTTTGGAAAGTCCGACTCCCAATCCTGTCATTGTGAGTGTAGAGAAGTAATCTAATTTGCAAGAAACCAACGGATTTGACTTTAATCAGTGGCTTATTTTTCTGATTAAGCTTTTTCTTTTATCTCAACTGGGAATGGTTTTGTAATATCGCCGGTGTAAATGCTTACATGCGGGAACGGAATTTCGATGCCCTTCTGCTTAAACGCTTCCTTGATTTCCATAAATACCGAGTTTTTCACTTTCAGGTAGTTGGTGCGCTCGAACCAAACACCAAAAAGAATACTAATGCCGCTATCGCCGAAAGCTTTGAAAACGATGATTGGCTCAGGCTCGTCCAAACAAAGCGGGTTACGCATGGCAACTTCTTCAAGTGTTTGTTTTACCACTTCAAGATTTTCTTTATATGCCACGCTCAAATCAAAATCGAGGCGGCGAACAGGGAATCGCGTTACATTGATTACTTCGCTTGAAATCACGGTTTGGTTGGGGATGCGGAGCAACAGGTTATCGAAGGTTTTTATTTTAATCGAAAGCAGGTCGATGCTGTACACCACGCCGGTTTTGTCGCCAATACGAATCTGGTCGCCAATTTCGAACGACTTTTCGGAAACCATAAAAAAGCCGCTCACAATGTTGCCAATGCTGGTTTGCGATGCCACACCCACCACGATTCCAATCACACCCGCCGCCCCAAATATAGCGGCAAGATTGATGTTCAATTCTGAAACGATTACCGAAAAAAGAATTACGATTGCTGAATACCGCACAAACCTGTTGATAATCATTTTGCGTTGCTGCGAAAGTTTTTGCGGCAGCAGCTTCTTCAAAATCAATCCAAGCAAAGTGATGATTATAATTCCAACCACCAGGATGATGCCAATTCTCAGCGCCTTTTCAATCGTTTCGGCATTAAAATATTTTGTCCAGTCAAAGTTCATTATTCGCTTCTGTAAATGTTTTTAATAAAATGGAAGTTGATATTCAGCAGGCTATTCCCTGATGTGTTGCGGGGACTGGCGAGTATTTCCTGTTTTTCGCCATTGTAAACTTTTGAATAACGGTATTCAACCGAGCCGCCTTCGTCGCCTTTGTGTTCAATCTGAACCAAGCTTGTCACAATTTTATCCTCGTTTTTGTACAGCGTAATATTTTCGGTACGGATAATCAGCCTTTGCACCATTAAAATTGAGTTCGAACTATTTTTGATATTTACCGGGCAAATTGCTTCAAGTCCGTTAATGAAGATTTCCTTCATGTTCAGGTAATATTCGCTGCCCAGCGCAAAAGCAGGTTCACCGCCGTCGGGTTCGCCAAACCAGGTGTTCGAAAGGCGTTTGTAAGAAATTTCGCGCAACAGGTTTTCGGGTTGAATTTTTGAGAAGTAAATCTGAAATGCCAGTGGTATTTTCAGGAATAAAGTGATGCTATGGCTCGGCAAAACGTTGAGACCGGTTCCTTTAAAAACCAGGGGTTTGGCAGGTAACGCGGGTGCTATCAGCAGCGAGTTCGATTTCCCGGTTTGAAAATAGTCGGCAAGTGTAGCTTCTTCGCTTAAATGAATATCGTCGTCGGGGCAACTATCAGTAGTAACCAGCCGCCAGCCTTCGGTTTCGCGGGTGGCCGAAAGCTGCACACACCCAATGTTGATGAGGTGGGTTTCGCCGGGCAATATTTTGTGTTTTTTCAGTAATTCGCTGATGTTCATATTTTTGTTTTATTTGCGGCTAAATTACGAAAGTTTAGGCTTGCTGCTGAAAAGGGCAGAAAAAATATGGGAATTACCCGGATTTTCAGTTTTAAGTATTGTAAAAAATATAACGTCATAATTCTACTTCTTCACACACCCCGAGCTCTCCCGGTTTCCACCGGGATTGCTCTGCCCCTCTCTTTGTGAAGAGAGGGGCGAAGACACCTTAAGGTGGCTTGGAGTGAGTGAATTAAAATACGACACTAAATACTTCACATTACTTAATTTCAATAAATCAAAACCTGTTTTTTCCATCGGTGTTGATGTCGAGGGCACCTGTAATTTTGCTGATGTCTTTCGGGTCGATAATTCCGCTGATGCTGATGAGTGCGTTATCGTCGCCGCCAACTACCAAAAGCAGGTCCGAAATTTTTCCGTTGCCGGCATCTTTTGCCAGAAACCGGACTACTTCATCGGGCTCGGTAACCTCCATCAGTACTTCATACCCGTTGTTTTTAAAGAAACCATCTTTTTCAAGCTCATCGTAAAAATTAAGCGTTTTGTTCAAAGCTTCATCTTCAACAGTAAGCACACGGATTCCGCTTAATCCCGAGAGCATATCCGAAGTGGCTTTGTCTCCGGTTTCCATCTGGCTGGCAAAACCTAGCAGTTTGCCCGAGATATTCACTGTTGTAAATCCTTTCTGGTTGGCATATTTTTCGAAAAGCTTGTCAACCGGAGTTTTCTGAGCAAGCACTGCCACGGGCAGCAACACTGCTAAAATCAAAAAAAGTTTTTTCATGGTATTTGTTTTTTCATGTTTATTATTCAAAATCAAAGTGGATTTCAATTTTTTGCGCGCTATATTGAATCATTACTTTTTTCGTTTTTGTTGCCGATAACTTCATTCTTTTCAGCCGGAAGTTTCAGCTTTTCAATTGTTTGATAGAATTCATTCACCGGAGCAAAGCCTTTTTTTATAGGCTCAGTTGCTTTTTGCAGCTTATCGAATTTCGACAATCCTGCCAGTCCTTTGTTGTATTTTCCCGAGACGTAGCCCAGTGTTTTTACCGCGTAAGCATAAGCTTCATCGGGGTCTTTAAAAGTATCGTCGAACGATTTTTGTTGCTGGTAGTATAAAAACCAGCCAAGAATAATGATTACCGAAGCAGCTACACCGGTTACGGCTTGCCAGAGCCAGCGGTATTTCGATTTTTCTTTTGTTTCGTTTTCAAGAATGTAATCCATAATATCGCTTTCCAGCGCCCTGTCGCGGTTGTTACCGGCCAGTTTCGAGATTCCTTCAAAGAACTGTGCGTATTCCTGTAAACTTCTGTTAACTTTTCCACCGTTGAAATAGTTTTCAATAACTTTTTCTTCAGCCGGCGAAGTTTCGCCTTCAAAATATTTCTGCAGTAACGCTTTTATTTTCGTGGTTTCCATGGTCATTCAATTTTAAAAATTCGTCTCTCACTTTTTTTCTCGCCCTCGAGAGGTTTGTCCTGATGGCGTTCATTTGCATGTCGGTCATTTCGGCAATTTCTTCGTAGGTAAACTGCTCGATGTCGCGCAGCTGCATAATTTTCCGTTGCAGGTCGGGGAGTGTATTCACTAATTTTTTAATCAACCCGGCCGACTCGCTTAATTCAATTTGTAAATGAACATCTGTGTTGTCAGATTTTATCAGTTTTTCGGTTGTAACAGCCTGTTTTCCTTTTCTTTCCCTGATGATATCGAGGCAGCGGTTTTTGGTTATCTGCATCGCGAAAGCTTCAAGGTTTGTAACTTCTGAAAGTGTTTCCTTTTTTTGCCAGAGTTTCAAAAAAACATCCTGCACTACATCCTTTGCCTCCTCCTCATCACCCAGAAAATGAGTTGCAAACCGGTGCAGCTTTTTGCTTGCTGGTAATATTTTCGTTTTAAAATCGCTTGCAACCATTTTGCTGTTTTTGTACGTTTTCTGATGTTATGACGGGAGGTGTCAAAAAGCATTACATCAGTGTTGTAATTTTTTTAACTTGTTTCGAAATAAAAACAAAAAGCCGCATCGGGTGCGGCTTTCAGTGTTTTTATCGGGTCAATTTTTAATTTTCAATTCAGTGTTTGTGAGTTTTATCTTCAATCACCACCAATCTGTATTTCATGCCCACCATCACCAGCCGGTATGTTTTTATATGCAAATGTTTTGTTACCACCTCGTTGTGGATGATAAAATCCTGGATCAAATCCAACTCCGACAGGTTTGAACCTGAAAGCAAATCGCGCATCTGGCAATGATCGCAGAATTTGCTTTCTTCTTCCACAATTTTACCGCGGCGTGTGCAACCCATAATTTCGCAAAATTCATGTCCAAGAATATCGCCTTTGTCGCTTTTGGTTAATTCCTGAAACGCCTTGTTAAAGAACTTCACCTTGAAATCGTGGTCGGTGAGAAATATCGCGTGCGGGTGATGCTCAATTAACTGGTTCACTAGGTCGTTGGCTTCTTCAATTCTTACAAATTCCAGTCTCATAAGTTTTAAATTTACAGGTTATTGATTTTTTTCGAAATTCGGTTTTTCTGCAATATCACGGCTTGTTTTTCAACCTGAAATTATGAATAATTCAGCATAATTAAACCATAATATGTTTTTAAGTATAAAAATTGTTCTGATGCTTTTTTAACTAGGCGGTTATCAGTCATTTATTTGAATAGCTTTTGAATCAGGTCGCCTCTCCCGCGCGATTTCAGGTCGTTAATTATCGCACTTTTGTATTCGTTTTTGTACCAGAAAAAGAATTTCCGCTGGTTTTCCTTATCGTTTTTATTGCGGGCTGTGTAAATTTTCTCCATGGTGTAGGGGTGGTAGCCCGAATAATAAACCTCGGTGGCCAGTGTCATGGGAGTTGGCGTAAAATCCTGCACCTGTTCGAGCCTGAAATTCATGTTTTTAGTTTGTATGGCAAGATTAGCCATATCTTCAGGCTTGCTTCCCGGGTGGCTTGAAATAAAATAAGGAATGAGCTGCTGGTTCAGGTTTTCCTCCTTGTTTATTTTGTTGAACTCTTCGTTCAGTTGCTCAAAAAGCCTGAACGGCGGTTTACGCATAAAAGTAAGCACTTCGTCCGATGAATGTTCCGGAGCCACTTTCAGTCGGCCCGAAACGTGGTGTTTGATCACCTCGCGCAGGTATTCGTTGTTGGCTTTGTCGGTTTCTTCGCGGCCTGTTTTCTCCAGAATCATGTCGTAACGGATGCCGCTACCGATAAATGCCTTTTTAACTTTCGGGTTTTCGCGAACCTTGCGATACAACTCCAACATGGGTTTGTGGCTTGTATCGAGGTTTTTGCAGATTGCAGGGAAAATGCACGACGGCCGCTTGCATTTGCGGCAAATCTCCTCGTGAATGCCTTTCATTTTATACATGTTAGCCGACGGGCCGCCCAAATCGGTAATGTAACCTTTGAAATCAGGCATTTCGGTTACTTTTCCCACCTCTTTTAGAATCGATTTTTCGGAGCGGCTGGCAATAAATTTTCCCTGGTGGGCTGAAATAGTGCAGAACGTGCATCCCCCA
>DYSZ01000038.1 GCA_020726265.1 Draconibacterium orientale
AATACTATATTGATGCTGGCGCAAGTTCAGGTGAATCACGTTATAAAGCCTTTGCTATTGCCTGGTCCAAGTTACCTGTTGGCATTTCTGTTACAGAAACAGGAAAGGAAACCCCTTCTGTTTATCCCAATCCAACCACGGGGAAGTTCAGCGTTCAGGGTTCAGAGTTTAAAGTTCAAAGAGTTGAATTGGTGAATTTGAATGGGAAAGTTTTGGAAAACTTTGAACTGCTGTCTGAATACGAAAACCAGGAATTTGATATCAGCCATTTGAAACCGGGTGTTTATTTCTGCCGCATCAAAACTGACAGTTCTGTTTTTATTTCAAAATTGATTTTAAAATAGCTGAATTGAAAGGGAGTAAATAAAAAGGGAAGAATTTCATCTGTTTTGAAATACTTCCCTTATAAAATCCAATTTCTCCAAAGTTCAAAACTTTGGAAAAGTTATTTTGGAGAAGTTGGATTTTGTTAATCTCTGCTTGCCAGTTTCGAAAGCAGTCGCAGAATTTCGAGGTACAGCCAGATAAGTGTTACCATCAAACCAAAAGCGCCGTACCATTCCATGTATTTTGGTGCTCCGGAAGCAGCCGCAGTTTCAACAAACGAAAAGTCGAGAACTAAATTCAAAGCTGCAATTGCCACCACTACTAAACTAAAACCGATGCTGAAATTGCTGTTTCCATGCAGAAAAGAAAACTCCATTCCGAAGAAACCACCGATAAAACTTACCAGGTAAACAACGGCAATTCCGGCGGTTGCTGCAAAAATTCCCATTTGCAGTTTCCGGGTTACTTTAATAATGCCCGAGCGGTATAAAAACAACATCGCCATAAAAACAGCCAGCGTAAGCAATACAGCGCGCATTACAATTCCACCGTACATCGATTCGAAAATGGCCGAAATTCCACCGAGGAGCAAGCCTTCGAAAACCGCATAAACCGGTGCCGAAATTCCTGCGCTTTGAGGTCTGAAAACTGTTACCAGTGTGGCAATTAACCCGCCAATTCCGCCCACAATAAGCCATGGCATAACAGCTGCTGCACCCGCTTCGGGGTTGGTGGCCACGGCCTGAAAGAATTTATTCCATGTAAAAATGGCGGCAGCAATCACAAGCAAAAGCATGATTGCTGTTTTATTCATCGTTCCGTTTACTGTCATCACTTCCGATGCCGAACGGTAATCCCTGCTAAAAACATTTTCCTTAAAAACAGGGTTTGAAGATTTTGTAAGATTCATCATTTTTCGTCGTATTTAAAATTTCATTTTTTCTGTTTAAATCGTGTTTGCAAATAAAACAAAAAATCTGCCGCAGGGTTTGTTCTGCCAATTTAGCATGGTTTTTTACGCTTTTTTGTTTTTTATGGCATCCTGAAAATAGTCGGAAGTAAGCTCGCTGAAAAGGTCAGCACCCAGTTTTGCAGCATTTTCGTTTGCGTTTTCTTTTAAAAGCCGAGCCAGTTCAATGCACTGAATGTTTAAACCTGTGGAACGGCTCCCCAGCGCAACTACCGTGCGGTACAAAACTGTGTTGAGCTGTGCATCTTTTGCCAGTGTGTGAAGTTCGCCAAAGAATGGTTCGAACATTTCGTTGATAGCCGAATTGCTGCTGATGGCCAGCCTTCCCATCAAATGAATCCCGGTAAAACGGATGAGGTGTTTTTTACCGCGACACCATTCGAGCGATTTTACAAAGGCAAATTTTGTTTTCACCCAAAGGTTGGCCGATGCCTGTTCTGCAATTTCGGTGTTGTCGAATGATTTTGTCCAGAAATCCATTTGTTCTTCGGTAATCAAAGCCGGTTCGTCTAACAAAGTGGCCAGAATCATTGTTTCGCGCCATTGTTTGTTCCAGAGTTTCAATGCCAGCAGGTGGTCGGGTTCAAATCGCCGGGCTATTTCGCGCAGGTCAATCACCGAAGCACCCCAGATTTGCTTGTACCCAAGACCTTTTTGTTTCATCATATCAGCAATCTCGCCGTTTTTGTACGATTTGATCAGTACAATGATTTGCTGAAATTTTTGTTCCGTTTCCGGATTATCAAGTATGAAATCCATATAATATTATATCGTGTTTTTGCGAAATTAGCATAAATGATTTTATACGGTTCAAAAGATTAGTTTTGTGAAAGGTATAAATGAGTAAAATGCTTCCAAAAATAAATATAAATAGCATTTCCGGGCTTCAGTATTTTCAGCTGTTGCGGTATGGTACATTGCTCATAATAAGCATAGTTTTTGCAAAAAGTGGGTTAACTATTGAGGCAATTGGTACTTATGAAGTTTTCCTGTTTATAGCTTCACTCACCTGCTCATTCTGGATTAATGGCATTATTCAGTCGTTTCTGCCACTGTTTCAGAATAATAACAGTATTCGACAAACCGGAGGTAAATCACCGGAGCTTTTTAATGCTTTTGTACTGATTTCTCTTTTTAGTTTTTTAGTAATTGCTTTTTTGGTTCTCTACCAGTTTTCATTTGCCGGAGTATTAGCGAATACCAATAAAATACCTTATTTCTCTCTCTTACTGATATATATATTTATTAGTAGCCCGGCTTTTTTGGTGGAATATTTTTATTTGCTGAAAAATAAAGCATGGTGGATGCTAAAATATGGAATTGCGACTTTCGCGGCGCAATTGCTTTTGATGGCGGTTCCGGCTTTTTTGGGAATGAGTATGCAAATCAGTATCATCGGGTTGGTGGTTATCTCGCTGGTAAGATATGCATGGGTAATAATTTTGCTTCGGAAGTATGCGCAATTCACATTATCAGTAAAATTTATAAAAGAACATCTTCACCTTGCATGGCCACTGATTATAACCAGTTTGCTGGGTAGTTCGGCGCAGTATGTCGATAGTTTTCTTGTGTTAAATAAATTTGATGCCGACACATTTGCTATTTTTCGTTATGGCGCAAAGGAATTTCCACTAGTATTATTGATGGCCAACGCTTTAAGCACTGCCATGACTGCTGAGTTTTCGGTTAAGGATAAGCTGATGGAAGCTTTAAAAACCCTTCGCGACAAAACAAAACGATTAATGCACTTGCTTTTCCCTGTAACAATTGTCCTTATTATTTTTAGCACTTGGCTTTATCCACGCATTTTTAGCGAAAGTTTTGCATCTAGTGCAGTCATTTTTAATATCTACTTGTTGTTGATTATCAGTCGGCTGTTGTTCCCACATTCGATACTAATAGGTTTAAAAATGACCAAAATTATAATGTATGCTTCAATGGCTGATTTGGCTGTAAATATTGTGCTAAGTATCGCGTTTATTAATTTTTGGGGAATTGAAGGAGTTGCTTTTGCTACATTTATTGCTTATGCAGTTCAGAAATTAATCTGGGTTGTTTACATTAAAAGAGTGCTTGGTATTTTGCCAAATCAATATATCCCGATGTTAGTCTGGGTAATCTACTCTACAATTACGCTGGCCGCTTTTTTCGTAGTTTATTGAATTTGCAATATGTTGGTTATTTGTTATATGTATGAATATTAAAAAGTTAACAGAAATCGTATCTTGTTTGAGTTGTGGAAAGCAGACGTTAAAATATGCTGCTGAAACAAATGAATTGGGTTGTGAAAACTGTAAAAGTAAATATAGTATTCAGTGCGGAGTGCCAATCTTTCTTGCACAGAGCAATAAAGAAATTACTTTCGAACCGGCAATTCATGAGAAACAGGGTACTGTTTTTAATTACATCGATCATTATCAAAAAGACGGACAGGAATGCGATTATTTTGAGGAGCGCGATGCCGGAACCGAACATGCCGACAGAAGGGTGCGGGAATATATCATCTCGCAGGTTCAGAAGAAAACAGGTAAAATATTGGATGTGGGATGCGGCAGTGCATGGGTAGCCAGCAAAATGTGCCCCCGGAGTTACGAAGTAATTTCGATGGACATTTCGCTCGAAAATACTTCACGTGCGCTCGAAAAGTATCCTTTTGAAAATCATTCAGCAGTTGTAGCCGACGTTTTTTCGCTTCCATTCAACAACAATATTTTCGATTATATTATTGCTTCCGAAATAATTGAACATGTGATCGATCCTGCAGCTTTTGTGCAAAACCTGATGCGCATTCTTAAACCGGGCGGAACACTAATTATCACCACTCCTTACAAAGAAAAAATCCGTTATTCACTGTGTGTACACTGCAACAAACCCACACCGCTGTTTGCTCATATTCATTCTTTCGATGAAAAAAAACTGCTTTCGCTTTATCAGGGTTCAAATTTGAAATCGGCTGAATATTACACTTTTGCAAACAAAATACCTGTTCATTTACGTATGCATGTTTTTCTGAAGTATTTAAACTTCTGGTGTTGGAAAAAAACCGACCAGCTTTTGAATGCGATGTATCATATTCCGTTGCGTATTTTAGTTAAGTGGGAAAAAAGACAGTAATATAAGAATATTTTTTGCCATGAATTTCAGTTATATTTGTTACAAACCTGTGTGTTATGAAACTGAAATTTAAAAGCCGTACCCACAGCATTTTGCTCGGACTTGGTTTTCTTTTCGTGGTTTTTTTGTTGTGGTATTTCAGCACCATCGTAGCCTACATCCTTATTTCAGTCGTTCTGGCTTTTACCGGAAAACCACTTGTTTATTTTCTTACATCGTTGAAAATTAAACAGTTTAATTTTCCCCGTGGTGTGGCAGCTTTTATTGCTCTGCTTGTAATCTGGACAGTTTTCTTTGCTTTTTTACGTTTTATGATTCCGTTGCTGCTCAGCGAACTCAACACTTTTTCGCAAATTGATTTTGCCAAAGTGTTAGAATCGGTTGGTGACCCTGTGATTCGGTTGATGCAATCGGTGAGCCGGAAGCCGGTAACTTTTGAGAGCCAGAGTTTTTTTGATATTCTTGTTGAAAGGCTGGGCGGGAAAGTCGATTTTTCGCAGCTTTCAAACGTGCTTTCTGTTTTGGCCGGCACATTAGGAGAATTCCTTATTGGTTTTTTCTCGGTTTCGTTTATCACTTTTTTCTTTCTGAAAGACGACCACCTGTTCCGCGACGGTGTTATTCTGCTCGTTCCCACTGAATTTGAAGATAAAGTTGCCCATATTCTCGATTCGATTTCCCGGCTGTTGCGTCGTTATTTCATCGGGCTGATCTCCGATATTTTTATGGTTGGCCTGCTTATAACGCTGGGGCTCACCCTGGTTGGTGTGAGTTTTAACCATTCAGTGGTAATCGGGTTGATTTGTGGTTCGTTCAATATTGTGCCCTATCTTGGACCGTGGATTAGCAGCACAATTGGACTACTGATTGTTACTTCGCTGAACATCGAAGCCGATTTCACAACCCAAACGCTGCCGCTGCTTGGTTTAATGACAATCGTTTTTGGTGTGGTTCACCTAATCGATAATATTCTTTTTCAGCCACTTATCTATTCGAGCAGCGTAAAAGCGCACCCGCTCGAAATTTTCCTTGTGTTTCTGGCTGCCGGAAGTATTGCCGGCGTTTTTGGAATGTTTCTGGCAGTTCCGGTTTACACCATCATCAGGGTAATCGCCAAGGAATTTTTCGATAATCTGAAAATTGTTAAAAAACTGACTGAGAACCTTGAAGTTTAAGGTTTTACAGGATACCTCAGTTTTAATTGCAAAAAAAATAAGGCCTGTTTTAATTTTTTAAAAAAAATAAAAAATCTTTTGCTCTTAAATATTGTTAAAGGTATTTTTTATAAAAAATACCTTTTTGTATTTAATTAAACTGAGCAGAATGAGATACAGATTGCCCAAAAAAAGCAAACTTGCAGGATGGTTTCTTTTTATCATCGTTTCGGTATTTATTTTCCTTTTTCAAGTTCAATTTAATCAGGCTTTGGCAAGCGATGAATCTGTTGTTTCTTCAGGCCATTCGAAAGATGACATTAAACGGGGAGAACGCTTTTTCAAAGGACTTCTGCCTTTCGAAAGAGCCGGCGAATCGTGTGTTTCGTGCCATACTTTAACACAATCTGATACTTTAAACTGGAATCCTTCGGCAATGGATATTGCTTTGAAATATGCCGGAAATGATTTTGCGGGATTTCAGGCAGCTGTTATGCAACCCTCGGGCGTAAAAATGACAGCTTCACATGCAGGTTTTAACCTCGGCGAGGAGGATTTGAAGACAGTAAAAGTTTATCTCGATAACCTGGCTCAAACCGGAACGAACCCGACAAAGCCCAGTTTTAACAACCTGATTTTGTTTTTGTTTCTTGGTGTTTTGCTCACTTGGGCGTTAATCGAACTAATTTTTATTAGAAAAATTAAATGGAAGATTGTTCCCGTTATCATTTTCCTGGGGGCTTTTGGCTGGCAGGCAAAAATGATAGCAACCGATGCCATTAAATTGGGTCGTCAACAAAACTACGCCCCCGATCAACCCCTGAAGTTTTCGCACAAAGTACATGTGGGCGACAATGGAATTGATTGTAAATATTGTCACACCACTGTTGAACAAGGCAAATCGGCCGGTATCCCGGCCTCCAATCTCTGTATGAATTGCCACGTTATCGTTCGCGAAGGAACCAACAGTGGCAAGTTCGAAATTGCCAAAGTGGTGAATGCTGTTGATAGCGGAAAACCCATTGAATGGGTGCGGATTCATAACCTGCCCGAACACGTTTTCTTTAGTCATGCGGTGCATGTGGGTTCTGGCAAAATCGATTGCGCAACCTGTCACGGACCAGTTGAAACGATGGATATTGTGAAACAGCAAAACGACCTTTCGATGGGCTGGTGCATCAGTTGTCACCGTGAAACTCAGGTGAATTTTAAAGAAAACGCATATTATGAACACTATACTAAACTTCATGAGGAACTGAAGGCAGGCAAAATTGATACCATCACTGCGGAAAAAATTGGCGCCAACGATTGTATGAAATGCCACTATTAGTTCGGAGTTTAAAGTTTACAGTTTGGAATTTGGAGCTTGGAATTTGTGATTGGAGTTTAAAATGTTGGAGTTTGTTGATACAAAAAGTATAAAACCGAAATATCGATATGACAAAATACTGGAGAAGTATTGAGGAATTAAAAGACCCGGCTGAATTTAGAAAGTCTGAGTTGCGGATGGAAGTGGAAGCCAGCCGCGCTTTTTATAAAAAAGATGCAGGTTAATCGCGCCGCGATTTTCTGAAATTTATGGGTTTCAGTGTTGCTACTGCGGCTGTTGTTATAAGTTGTAAAAAGCCGGTGAATAAAGCGATTCCGTTTTTAATCAAGCCCGAAGAGGTAACACCCGGAATGGCCAATTTTTATGCAACCACCTATTTCGAAGAAAATGAATATTGCAGCGTTTTGGTGAAAGTGCGCGATGGCAGGCTCATAAAAATTGAAGGAAATAATCTTTCTTCGGTTTCGAAACAGGGAACTTCGGCACGGGTGCAGGCGGCAGTGCTCAATCTTTACGATGATGCGCGGCTGAAATCGCCATTAAAAAGAGGTACACCAACAACCTGGGAGGAAGCTGAAGATTATATTGGTAAAAAATTGGAACAGTTAAAAAGTGAAAACAAGAAAGTAGTTTTACTCACTACCACCATAATTTCTCCTTCCACCAGAAAAGTAATCTCTTCGTTTACAACCCGCTATCCAAATGTTCAGTGGATTCAGTACGATGCTGTTTCAGCATCCGGAATCCTTGAAGCCAACAAAATGAGCTTTGGTAAGGCATTTATTCCTGATTACCGGTTCGAAAAAGCCGGAGTAATTGTGAGTTTCGGAGCCGATTTCCTCGGAACATGGCTTTCACCTGTGGAATATACCAAAAGTTATTCAACAGGCCGCAGGTTGTTACAGAAAGATGATTCAATGAGCCGCCATTATCAGTTCGAAAGTGGCATGTCGCTTACCGGTTCGAATGCCGATGTGCGCATTCCGGTGAAAACATCAGAAAATGCAGAATCTTGTTGCCGGGTTGTACAATCAGTTGCTGAAAGAAAAAGGATTTGCAGGGGTTGGTGAAACAACAGTATCGGTTGATTTAAGCGGGCTTGTTGCCGATTTAATCGAAAACGAAGGAAAATCGCTTGTGATTTCAGGCAGTAACGATACAAGTATTCAATTGATGGTTAACGCGATTAACCAATTGTTAGGCAATTATGGAAATACAATACTTACCAGCCAGACACTGAATGTCAAACAGGGAATTGATGCTGATTTTGAAAAATTTGTGGCAGAAATAAAATCCAAAACGGTTGCCGGTGTTTTGTGTTGGGGCGCAAATCCGGTGTACAACCACCCTGCCGGACGGGAAATCAAACAGGCTTTCGAAGGACTGGAACTTTCGGTGGCTTTTGCCGACAGGCCGGACGAAACATCAGCAGCGTGCCACTGGGTTTGTAACGAACCTCACTTTCTGGAGGCATGGAATGATGCCGAACCAAAAATGGGAATCTACAGTCTTGCACAACCGGCCATTTCGAATTTGTTTGGTGGCAAACAGGTGCAGGAATTGCTGTTAAAGTGGAGCGGGTCAACATCAGCCAAATATTATGAATTTATCAAAAGAAACTGGGAAGAAAATCTTTCTGCACTTCAAACTGAAATAGCCAACCCACAACAATTCTGGAACGATGCATTGCAAAAAGGTGTTTTCGAACCAGTAAAAAACAGTACTGAACTCACATGGTCGGATGCTGGTTTGTCGCAGGCAGTTGCAACACTCAAACCAGTTGCAAAAGGTGATTGTGAAATTGTTTTGTACGAAAGCGTGGCACTGGGCAGCGGGTTACATGCCAACAACCCTTGGTTACACGAATTGCCCGACCCGATTGCAAAAATAAGCTGGGATAATTTTGCTGCCGTTCCGGTAAAATGGGCCGAAGAGAAAGGGCTGAAAAACGAATCGGTAATTGCTGTAAACGGGATGGAACTTCCTGTTTTTATTCAACCCGGACAAGCTACCGGAACCATTTCGGTGGCGCTGGGTTATGGCCGTGAAGTAGCCGGAAAAGTGGGCAACGATTTGGGAAAAAATTTGTACCTGTTTGCAACAATTGATAACGGAGTGCGGAAGTATCATGTAACCGGTGCAGCTGTCGAAACCACAACAATAACATATGATCTGGCAATTTCGCAAACCCATCATTCGATGGAAGGCAGGCCGATTGTCCGTGAAGCAAAATTTTCAGAATGGAAGGAGAATCCGGCTGCAGAAAATGCGCTGAAGAAAGAACACGAGGCAAATGCTCACACGCTCTATCCCGAAGTTGAATTCAAAGGTCATCATTGGGGAATGGCAGTCGATTTAACTTCGTGCACCGGGTGCAGTGCTTGCTCGGTTGCGTGCCAGGCCGAAAATAATATCCCGGTAATCGGCAAGGAGCAGGTTCGTAACCGGAGAATCATGCACTGGATTCGCATCGACAGGTATTTTTCGAACAATGCCGAAAACCCGGAGGTTTTTCACCAGCCGGTAATGTGCCAGCATTGCGACAATGCACCTTGCGAAAATGTGTGTCCGGTTTCGGCAACACCGCATAGCGAGGAGGGTTTAAACCAGATGGTTTACAACCGCTGTGTGGGAACAAAATATTGTGTGAACAACTGCCCGTACAAAGTGCGCCGGTTTAACTGGTTTCAGTATGTAAAAAACGAAGAGTTCGATTTTGCATCGAACAGCGACCTTGGCCGTATGGTACTAAACCCTGATGTTACGGTTCGTTCGCGCGGTGTAGTTGAAAAATGTTCGTTCTGTGTGCAGCGCATTCAGGAGAAAAAAGCAGTTGCCAAAGTAGCCGGTCGAAAAGTTGAAGATGGCGAAATCCAACCGGCCTGCGTTCAGGGTTGTCCGGCCAACGCACTTGTTTTTGGCGACATGAACAATCCCGAAAGTAAAATATCAAAATACATGAAAAACGAGAGAAATTATCATCTGCTCGAAGAGTTGCACACGTTGCCTTCGGTGGGTTATCTTGTTAAAGTAAGGAATAAAAAAGCATAACACTATATGTATAACAGTGCAGTGAGAGGAAGACTTATCGATGGCAATAAAAGCCTGGGCCAGATTTCGGAAGAGATTCTGTCGCCAATTCATGCCAAAACACCGGTGTGGTGGTATTTGGCATTAATGGGTGCATTGGGTATGCTGGGTTTCGGCGGATATGCAATTTTTCTCACCCTTTCAAAAGGTTTAGGGACCTGGGGTTTGAATAACTCCGTAGCCTGGGGTTGGGACATCATTAATTTTGTTTGGTGGATTGGAATCGGACATGCCGGAACTGCATTTTCCATCTTTTTGCTGATTCTCCGGCAAAAATGGCGTACCGCAATTAATCGCGCTGCCGAGGCGATGACAGTGGTGGCAGTAATGGCAGCAGCTTTGTTTCCGCTGCTTCATATGGGTCGCCCGTGGTTGTTCTTTTATATTTTCCCTTATCCGAATACCCGCGGCCCGCTTTGGGTAAATTTTAATTCGCCATTGTTTTGGGATTTTGTGGCTATCTCGGCGTATCTGTTAATATCGGCAAGTTTCTGGTATTTTGGCATGTTGCCCGATTTTGCCACAATCCGTGATACAGCCAAATCGAAAATCAAAAAAGCAGTCTACGGTATTATGGCTTTCGGCTGGACTGGTTCAAGCCGCGAGTGGCTCCGTTTCGAGGGACTGAGTTTTGTTTTAGGCGGAATTGCTGCCGTGCTTGTGGTTTCGGTGCACTCCATCGTTTCCACCGACTTCGCCGTTTCGGTGGAAGTGGGCTGGCACACCACTATCTTCCCGCCGTACTTTGTGGTAGGCGCCATTTTTTCTGGTTTTGCCATGGTACTTACGCTGGTGGTGATGATGCGTAAATTGTATAACATGAACGATTTTATCACCAACAGGCATATCGATGCGGTTTGTCGCGTGCTCATTTTTATTTCGCTTATCATGGGCACGGCATACCTTACCGAAATTTTTGTCGCCTGGTATTCAGGTTCACCCTACGAAATGTACATGTTCTTTAAAAATCGGTTGACCGGAGAATATGCGCTGGAATTCTGGACGATGTTTATTTCGAATGCCGTGATTCCACAGTTGTTCTGGTTTAAAAAAGTGCGTTCAAAAATGTGGATGGTATTTGTAATTTCCATCATCATCAACATTGGGATGTGGTTCGAACGTTACAATATTATAGTAACATCCCTGAGCCGCGATTACCTGCCATCAAGCTGGACTCCGTATTCTCCCACCTGGGTTGAAGTTGGTTTTTTTGCCGGAACCATCGGCCTGTTTTTGACAGGCGTACTTTTGTTCTTCCGTTTTATCCCGATGATTGCCATTTCGGAATTAAAAAGTGTGGCCAAATTCGATAAACCACAAAAAAGTGTAAAACACGCAAATCATGAATAAAGACTATATACTTGGTGTTTTCAAGGATGAGGAGAGCCTTGTTGAGGCTTTCGAAAAGGTGAAACAGAAAGGAATTCTGCCTTTTGAAGTGTACACGCCTTACCCGGTACACGAAATTCTGGAAGGAATGGGCAACAAAACACGAATTTCTCACGCAGCATTTTTCTTCGGACTGTTTTCTGCCATTGGCATCCTTACTTTTCTGACCTGGGCAGCAACCATAAGCTGGCCAATTAATTATGGAGGAAAACCAACCAACTCGTTCCCATCGTTTATTGTGGTAACCATTGTGGCAACAATACTTTCGATAACTCTGCTCACTCTTTTTACTTTCTCGGCAAGGGCGAAAATATTTCCGGGGAAAGTTCCCGAAATTTTTCACTCGCGTGCCACTGACGACCGTTTTGTGATGGTAATCGATAAGAAGAGTCTGGGTGAAAATGAGGAATCGGTAAATGCAATTATTACAGCACATGGCGAAGTTGAATAAATGTCAGATAATCAGATTTTAGATATGAGAACTGAGAAAAATACTGGGTTGAAGATTAAAGAGAGTTTTTGGCAAAAGTCGATTAAACTTTCGCTGATTTTGTTTGCCGGAATCTTAATTATTTCGTGCGATTACGACCGCCGTACAACCGGCTGGGATTATGCCGGCGATTTTATCAATTCGAATGCCTACGAAACCTACAGCCCTAATCCGAATTTTGCCAACGGCCGAACCATGCAGCCGCCGGTTCCGGGAACCATTCCACGCGGTACAATGCCCTATCAGTATAAAAAAACCGATGAAGACCGGGCATTAGCCGCACAAAATCTGGTGAACCCGTTAGAAAACAGCGCTGAAAATCTGTCACGTGGTAAAGAAGCTTATGGAATTTACTGTTTACAGTGCCACGGCGAAACAGGCGACGGCAAAGGCCGCCTGTTTGTAAACAAAAAATACACTTATCCGCCAGCCAGTTTGTTAAGCGAAAAAATGAAAATTGCTCCTGAAGCAGATATTTACCATGTAATTACAGTGGGCTGGGGAATTATGGGAGAACACGGCTCGATGATAAAACAGGAAGACCGCTGGAAAATTGCGATGTACATAAAAACGGAACTACAAAAATCAGCATTGACAGCTAATTCAAAATAAATTTCAGATGAAAGACCAATTGATTGTTTCGAAAAAATTTAAAACAGCAGCCTATATTTTAATAGGGATTGGCGTGGTTTCGTTTGCGCTGGGTTTTGCTTTCGATGCCAAACGCACCTGGGCCAATTACCTGCTGAACAATTATTATTTTTTGTCGCTGGCGATGGGCGCTGCTTTCTTTGGCGCCATCCAATACATTACGCAATCGGGCTGGTCGGCTGCATTTAAAAGAATTTCTGAAGCCATGGTGGCCTACATCCCGTTTGCCGCAGTTTTCTTTTTGTTGCTTTTTTTCGGAATGCATTCCATTTTTGAGTGGACCCATGAGGAGGTTGTAGCCGAAGACCATTTGTTGCAACACAAATCGGCTTATCTGAATATTCCTTTCTTTTTTACGCGCATTGTGGTGTTTTTCGGCGCATGGATTTTACTCTCGAAACTGCTTCGCAAACTTTCATTGAAAGAGGATGAAACCGGTGGGCTCGATTACTTCGTAAAATCAGAAATGTATTCAAAAATCTTCATTTTTGTAATTGCCATTTCGTTTTCGCTTTTTGCGGTTGATATGCTCATGAGTCTTGAACCTCAATGGTTCAGTACCATTTTTGCTGCCAAAAGTTTTATTGCTGCGTTTATGCACGGTTCATCTATCATTACTTTGGTTGTTATTATTCTGTCGCGCCTGGGTAAACTCGAATTCTTGAACCGCAGCCACCTGCACGATTTTACGCGTTATATTTTTATGAGCAGTATTGTTTGGGGCTACTTCAATTTTGTCGAATTCATGCTTATCTGGTACGGCAACATCCCCGAAGAAACCGCGTGGTTTGTACACCGTTGGGATGGAGCCTACAAAATCCTGTTTTTTGTAAACATCATTCTCAACTGGTTTGCCCCGTTTATTGTGCTGATGCCGCGTAAAACCTCGCGTAGCAAGTTGTTTATTTTCCCTGTAATCGTTTTGCTGATTATTGGTCAATACACCGAACTTTACTACATCATTTGGCCGGCAGTAGTTCACGAAGCCAAATTTGGCCTGCTCGAAATCGGAACTTTTATCGGTTTTGCGGGAGTTTTTGCACTGGTGGTTGCCACCTGGTTATCAAAAGCCAGTCTTGTTCCGAGCAAACACCCGTATATCGAGGAAAGTATGCAGCATCATTTTTGAAGTGAATGATTTTCAACAAAATATTGAATATATTCCGGGATTTTTGTTCCCAAATAATAAGGCAAATTCATTAAAAGATAGGGCGTTCCTTTTGGCGTGATATTCTTTTCAATCCTGAATTCTCCGGCGTAAATGCGAACTCCGTAGGGATGATTGGTTTGTTCAATATACTGATGAAGTGATTTTAAACTTCCCGAACTCCCTGACTTTATTTCAATAGGAATAAGTTTGTCTTTGTACGCAAAAACCAAATCTACCTCCGATGATGCCTGTTTTTTATCCCTTACCCAAAAATTGGGATTTTTATCGCTGAATGTATTCAGCGAAATCAGCTCTTGTGTAATAATGTGTGGAATTATTGCCCCTTTGAAAGTATTGCTTAAATCATCAATTCCAAGCATTTGTCCCTGAATGCCCAGCGAATGATTAAGGATTCCGGTATCTAAAAACTGTAAGCGGGGTGATTTTTTTAAATCAGGTTTTGCGGGTATTTCCACGTCGGTGGTTGGGTAAATTAATTGAACGATTTTGGCATCATTTAAAGCCCGCATCGCTTCCCCAACTTCCCTCGACTTGTAATTCGAATTGCCAAAATTCTGAAATTTAACGCGCTCATCGACATAAAGCGGAGCTGTGTTTATAATGTGTTTGATTACTTTACGTTCAGTATCGTTCGTAGTATATTTTTCCACATCGTTTTTGTAAGTTCCCCAAATGCTTTCATAAATCCTTGGCAAATCGGCCATACTTTTGTTCTGAAGATAAACTTTTATTGCCTCTGGCATTCCTCCTGAAATAGCATAACTGTTGAACAACTTCATCAGTGTTTGATGTGCAGCCGGATTGACCGGAGTTTTATGAAGCTGTTCACTGGCAACTTCGTGTCCGGTTGCTTCCAGATATTCAGCAAAATTTAAAGGGTGCAGATATAAAAATTCAACCCGTCCAACTGGAAAACTTTTTACTTTTTTTAAAGCAAACTCTAAAAGCGAACCCGCCGAAATAACGTGCAACTCAGGCAGCTCTTCATAAAAGTAACGTAATAAGGCAATTGCTTTTGGTGATTCCTGAATTTCATCAATAAACAATAGCGTTTCACCAAGCCATTTATAAGCGATGTTTTTTGTAATGAAAAGCATTTCCACGATGGTTTTGACATCATCGTACTCTTCAAAGTAAAATTTGTCAGCCTCTTTTTCAAGGTTTAATAGTATGTTGTACTTGTATTTCGATGCAAATTGAGCAACTAAAGTTGTCTTTCCAACTTGCCTCGCACCTCTCAAAACAAGTGGCTTTCTGAACGTACTTATCTTCCAGCTGTCTAACTCACTCGATATATGTCTGTTAAAACTCATTTCTATTCATTGTTTGTAACAAAGTCAATGCAAATATAAACAATGTTTGTAACAAAGTCAACCCAGTTTATATAAAAACTTGTAACAAAGTCAACCCAATTTTTATAAAACCGTGTAATAAAGCCAGAGCAGTTTTATGAATTATTTACCTGCTGTTGGTTGCCACCTGGTTGTCAAAAGCCAGTCTTGTTCCGCGCAAACACCCGTACACCGAAGAGAGTATGCAACATCATTTTTAGGAGTATTTCCTCCAAAAAAAATGCTTTGCAACATAATTGAGGTTAAATTTCTGATTTGTTGTAATTGTGATTTTGATTTGGCTACGGATTAAGTTAAATTTAGGCGTTTAACATTAAACTTTAACCAATGCTTATCAATTCAATTCTCCCGGTTTGGTCTGAACTCGGGATTTTCGAACAAATTTTCTGGCTGATTGCCATTCCTTCAACTGTGGTTTTTCTGGTACTGCTGGGAATGACAATTTTTGGAGGCGATGTTTCAGATACTGATATCGATACAAATATCGATGCACACATTGCCGATGGCGATTCTATTCCGTTTCAGTTTTTATCGCTGAAAAATATTGTGGCATTTTTTGCTGTTTTTGGCTGGTCGGGCATTGGTTTTATCAACGCCGGAATGGCAGCCTGGCTGGTGGTTATATTAGCGGTAATCTGTGGGTTGCTGATGATGCTGGCAATGGCAGCACTTTTCTATTTTATGTCGAAACTGGCTGAAAACGGTACGCTGAAAATGAAAAATGCTGTTGGAAAACTGGGCGAGGTTTACCTTGTAATTCCAGCCAACCGAGGTGGAATGGGAAAAGTACAGCTCAATGTACAAGGCTCGCTGCGCACACTCGATGCCTTAACCGATGAAAATTCTGCCATCCCCACAAATTCAATCATCGAAGTGCTCGATGTAATTGACGAACAAATTCTGCTTGTGAAAAAGCAGGGAAAATAAAACCAAATTAACACTTTAATTACACGAACAATGAGTAACTATTTTGTAATTCTTATCACTATTGCAGCGCTTTTCCTGTTTATCATCATTGTGGCAATGATGCGGCGCTACAAACGTTGTCCCTCCGACCGCATTTTGGTGGTGTATGGAAAAATCGGAAAAGGCTCCGATAAAGAAAGCCGTTCGGCAAAATGTATCCACGGGGGTGCTGCTTTTATCTGGCCGGTAATCCAGGCGTATTCATTTCTCGATTTAACACCGCTGTCAATCGAAATTAACCTCACCAGCGCGTTGAGTAAACAAAACATCAGAGTCGATGTTCCCTCGCGTTTTACAGTGGGTATTTCAACCGAACCCAACATTATGAATAATGCAGCCGAACGTTTGCTTGGGCTTACACAAGAATCCATAAGCAACTTGGCCAAAGACATCATTTTCGGGCAGTTGCGTTTGGTGGTGGCTACCATGGAAATTGAGGAAATCAACAGCAACCGTGACCTGTTTCTTGCTGCCGTTTCGTCAAATGTGGAAGCTGAACTGAAAAAAATCGGGTTGAAACTTATCAACGTAAACGTAACCGACATCAACGACGAATCGGGTTATATCGATGCTTTGGGAAAAGAAGCCGCCGCAAAAGCCATCAACGATGCCAAAAAGAGCGTGGCCGAAAAGAACCGCGATGGTGAAATTGGTCAGGCCATGGCGCACCGCGAACAGCGTGTTCAGGTAGCCAGCGCCGATGCTACAGCTGTTGAAGGTGAAAACGTGGCCAAGGTAACCATCGCCAACTCCGATGCCGACCGCCGCGAACGCGAAGCCGAAGCCAACCGCCGTGCTGTGGCAGCCGAAAAAGTTACCGAAGCCCGCGCGCTCGAAGAAGCTTACGCAGCGCAGAAACTGGCAGAACAGGTGCGTGCCCAGCGTGATAAAGCAACACAAACTGCCAATATTGTGGTACCTGCCGAAATTGATAAACAGAAAGTGGAAATTGATGCTGAAGCGATTGCCGAACAAACCCGGAGAATTGCAAAGGGTGAAGCCGATGCAATATTTATGAAAATGGCCGCCGAAGGAAAAGGTATTTTCGAAATACTTAGCAAACAGGCTGAAGGTTTCGACCAATTGGTAAAAGCTGCCGGCAACGACCCACAAAAGGCTGTGATGATGATGATTGCTGACAAATTGCCTGAACTGGTGAAAACCCAGGTGGAAGCCATCAAAAATATCAAAATTGACAAAGTTACTGTTTGGGAAACCGGCAACGGGAAAGATGGTAAAACATCAACAGCCAACTTTTTACAGGGGATGCTTGGTTCAATTCCTCCACTCGATGACGTTTTTAAATCAGCCGGTCTTGAATTACCCAACTACCTGAAAGGAACAAACATAGCAGAGCAAAAAACCAGCGAAAAAGAACCAAAAGAAAAATAGTCGTTTGAATCAGAATTCAACGGGTTGAATCGTGTTGATTCTGTTTTAGTCCAGTAATTAATTACATTTATCGGCTTTCTTATGCAGAAGGCTGGCTTTTCTGTGTGGAAGATTGATTTTTTTCGCCGTAATTTGAGACTCATAAATCAGACATATAACAAAACTTACATCTATGGAATTTTTCAGCGCTCGAAATGTAAATAAGGTTTTTGCCGATACAAAGGCTTTAACCGATGTCAACATTTCGGTGAACAAACAAAGTATTTTTGGATTACTTGGCCCGAATGGAGCAGGCAAAACTACGCTTATCAGAATAATCAATCAAATTACTGCACCCGATAGTGGCGAAGTTTTTCTTGAAGGCAGAAAAATGAGCCGTGCTGATATTGGCCAAATTGGATATTTACCTGAAGAACGCGGTCTGTACAAAAAAATGAAAATTGGAGATCAGGCGATATACCTGGCTCAACTAAAAGGAATGAGCCGACATGATGCCATTAAAAATTTAAAAGTCTGGTTCGAGAAATTTGAAATCATGACCTGGTGGAACAAAAACATCGAGGAACTTTCAAAGGGGATGCAGCAAAAGGTTCAGTTTATTACAACCGTCGTGCACAAACCCAAACTGCTTATTTTCGATGAGCCTTTCAGTGGTTTCGACCCTATTAATGCCAATCTGTTGAAACAGGAAATCCTGAATTTGCGCGACGAAGGTGCAACAATCATTTTTTCGACCCACAATATGGGTTCGGTTGAGGAGTTGTGCGACCACATTGCGCTCATCAACAAATCGCATAAAATTGTTGAAGGGCAGGTTGACGAAATCAGAGCGCGGTACAAATCGAATGTTTTCGAGGTAAAATACCGTGGCGATTTCGACAAGGTGAGCAGGGCGCTCAGCGGCCAAATCAAAGTACTTGACCATATTGAGGACAAACGTGCCAACCAGATAACAGTGGAGCATTACAACGGAAAATCGAACAATGATTTGATTCAGGCGCTCATTCCGGTGGCGGAAATTCTTTCGTTCGAGGAAAAAATACCAAGTATGAACGATGTATTTATTAAAGCTGTACAGGAATCGAACAGAAAGTAAAGCCCCCTCCAACTCTCCCAAAGGGGGAGATTAGGAAAAGGATTGTTAAATATTAGAATGGAATAAATTAAAATTGAAGATTGAATGACAAAAGTCCCGATTCCCACTTTCCGACTTCGGTCTTCGGTCTTCCAACTTTTTTAAAAATGAATAAAACATTACTCATATTAAAACAGGAATACCTGAAAAGGGTAAAAAAGAAATCGTTTATCATACTTACATTGCTTGTGCCGTTTCTGATGGCTGGCATGTTTGCACTCATCATTTTTCTATCCATAAACAACGATAAAAAAGAACGGAACATCGCCGTTTACGATGAGTCGGGACTTTTCCTTGGCGAATTTGGAAATGAAGGTTACACAAAATATACCTTTATTCAAAAAGAACAGTACACCAAATTAAGCAGCGGTTTAAAGGAAACTGAGTTTTACGGAGTGCTTTATATTCCGGGCGATATTTACACAAACAATTCGGCGCAGCTGATTTCAGAAAAACAGATACCGTTTGAAGTGAACGAACAGATTGAACGAAAACTGAGCCGGTTTATCGAAAACGACAAAAAAAGTAAAATCATCGCCGAATCGGGAATCCCCGACCTGGGCGAGCGGCTTGAAGCTACGAAAACAAGCATATCGCTGAAAACCCTGAAAATCTCGGAAGGTGGTGAGGCAAAATCGAGCTCTTCGGCTATGGCTTTTGGTGCCAGTTATGCCATGGGTTTTATCATCTACTTTTTTGTTTTTATGTACGGCGCAATGGTGATGCGCAGTGTGATGGAAGAAAAAAAGAGCCGCATTATCGAGGTGATTATTTCGTCGGTTAAACCTTTTGAACTGATGGCCGGAAAAATTATAGGAACTGCACTGGTAGGTCTCACGCAAGTCGCTATTTGGGTTGTTCTTGGAATTGCAGTAATGTTTGGGGTGCAAAGTTTTTTCAGCCCCGAAACTGCGCAGCAAATGGGTCAGAGCATTATGGAAGGCCAGCAAAATATGAACCCCGCCGCCATGCAGACGGTTGAACCCAATAAAGCGATGGAAATTCTTGATATGATTGGCAATCTCAACCTGCCATTCATTTTGTTTTCGTTTGTATTTTATTTCCTGTTTGGGTATTTGCTGTACAGCTCGTTGATGGGTGCCGTGGGCGCTGCTGTTGATAATGACGAAGACTCGCAACAAATGGTTTTTCCGGTCACTTTTCCGCTCATTTTATCGATTATGGTGCTGTTCCCTATCGCCCGAAATCCTGAAGGGCCTGTAGCCTTTTGGTTTTCTATCATTCCGTTTACTTCGCCGGTAGCCATGCTGGCGCGTGTTCCGTATGGCGTTCCTTTGTGGGAATTGTTGCTTTCAATGTTCCTGCTCGTGCTAACAACCATTGGAGCAATAGCTGCTGCAGCTAAGATTTACCGCATCGGACTGCTGATGTATGGCAAAAAAGTAAATATTAAGGAACTTATTAAATGGCTTCGGTATAAAAATTAATACCTGAAGAACTTTTTTTAGATATACTTGTTAAGTTTGCAGAGAGAATTAAAAATGAAAAGCACAATGAAATACAACAGGATGTGTTGCTGCACTCAAACGAGGCAGGAAAGTGTTTTTCATTGATTCAACTGAATAAATTCAACAACGAGATATGAAATAAGGCTTTCCTGGAAACGGGGAAGCCTTATTGTTTTAACCGATTTTAAAAACGATTATGAAAGCACAAAACATTTTGGAGACCATCGGCAACACGCCGCATGTAAAGGTAAACCGGTTGTTCCCGGCAAATTACGAGGTTTGGGTGAAAGTGGAAAAAACAAATCCCGGTGGAAGCATCAAAGACCGTATTGCCCTGGCAATGGTTGAAGATGCTGAGAAAAAAGGGGTTCTGAATAGCGGTTCGGTAATTATTGAACCCACATCAGGAAACACCGGAATTGGCTTGGCACTTGTGGCCGCAGTAAAAGGATACAGGTTAATTCTAACCATGCCCGAATCGATGAGTATCGAACGCCGCAAAGTATTAACTGCTTTGGGCGCCGAACTCGAACTCACTCCCCGCGAAAAAGGGATGAAAGGTGCCATTGCCAAAGCAGAAGAATTATCGGCCGAAATACCCGGCTCATGGATTCCGCTACAATTCGATAATCCTGCAAACGTTGAGGTTCACAGGAATTTTACTGCTCAGGAAATTTTGGCCGATTTTCCGGATGGAATTGACTACCTGATTACCGGAGTAGGAACCGGTGGCCATATTTCGGGCGTTGCCGAAGTTTTGAAAAAGAAATTTCCGAACCTGAAAGTTTATGCTGTTGAACCCGAAGCAAGTCCTGTTATCAGTGGTGGAGCGCCCGGACCGCACCCTATTCAGGGAATTGGCGCCGGTTTTATCCCCAAAAACCTGAACACAGACCTGCTCGACGGAACTATCCAAATCAGTCGGGATGAAGCTTTTGATTTTGCGCAAAAAGCAGCAAAACTCGAAGGTTTGTTTGTTGGAATTTCGTCAGGCGCTTCATTGGCAGCTGTAGCTAAGAAAATTCCTGAATTGTCGGCTGGTTCGCGAATTCTTACATTTTCATATGACCATGGCGAAAGATATCTTTCGGTGGATGGGTTGTTTTAAATTATGTGAATGGGTAAACTTTTGCTCCGGTTGCCTGTTCTATTGTTGATTAAAAAAAATACATCTTCATGGCAAAAATTACATTAAAAGGAAATGCAGTAAACACAATTGGCGAATTGCCAAAAGTGGGTGCAACTGCCAAAAATTTTACGCTCGTTAAAGGCGACTTGTCAAAAGTTAGCCTCGGCGATTATAAAGGGACACGACTTGTGCTGAATATTTTTCCAAGTCTCGATACTGGAACCTGTGCAGCATCGGTGCGGAACTTTAACAAGTTGGCTGCTGGTCTCGAAAACACAAAAGTGTTGTGCATCTCACGCGATTTGCCATTTGCGCAAAATCGTTTTTGTGGAGCTGAAGGCATTGAAAACGTGGTAACACTTTCCGACTTTGCCACTGGCCAGTTCGGGAAAGATTACGGTCTGGAAATCGCTGACGGACCACTTCAGGGACTACACTCGCGCTCGGTGGTTCTAGTTGACGAAACCGGGAAAGTGGTTTACACACAACAAGTTCCAGAAATTGTTGACGAACCTGATTATAATAAAGCAATGGCCGCATTATAAAAGTTAGTCGAAATATTTTTAAAGGGATTTTATCAGTAACGAGATAAGATCCTTTTTTTATACCCGCAAGTGTCAGTATCCATCAAACTTTTATCGTCTGAATTTGTTCCAATTGCGGACATAAATATCTTTAAAAATGAAAACGATGATAATATTCTTAATTGGGTTGGTTTTGGGCGTGGCTCTAATCATTGCTGCAATTTTTGTTTTGGTTCCGGGCAAAATGTTTATTATGAAAGAGAGCAAATACGGGATGGAACAAGCAGTTTCGGAGCTTGAAAAGACCGCCGGAGAAATGAAATGGGGAGTTCCGCATAAATACGATTTGCAGGCAACTTTAAAAGGAAAGGGGTTTGAAGTTGACCCTGTTACCGTGATGTCGCTTTGTAAGCCTGATTTGGCCAACGTTATTCTGAGCAGTCACGATGAACAACTTGTTTCTGCTTTAATGCCTTGCAGGGTTGCTGTTTACGAAAACAACGGGAAAACTTATGTTTCGATGCTGAATGCTAAACTGTTTTCCCCGTTATTGGGAAAAAAGTCGAAAGCAGTGATGACAGAGGCCAGCAATGTAAGCGAGGCAATTGTTTCAGCGGTTGCAGTTTAATAAAAATTACTTTTGTCCAAAAAAATATAAACTGAAAATTAAAATGAAAAAGTTAGTTTATCTCTTGGTTGTGTTTGTATTTGCCGCCTGTAATTCGGGTTACAAACCGGCGCAAAGCGAACAACCTACTGCAACTACTGTGGCATTAACCGAGACAAAAATTCATGTGAGCGGTATGCATTGCGAAAATTGCGTAGCTTCTGTAACCAAAGGCATTAATGAATTGGAAGGAATTGATTCGGTGTCGGTAACGCTTGCTGATTCAACTGCTGTTGTTTCTTTCGACCCATCGAAAGTAGATTTGGAGAAAATTACAAAGGCAGTTGAAGGCCGTGGCTACACAGTTCAACCCTGAAAATCGGGTTTTACCTAAAAAAACACTTCTTTGGCAGAATTTTTGATAGTTAGATTCTTCGATTTTTATAAATTGTAGCAATTTTTCAGAAAACAATTAAATACAGGAAACATGAAGAATAAAGAAAACGGCGACGATTTTATTGTAAAAGAGCGGGGACCAATCTGGAGTGTTAAAGTTGGCGTGTACAGCTACCTTGCCGATGGTTCACGAATCAAAAATATTCAGGCCAAACGCTGGAAAGTAAAGGAAATTCTGAATTAGTTATAAGAATAAAGGCGGGTTGAAAATCAACCCGCCTTTATTTTATCTCTTATTTCAAGCCCAGTTTCTGTTTCACCAATCCCGGAATTTCGCCAGGTTCTTTGGCAACCGGAACTCCGGCTTCAGCAAAGGCTTTTATCTTTTCTTCAGCCGTTCCTGAACCACTCGAAATAATGGCGCCTGCATGTCCCATCCGTTTTCCGGGAGGTGCCGACTGACCGGCAATAAATGCAACAACCGGTTTTTTCATTTTTTCTTTGATGAATTTAGCTGCCTGCTCTTCCGCATCGCCACCAATTTCGCCAATTAAAACAACTGCAGTTGTGGCAGGGTCGTTCTCAAACATTTCAAGTAAATCTTTGAAATACAATCCCGAAATAGGGTCGCCGCCAATACCCACGCAGGTGGTTTGTCCCAAGCCAGCTTCCGTAAGCATGTTTACCACTTCGTATGTGAGTGTGCCCGAACGCGAAATAAACCCGATATTCCCCGGAGTGAAAATTCCACCCGGAAGAATACCAATTAAACATTCGTCGGGAGTGATTAACCCCGGACAGTTGGCGCCAATTAATTTGGTTCCGTTCTTTTTCAAAACAGGTGTAACTTTTATCATATCCTGAACCGGAACGCCTTCGGTAATACAGATTACAAGTTCAACACCGGCGTAACTGGCTTCAAGAATTGCGTCGCCGGCAAAAGGTGCAGGTACAAAAATCACCGATGTATTTGCCCCGGTCGCTGTTACAGCTTCTTCCATTGTATTGAACACAGGAATTCCGCCCACATCGCTTCCTCCTTTACCGGGCGAAATACCGCCAACAATGTTGGTTCCGTAATCCTTCATTTTCGAAGTGTGGAAAGCGCCGTCGCGACCGGTAATTCCCTGAACAATAACTTTTGTGTCTTTATTAATAAGTATGCTCATTTTTCTTTCTTTAAACTTTAAACTCTAAACTTTTTTCTTGCTCAGTTCAATGGCTTTCTTTGCTGCTTCGCTCATGGTTGAAACAGTTGGCAACCCAAATTCTTTGATTATTGCCAGACCTTCTTTTGCGTTAGTCCCCGATAAACGGATTACAATCGGAATGTCAGTTTTAATGGTTGTCAGTGCCGCAACAAGTCCGCGGGCCACATCATCACAACGGGTAATACCTCCAAAAATATTGATCATCACCGCTTTTACATTGGTATCGCTCAGCAAAATATTCATGGCATCAACCACTTTTTGTGGATTCGATGATCCTCCGATATCCAGAAAATTGGCAGGGTCTCCACCATAAAGTTTGATCATATCCATGGTAGCCATTGCCAAACCAGCGCCGTTTACCATACAGCCGATGTTACCATCCAGTTTAATGTACGAAAGCCCTTTTTCGTTGGCATCAATTTCTTTTTGTTCGTCGGGTGTTACTTCGCGCATCGCAAGTACCTCAGGCTGACGGAACAAAGCATTATCGTCGAAATTCATTTTTCCGTCGATGGCCAGAACTCTTTTGTCAGGAG